>NZ_JBEYHH010000036.1:0-68644 GCF_040635175.1 Streptomyces sp. NPDC006997
TACTGCAGGGGGGACCCTGTGGGAGAGTAGGACGCCGCCGAACAATTTTTGGGGAAGCCCCGCATCTTCGGATGCGGGGCTTTCTGCGTTTCCGGAGCCCTTCTTGCAAGGGGAAGAGCCCCGCCGTGATTACAGGCGTCCCGATGTCTTGAGGGTCAGGTAGGCGTCGGCCAGTGCTGGAGCCAGGTCGTCCGGTGTTGCGTCGACGACGGTGACGCCGTGGCGGCGGAGTTGGTCTGCGGTGCGGTGGCGCTCGGATTGGGCCTGGGCGGCGGCTGCGGCCTCGTAGACGGCCTCTGTCGTTCCTCGGGACTTGGCCATCTGGGCGACGTGGGGGTCGGCTACAGAGGCCAGGAGGACCGTGTGTTGTTGGGTGAGCTTCGTCAGGACGGGGAGGAGGCCTTCTTCGACCGGGGCCGCGTCGAGGGTGGTGAGGAGGACGATCAGGGAGCGGCGGGGGGCCGTACGGAGGGCTGTGGCGGTGAGGCCGCGGGCGTCCGTTTCGACGAGTTCGGGTTCGAGTGTCGCCATGGCGTTGACCAGGGAAGGCAGGACGTCGCCTGCGGTGCGGCCCTGGACCAGGGCGCGGGCTTGACGGTCGTAGGCGAGGAGGTCGACGCGGTCGCCCGCGCGGGAGGCCAGGGCGGCGAGGAGGAGGGCGGCGTCCATGGAGGCGTCGAGGCGGGGGATGTCGCCCACGCGACCCGCGGAGGTGCGGCCGGTGTCGAGGACCAGGAGGATGTGGCGGTCGCGTTCGGGGCGCCAGGTGCGCACGGCGACGGCTGTCTGGCGGGCGGTGGCGCGCCAGTCGATGGAGCGGGTGTCGTCGCCGGGGACGTATTCGCGGAGGCTGTCGAACTCGGTGCCCTCGCCGCGTTGGAGGACGCTGGTGCGGCCGTCGAGTTCGCGGAGGCGGGCGAGCTTGGAGGGGAGGTGTTTGCGGCTGGTGAAGGGTGGCAGGACGCGGACCGTCCAGGGGACGCGGTGGGTGCCCTGGCGGGTCAGCAGGCCCAGGGGGCCGTAGGAGCGGATCGTGACGCGGTCGGCGTGGCGGTCGCCGCGGCGGGTGGGGCGTAGGCGGGTGGTGACGCGGCGGCGTTCGCCCGCGGGGACGGTGACGCGGTGGCGGGAGGCTGGTACCTCCGTGCCGGGCTGCCAACTGCTGGGGGGCCAGGCGTCGCGGAGGTGGGCGCGCAGGGGGCGGCGGGACGGGTTGGCCAGGGTGAGGGTGACGTCCGCGGGGTCGCCCAGGCGGACCGACGTGTCACCGGAGCGGGTCAGGCGCAGGCGTCGTACCGGGGCGGCGAGCGCGAAGTCGCAGGCGCAGGCGAGGGCCAGGGGGGCGTTGACGGTGAGGATGCCCGTCCAGCTGGGGTCCCAGAGGCCGACGGGGAGGGAGCCGAGGGCCGCGAGGAGTGCGGCACGTCCGGTGAGGGCCATCAGCGGGGGACCGGGACGTGGGCGAGGACGGCGTTGATGACCGAGTCGGCTGTCACGCCCTCCATCTCCGCTTCGGGGCGGAGTTGTACGCGGTGGCGGAGGGTGGGCAGGGCGAGGGCCTTGACGTCGTCGGGTGTGACGTAGTCGCGGCCGGTGAGCCAGGCCCACGCGCGGGAGGTCGCCAGGAGGGCGGTGGCGCCGCGGGGGGAGACGCCGAGGGTGAGGGACGGCGATTCGCGGGTGGCGCGGCAGATGTCGACGACGTAGGCCGTGATCTCGGGGGAGACGGTCGTCTTGGCGACCGCCGCGCGGGCCGTTTCCAGGATCGCGGGGCCCGCTACGGGGCGTACGCCCGCGGCGTGCAGGTCGCGGGGGTTGAAGCCCTCGGCGTGGCGGGTGAGGACGTTGATCTCGTCCTGGCGGGAGGGGAGGGGGATGGTGAGTTTGAGCAGGAAGCGGTCGAGCTGGGCTTCGGGGAGGGGGTAGGTGCCCTCGTATTCGACCGGGTTCTGGGTGGCCGCGACCAGGAACGGGTCGGGGAGGGGGCGGGGGGTGCCGTCGACGGTGACCTGGCGTTCCTCCATGGCTTCGAGGAGGGACGACTGGGTCTTCGGAGGGGTGCGGTTGATCTCATCCGCGAGGAGGAGGTTGGTGAAGACCGGGCCGGGCTGGAAGGAGAACTCGGCGGTGCGGGTGTCGTAGACGAGGGAGCCGGTGACGTCGCTCGGCATCAGGTCGGGGGTGAACTGGACGCGCTTGGTGTCGATGTCGAGGGCGGCGGCGAGGGCGCGGACGAGGAGGGTCTTGGCGACGCCGGGGACGCCTTCGAGGAGGACGTGGCCGCGGCACAGGAGGGCGACGACGAGGCCGGTGACGGCGGGGTCCTGGCCGACCACGGCCTTGGCGATCTCGGCGCGCAGGGCTTCCAGAGCGGCTCGGGCGTCGCCCGGGTCGCCGGGCTGCCCGGCGTTGTCAGTGGTCGGGTCCATCATGGACGGCGTACCTCTCTTTCGAGGGCGTCGAGTTGGTCGGTGAGGGCGATCAGGGCCGTGTCGTCGCTGGGCGGCGGGCCGAAGAGGAGGGTGTGCAGGTACTGCCCGTCGCCGTTGCCGCGGAGGTGGGTGGAGAGGGCGGGGAGCAGGGCCTCGGGTGTGTGCGCCTGGGGGACGGGGACGCCTACGAGGGGGGCGAGGCGGGTGCGGGTGGTGGAGCGGAGAGCGGCGGCGGCGCGGTCACGGGCGTTCGCCTTGTGGTAGAGGCGGGCGCGGCCTTCGACGGTCTCGGAGGCGCGGATCGCGACGGGGAGTCTTTCGGGTACCAGGGGACCGAGTCGGCGTGCCCGCCAGAGGGCGGCGAGGGCGGCGGCGACGAAGAGTTGCAGGGTGCCCCAAAGCCAGCCGGAGGGGAGCAGGTCGAAGAAGCTGCTGTCGCCGTCGTCGGGGGTGGCGGAGGCGTCGGAGAGTGAGGGGAGGTACCAGACCAGATGGGGGCGGGAGCCGAGGAGTTGGAGGGCGAGGGAGGCGTTGCCCTGCTCGTCGAGGTGGTCGTTGTAGAGGATGTCGGGCGCGCCGAGGACGATGGTGTCGCCGTCGCCGGACTGGTCGGGGATCTGGACGAGGGTGGCGAGGCGGTCGCTGGGGTAGCAGCGGACGGCGTCGGGGTGGGGGGTGAGGTAGCGCATTCCGCCGGTGTCGGCGGTGCCCGCGCGCTGGGCGGCGGGCAGCGGGCAGTCGGGGTCGAGGGCCGATTCGAGGCTGGTGGCGGGGTCGGTCGTGGTGCCGGGGGCGAGGCGTCCGACGGAGGGGCTGCCGGGGGCGATGAGGATGGTGCGGGCGCCGGATCCGGCGACGGAGGAGTGCAGCAGCTCCTGTTGACGGTGTGTCAGCAGGTCGGGGAGGGCGACCAGGAGGGTGGTGTCGGGGGCGGCGACGGTGCGGGCCTCGGCCAGGGTGGTGACGACGCGGGTGGACACGCCGCGGTCGGCGAGGAGTTCGGCGACGGCGCGGCTGCCCTGGGGGTCGGCCGAGCGCGGGTCGAGGGTGCCGTGTCTGGCGTCGGAGCGGATGACGGCGATCACGGTGGCGCCGACGAGGAGGAGGACGGCGGCGAGCAGGATGCCTCGCGTGCGGGACCACACCTGGCGGGCGGTGGGGGAGGCCGAGGCGGGCGGGCTCGTGGCCTCGGTGGTCATCCGGCGGCTCCCCTGCGGGTGTCGGCCGTGCTGTCCGTGCTGTGGGCGCTGGTGGTGAGCCGTGGTTTGGCGCGGTCCAGGTCGCGGTCGAGTGTGGTGGCGCGGTGGTACGACTCTTCGGTGGCGGAGCGGCCGCCGTATGTGACGTCGTCGAAGTCGCGGGCGGCGGCGCGGAGCCGGTCGGCGTGGTCGGGCAGGGCGCGGCCCGCTTCGGCGGCTGCCTCGTCGGCGGTGCGGCCGGGACGGGGGTCGAGGAGGGCGCGTTCTTCGAGGGCGCGGACGACGGCGCGGACGCGTTCCTGGAGGGCCTGGTTCCAGTGGCGTTGGGCGGCGTGTGCCTCGGCGGTGGCGCGGTGGTCGGCGGCGCTGCGGGGGCGGTCGTCGAACAGGGTGGTGGAGGTGGCGGGTTCGCGGTGCGGGGTGCCCAGGCGCCACCACAGGGCGCCGAGCACCGCGAGGACGGCCAGGGCGATGACGACCAGGCCGACGGTGCCGCCGGGTGTCACGGAGGCCGCGCTGCTGAGGAGATCGTCGAGCCAGCCCCAGAAGGCGTCGAGGGCGCGCTGGAACAGGCCGGGGTCGTCCTCGTGGTACATCCGCTTGGACAGCTCACGGCGGGCCGCGTCCCGCGCGGGGTCGCGGGGGATCGTCAGCGGTGGCTCGTCGTCGGCGGCCAGCAGGGACCGTACGGCCTGGTGTGCGGTGTGCGGCAGGGCTGCCGGTAGTGCTGTGAGGACTCCCCCGGCGAGGATCACCGCATCAGCTCCCGGGGGTGGTGCCGGGGGCGGGGTACTGGACGCCTGCGGCGCGGGACAGTTCGAGGTCGAGGGCCTCGCGGCGGATGCGCTGGTCGATGTAGAGCAGGACGGTGACGCCGGCCGTGATCGGGAGGGTGATCATGGAGCCGATCACCGAGCCGATGCCGCTGACGACGAGGAACGTCCAGCCGAAGTCGCCGGTGCCGTTGAGGAAGCTGCCGACGCCGTCGCCGCTGAGGGCGGCGGCCAGGAAGGTGAAGGGGATGACGACGATCGCCGCGACGATGTTCGCGATGATCGCGGCGAGCAGCTGGATGCCGAAGACCCGCCACCAGGAGCCGCGGACCAGCTTCGTGGAGCGGGCCATCGCCTTCTTGATGCCCTGCTTCTCCAGCATGAGCGCGGGCGAGGCCAGGGAGAAGCGGATCATCAGCCACAGGGCGACGACGCCGCCGCTGAGGCTGCCCAGGACGATGAGCACGGCGCCCGCGGTGCCGTCGCCCAGGAGGGTGATCAGCAGGCCGGGCAGCGCGCCGACGACGGTGATCCCGATGGCGATGAGCAGCAGCAGGATGAGCAGGCCGAAGAGTTTCAGCACCTGGGGGCGGGCGTCGCGCCATGCCTCGCCGGTGGTCACCGGGCGGCCGAGGACGGCGCGGCTGGTGACGGTGGTGAGCAGGGCGGTGGCGATGACGGTGCCGATGAGCGAGATCACGAAGACGACGCCGGAGCCGAGCAGGGCGCTGCCCATGGCGCTGGCGAGTTCGTCGAAGGTGGCGCTGGGGTCGTCGAGGGCCGAGGTGTCGGCGTAGTCGTTCAGGAAGAAGCCCTGGACGAGGATGGCGATGACCTCGGTGAGGACGGCGACGGTCAGCGAGATGCCGAGCACCGTGCGCCAGTAGGTGCGCATGGTGGAGACGGCGCCGTCGAGGATCTCGCCGACGCCGAGGGGGCGCAGCGGGATCACGCCGGGCTTGGCGGCGGGCGGGGGGCCGCCCCAGCCGGCGCCCCAGGCCCCGCCGTATCCGCCGCCCGGGCCGCCGTGTCCGCCCGGGGTGCCCCAGCCGCCCTGGCCGCCGCTGTGGCCGCCGGGGGGCTGGCTGCCCCAGCCGGGGCCGGGGGGCGGTGGCGGGGGCGCCTGGGCGGGGCCCTGCGGGCCTGTAGGGGCGGACCACTGCGCGGGGGGCGGCTGCTCCTTGGACCACTTCGAACCGGGGCCCTGTGGGTCCGTGCCCGGCTGCTCCGTGGGCGCCGCGGGCGGCGGCGCGTCGTCGGGGCGGTCGGCCGGGCCGCTGGAGCCGGGGGTGCCCGGTTGCTGGCCGTCCGACGGGGCGGATCCGGGCGAGGCCCAGCCCGGAGTGTCGTTCATCGTCGCTCCTTCACGGTGCCCGTCCGCGGGTGCGGCGGCAGGTTGGCCAACATCGTGCCATGGGGTGGTCGGGGAGTGACCGGCCGAGGTAGGGGCTGTGCACCTTCAATTGTCCGCCGGTTAGCGGGCAGACTGACGGCATGGCTGATCAGCAGGCGCAATCCGGCGAGGACAAGCGGCCGACCGGAATACCGGTACTCCGTTGGGAAGAACCACCTGAAGGCCCTGTTCTGGTCCTGTTGGACCAGACGCGGCTGCCGGCCGAGGAGGTCGAGCTGGTCTGTACGGACGCGCCCGCGCTGGTGGAGGCGATCCGTTCGCTCGCCGTGCGCGGGGCGCCGGTGCTCGGCATCGCGGGCGCCTACGGTGTCGCGCTCGCCGCCGTCCGCGGCTTCGACGTGGACGACGCGGCGGCGGCGCTGGCGGGTGCCCGGCCCACCGCGGTCAACCTCTCCGTGGGGGTGCGCAGGGCCCAGGCCGCCCACCACGCCGCGCTCGCGCGGGGCGAGGACGCCGAGCGGGCCGCCGCGGCGGCGCTGGCGGCGGCGCGGCAGCTGCACCGCGAGGACGCCGAGGCCAGCGCCAGGATGGCGGCGCACGGGCTGGCCCTGCTGGAGGAGCTGCTGCCCGGCGGCGGGTACCGGATCCTCACGCACTGCAACACCGGGGCGCTGGTGTCGGGCGGGGAGGGCACGGCCTTCGCGGTGGCGCTCGCGGCGCACCGGCGGGGGGAGCTACGGCGGCTGTGGGTGGACGAAACGCGTCCTTTGCTGCAAGGTGCTCGCCTGACGGCGTACGAGGCGGCGCGCAACGACATGGCGTACACCTTGCTCACCGACAACGCGGCGGGTTCGCTGTTCGCGGCCGGGGAGGTGGACGCGGTGCTGGTCGGTGCCGACCGGATCGCGGCCGACGGCTCGGTGGCGAACAAGGTGGGGAGCTATCCGCTCGCGGTGCTCGCCCGGTACCACCACGTGCCGTTCATCGTGGTGGCGCCCGCCACGACGGTGGACGCGGACACGCTGGACGGGGCGTCCATCGAGGTGGAACAGCGCCCCGGATTCGAAGTGACCGAGATCACAGCACCTCAGGTGCCGGTGGCCGGAGCGGGAGGCGGGATACCGGTGGCACCCCTGGGGACCCAGGCGTACAACCCGGCGTTCGACGTGACACCGCCCGAACTGGTGACGGCGATCGTCACCGAGGAGGGCGTCGTCTCACCCGTGACGGGCGAGGCACTCGCCGAGCTGTGTGCCAGGTCACGCCAGGTAACGATTAGCTAATGGGATGATGTCGTTTATGAAGGGACGAGTCCTTGTCGTCGACGACGACACCGCACTGGCCGAGATGCTCGGCATTGTGCTGCGTGGTGAGGGTTTTGAGCCGTCTTTCGTAGCCGACGGCGACAAGGCGCTGGCCGCTTTTCGCGAGGCCAAACCGGACCTTGTGCTGCTGGACCTGATGCTGCCGGGGCGTGACGGGATCGAGGTGTGCCGTCTGATCAGGGCGGAGTCCGGGGTTCCGATCGTGATGCTCACGGCCAAGAGCGACACCGTCGACGTGGTGGTGGGCCTGGAGTCCGGGGCCGACGACTACATCGTGAAGCCGTTCAAGCCGAAGGAGCTGGTGGCCCGGATCCGGGCCAGGCTGCGCAGGTCCGAGGAACCGGCACCCGAGCAGCTCGCCATCGGTGACCTGGTCATCGACGTGGCCGGGCACTCCGTGAAGCGGGACGGGCAGTCCATCGCGCTGACGCCGCTGGAGTTCGACCTGCTGGTGGCGCTCGCGCGCAAGCCGTGGCAGGTGTTCACCCGGGAGGTGCTCCTGGAGCAGGTCTGGGGCTACCGGCACGCGGCGGACACCCGGCTGGTCAACGTGCACGTGCAACGGTTGCGCTCCAAGGTCGAGAAGGACCCCGAGCGGCCGGAGATCGTGGTGACCGTCCGTGGTGTCGGGTACAAGGCGGGGCCGAGCTGACATGTCCGGTGACAGTGCCGCTTCGGCGCCCGGCCGGTCCGGGGCCCGCGCGGGGCGGCCTGTCGGCCCGGACCGGCCAGGCTCCCGCTGGCGAAGCCTCCTGGAGGGCGGACTGCTGCAGGGCGGCGTACAGGGCAGTCCCGTCCTGCGGCTGCTCATACGCTGGGTGCGCCGACCCCTGCTGCCCGTCATGCGGCTGTGGCGCCGCAACATCCAGCTCAAGGTCGTCGCCACCACCCTGCTGATGTCGCTCGGCGTCGTCCTGCTGCTCGGCTTCGTCGTCATCGGACAGGTACGCAACGGGCTGCTCGACGCCAAGGTCAAGGCGTCGCAGAGCCAGGCCACCGGCGGGTTCGCCGTGGCCAAGCAGCGAGCCGACGAGGCGGGCGGCGCGGCCGGGGAGAAACCGGTCCCGGTGGACGGCCAGTCCTCCCAGAACGTCATCCAGTGGATGAGCGACCTCGTCTCCTCGCTCTCCAGCGGCGGCCAGGGTGCCTTCGACGTGGTCACCCTGCCCACCGGCGACGACAGCGGCGGCGGACGCGGACCGCGCGCCTCCGGCGGCGTCGACCACAAGAGCGTGCCCGCCGACCTGCGCGCCCGCGTCAACAGCGGCTCCGTCGCCGCGCAGAGCTACACCCGCATCGTCTACCTCGACGGCGACAAGCCCTCCCAGCCCGCCCTCGTCATCGGCAAACAGGTCGAGGACCCCAACGGCGACCCCTACGAGCTGTACTACCTCTTCCCGCTCACCCAGGAGGAGAAGTCGCTGAGCCTGGTCAAGGGCACCCTGGCGACCGCCGGACTGTTCGTCGTCGTCCTGCTCGGGGCGATCGCCTGGCTGGTGGTACGGCAGGTCGTCACGCCGGTGAGGATGGCCGCGGGCATCGCCGAGCGACTGTCCGCCGGGCGCCTCCAGGAACGTATGAAGGTCACCGGCGAGGACGACATCGCACGGCTCGGCGAAGCGTTCAACAAGATGGCGCAGAACCTCCAGCTGAAGATCCAGCAACTGGAGGACCTGTCACGGATGCAGCGGCGGTTCGTGTCGGACGTCTCGCACGAGCTGCGGACACCGCTGACGACCGTACGGATGGCCGCGGACGTCATCCACGAGGCGCGCGAGGACTTCGACCCGGTCACCTCGCGGTCGGCGGAACTGCTCGCCGACCAGCTGGACCGGTTCGAGTCGCTGCTGTCGGACCTGCTGGAGATCAGCCGCTTCGACGCGGGCGCGGCGGCACTGGAGGCCGAGCCGATAGACCTCAGGGAGGTCGTACGGCGGGTCGTCAGCGGCGCCGAACCGCTCGCCGAACGCAAGGGCACCCGGATACGGGTGCTGGGCGACCAGCAGCCCGTCGTCGCGGAGGCCGACGCCCGGCGCGTGGAACGCGTCCTGCGCAACCTCGTCGTCAACGCCGTCGAGCACGGCGAAGGGCGCGACGTCGTCGTCAAGCTCGCCTCCGCGGGCGGCGCCGTCGCCGTCGCCGTACGCGACTACGGCGTCGGGCTCAAGCCCGGCGAGGCCACCCGCGTCTTCAGCCGCTTCTGGCGGGCCGACCCGGCACGCGCGCGTACCACCGGCGGAACCGGCCTCGGCCTGTCCATCGCCCTGGAGGACGCGCGGCTGCACGGCGGCTGGCTCCAGGCGTGGGGCGAGCCGGGCGGCGGCTCACAGTTCCGGCTGACTCTGCCGCGGACCGCGGACGAGCCGCTGCGGGGCTCACCCATACCGCTGGAACCCAAGGACTCCCGCGGCAGTCGAGGGCCCAACCGGGGACCCAGCGGAGGACTTGCTGACGGCGCTACCGCGCGCGACGGACAGAAGACCGCGACCGTCCCCGCCCAGGCCACCGGCAGCGGACAGGTCCCGCCCCGCGACCCGATAGCCGCGGCCCGACTCGGGTCCGTCACCCCGGCGGCCGACCCGACCGCGCTGCCCGGCAGCGGCGCGCGCGTGGTGGCCCGCCCCGCCGCCGTACAGCCCCCGCACGGGACCGTACAGCCCCCGCACGGGACCGCTCTGGACCGCCCGGACGCCGGGGGAGCCGACACCGGGGCGGAGCAGCCCCGGGGACAAGGGGAGGCATTTCGTGGGCGCTGACCGCGGAGGAGAGGCTGTTCGTGGGCACTGAGCGCGCGGGAGGCGCCGCCCGGCGGGCACCGGGGCGAGCGCTGGCGTACGCCGCCTGCGGTGTCGTCCTGCTGGCGGGGTGCGCCTCCATGCCGGACCACGGGGACCTGCGGGACGTGGAGTCCACCCCGCGGCAGGACACCCAGGTGCGCGTCTTCGCGATGCCGCCCCGGGAGGACGCCGAGCCCTCCGAGATCATGCAGGGCTTCCTGGAGGCCCTGACCAGCGACGACCCGCAGTACGAGACGGCACGCCAGTACCTGACCGACAACGCCGCGCGCAACTGGCGCCCCGAACTGTCCACCACCGTGCTCGCCAACGGACCCGACACCGCGACCGACCTCACCGGCGACGTCGAGGACGACGACGACTACTCCTTCACCCTCACCGGCACCAAGATCGCCCTGGTGGACGCGCAGCAGTCGTACGCGCCCGCCGACGGGCAGTACAGCCGACAGGTGCGCCTCATCCGGGAGAAGAAGAGCGAGCAGTGGCGCATCGACGGACTGCCGCAGGGCATCGTCATCGGTGAGTCGGACTTCCAGCGCAACTACATGTCCGTCAACAAGTACTACTTCGCCTCCAACGCCGCCGACCCGGAGGCCGGGACCGGCGCACAGCCGGCCGCCGTCGCCGACCCCGTGTACGTGCGCCGCCGCGTGGCCCCCATGACCCACGTCGTGCACTCGCTGCTCAACGGGCCCACCAACTGGCTCGGTGACGTCGTCAGGTCGAGTTTCCCGACCGGCACGGCGCTGCCGAAGGGGGCCGTCCTGACCCCCGACGAGCAGAACCGGCTGACCGTGCCGCTCAACGGCAAGGCCGCGCGGGTCGGCTCCGCCAAGTGCAACGAGATGGCCGCCCAACTGCTGTTCACCCTGCAGAACCTCACCCCCGCGGTGGACGAGGTCGAGCTCCGCGCGGGCGACCGGAAACTGTGCGAGCTGCGCGAGGACCGCGCCTCCGCCGTCGCGGCCGTCGGCTCGGCACGGCACGCCGACTACCTGTACTTCCTCGACGGCAAGCACCGGCTCGTCCGCATCCCCGCCGACAGCGGGGCCACCAGCACCACCAGCACCACCAGCCCCGAGGCCGTACCGGGCGCGCTCGGCGAAGGCGTCGCCTCCCTGCGGTCGGCCGCGGTCGCGCGGGACGAACACACCGCCGCCGGGGTCGGACTCGACGGCAAGGCCCTCTACGTCGGCTCACTCGCCTCCGGCGGCTCCCTCGGCGACCCCGTGCTGCTCAGTGCGGGCAAGACCGAGGCCGACCGGCTCACGGCGCCCAGCTGGGACGCGCACGGCAACCTGTGGGTCGCCGACCGCGACCCCGGCAACCCGCGGCTGCTGATGCTGCGCGACGGCAAGGGCGAGCCGCTCCAGGTGCGCACTCCCAGCCTCGACGGCCGTATCAAGTCCCTGCGGGTGGCCGCCGACGGGGTGCGGATCGCCCTCGTCGTCGAGAAGGACGACGAGCAGTCACTCCTCGTCGGGCGGATCGAGTGGGAGCGGGTCGGAGAGCAGCGGGCGGTGTGGATCCGGGAACTGCGCTCCGCGACCCCCGAACTGTCCGAGGTCACCGCCATGTCGTGGGCCGGTGACAGCCGCCTCGTCGTCGTCGGCCGCGAGGAGGACGGCGTGCAGCAGATGCGCTACGTCCAGGTCGACGGCTCCGTCCCGGAAGGGCCCGCGCCCGACGCCCTGACCGGCGTGCGGGAGATCGCCGCGTCCGAGGACGAGCGGCTGCCGCTGGTGGCGTTCTCGTCGGAGGACGGGATCGTGCGGATGGAGTCCGGGACACAGTGGCAGAAGGTGGTCAAGGAAGGGGCGGCGCCGGTTTATCCCGGGTGACGTCCGGGGGCGTTTTCTCCTTCCCGCCCTGGTCGACGAGTTATCCACAAGGGTTATCCACAGGGGTGGCCGGACGAGACGGACGTTGGCAGAGTGGTCGCCATGCGGGGGTTGTGGCGGGACCTCACCGACCTGGTGCTGCCGGACGACTGCGGAGGCTGTGGACGGCCGCGCACGCTGCTCTGCCCGGAGTGCCGTGCGGCCCTGAGCGGAGTCGAGCCGCGCCGGGTGCGGCCCGAGCCGGAGCCGCCCGGGTTGCCGGTGGTGTACGCGGCGGCGGGGTACTCGGACGAGGTGCGTGCGGTGTTGCTGGCCCACAAGGAGCGGGGCGCGCTGGCACTCGCCCGGCCACTGGGCGTGGCTTTGGCGGGCGCCGTGCGGGCGGGGCTTGTGAGGGCGTGGAGGGACCGGGCGGAGCAGGGCGACCGGGGAGAGCGGGGTGGTGCGGCGTACGGCGGTCAGGGCGCCGTTGGCGGCGAGGTGCTGCTCGTGCCCGTGCCGTCGGCGCGGGCGGCCGTTCGGGCGCGGGGGCATGACCCCGTACGGCGGATCGCGCTGGCCGCGGCGGGGGAACTGCGGCGGACCGGGACGTCGGCGCGGGTGCTCGCGGCGCTGCGGCAGCGGCGGGCCGTGGCCGACCAGGCGGGACTGGACTCGCGGCAGCGTCTGGAGAACCTCGCGGGCGCGTTGACCGTGGCGCCCGGTGGGGCGGGGCTGCTGCGGGGGAGGGCCGTGGTGCTGGTCGATGACCTGATGACGACCGGGGCTTCGCTGGCGGAGGGGGCGCGGGCTGTGCGGGTGGGGGTGGGGACGGGGGTGGGTGGGGAGGGGGAGGGAGGGGGACCCCCCGAGGAAGGCGCGCGAGTGACGGCCGTGTACACGGCTCCCTCCCGGGAAAGGACTGAGGCATGTGCTGCCAGGAAGCGAAGGGCGGGGCCGGACGGCCTGGTCGACGTGGTGTGCGCGGCGGTGGTCGCGGCGACGCCCGCCGCTTTCCCATAAACCGGAACTGACCGCTGACCTGCGTCGTTGCAGGTAATGAGAGGGTCAATTCACCGGAACGGAGGTATGTGGCAGTAGAGGGTGACGACATCCGGCCGAGCGAGATATGTTCGGTTGTGAGGGAAAGGCGCAGGCCACACCTCACTTATCCGAATGCCGTGCCACGGGTTTCCGTAATTGCCCGGGCCGGTGGGGCGGAGATCTCGCCCGCGGGGGAGGAGGTGGACGTCACCAAGTCCGAGGTCCCGGGGCCCACCGGGACCTGGTGCACAAGGGAGATGCTCCGCCACTGGAGCGGAGCGATCCGGGAACGGAGTTCTGCGTGGACATCGTCGTCAAGGGCCGCAAGACCGAGGTGCCCGAGCGGTTCCGCAAGCACGTGGCCGAGAAGCTGAAGCTGGACAAGATCCAGAAGCTCGATGGCAAGGTGATTAGCCTCGACGTCGAGGTGTCCAAGGAGCCCAACCCCCGACAGGCGGACCGTTCCGACCGGGTGGAGATCACGCTCCGCTCCCGTGGTCCGGTCATCCGGGCGGAGGCATCGGCCAGCGATCCGTACGCGGCGCTCGACCTGGCGGCGGACAAACTGGAGGCCCGGCTGCGCAAGCAGCACGACAAGCGGTACACGCGCCGAGGCGCGGGCCGGCTGACGGCAGCCGAGGTCGCGGACCACGTCCCGGGCGTGGCCACGCTGAACGGCAACGGCGCCGCCGTCCGCGAGGAAGAGCCGGACGCGGTGCCGACCAAGAGGATCGGCTCGCTGGAGGTCAAGGGCGAAGGCCCCCTCGTCGTCCGCGAGAAGACCCACGTCGCCGCCCCCATGACCCTGGACCAGGCTCTCTACGAGATGGAGCTGGTGGGGCACGACTTCTATCTGTTCGTCGACTCCGAGACCAAGGAACCCAGTGTCGTCTACCGGCGGCACGCGTACGACTACGGCGTCATCCACCTCAACACCGACCCGATGGTGGCCCAGGGCCAGCCGCCGTCCCCGGGCGGTGCGCTTGGCGGCTGACCTCGCCGGGTGACAGCTGATCCGGTGCCCCTGGAGTGCGTGTGCGCCCCCAGGGGCACCGGCGTGCGACGAGTTCGCCCACCGCTGTCACCGGGGTGCCGTCCGGGCATGGAATCATGGTGGCAATGGCCCAACCGGTGGGCCGTTGCCTTGGGTTGGCGATGGCACGGGACCACGGGCCACAGCCTTCAGGGGGAGGAACGATGGCGGACACCTTCGGACCGATGCATGACGGGGACGCCGACCGCGGCGCCGTGGGCATGGGCCCGGAAGCGGGCTCTTCACGCACGGAGCCCATCCGTGTCCTGGTCGTGGACGACCACGCCCTCTTCCGTCGTGGCCTGGAGATCGTGCTCGCGGCCGAGGAGGACATCCAGGTCGTCGGTGAGGCGGGCGACGGGGCCGAGGCCGTGGAGAAGGCGGCGGACCTGCTTCCCGACATCATCCTGATGGACGTACGGATGCCGAAACGGGGCGGGATCGAGGCGTGCACCTCCATCAAGGAGGTCGCGCCGAGCGCGAAGATCATCATGCTGACGATCAGTGACGAGGAAGCGGATCTCTACGACGCCATCAAGGCGGGCGCGACCGGTTACCTGCTGAAGGAGATCTCGACGGACGAGGTGGCCACGGCGATTCGCGCGGTGGCCGACGGGCAGTCGCAGATCAGCCCGTCCATGGCGTCGAAGCTGCTCACCGAGTTCAAGTCGATGATCCAGCGGACCGACGAGCGCAGGCTCGTCCCGGCGCCGCGGCTCACCGACCGTGAGCTGGAGGTGCTGAAGCTCGTCGCCACGGGGATGAACAACCGGGACATCGCCAAGGAGTTGTTCATCTCTGAGAACACCGTGAAGAACCATGTGCGCAACATCCTGGAGAAGCTGCAACTGCACTCCAGGATGGAGGCCGTGGTGTACGCGATGCGGGAGAAGATCCTCGAGATCCGGTGACGGCGACTTCAGGCTCAGGCTCCGGCTCAGGTGAGGGCCTGGGACAACTCCCTGACGAGGGGTTCGCGTAGTTCCGGGGCGCTCACTCGCTCGACGCGTACGTCCGTGCAGTCCACCCAGGTCGCCGCCTCGACCAGGGCCTGGGCGACCGCCGGGGCCGCCTTCACGCCGTCCAGGGTGACCTGCTTGGCCACCAGGGTGCGGCCCTCACGGGCCGGGTCCACGCGGCCCACCAGCTGGCCGCCCGCCAGGACGGGCATCGCGAAGTAGCCGTGCACCCGCTTCGGCTTGGGGACGTAGGCCTCCAGGCGGTGGGTGAAGCCGAAGATCCGCTCGGTGCGGGCGCGTTCCCAGATCAGGGAGTCGAAGGGGGACAGCAGCGTCGTACGGTGGCGCCCGCGCGGAGGTGTCGCCAGGGCCGCCGGATCCGCCCAGGCGGGCTTGCCCCAGCCCTCGACGGTGACCGGGACCAGGCCGGAGTCCGCGATCACCGCGTCGACCTGTTCCGCCTTCAGCCGGTGGTAGTCGGCGATGTCCGCGCGGGTGCCGACGCCCAGGGCCTCGCCCGCCAGGCGGACGAGGCGGCGGAGGCACTCGGCGTCGTCCAGGTCGTCGTGCAGGAGGTGCGCCGGGATGGCACGCTCCGCGAGGTCGTAGACGCGCTTCCAGCCACGGCGCTCCACGCAGACCACCTCGCCGTACATCAGCGCGCGCTCCACGGCGACCTTCGAGCCGGACCAGTCCCACCACTCGCTGGTGCGTTTCGCGCCGCCGAGTTCGGTCGCGGTGAGGGGGCCTTCGGTGCGGAGCTGCTTGATGACCTGGTCGTATGCGCCGTCGGGGAGTTCGTGGTTCCAGTGCGGGCGGTCGCGGTAGGCGCGGCGGCGGAAGGCGAAGTGCGGCCACTCCTCGATGGGGAGGATGCAGGCGGCGTGCGACCAGTACTCGAAGGCGTGGGTGTCCTTCCAGTAGGCGTGCTCGACCGTGGTGCGGCCTATGGCGCCGAGGCGGGCGTAGGGGACCAGTTCGTGGGAGCGGGCGAGGACGGAGATGGTGTCCAGCTGGACCGCGCCCAGGTGGCGCAGGACGCCTCGGGCGCCTGCGCGGCGGTTGGGGGCGCCCAGGAAGCCCTGGGCCCGTAGGGCGATGCGGCGGGCGTCTGCTGCGCTGAGGGTGGTGGCGGGGCGCGGGGTGGTCATGGTCGGCACGATAGAGGGCGGCACTGACAGTGGGGGGTCCGGTGCCCGGGTCGGGGGTGAGGGGGCGGTGGTGGGGGGTGTGCGGCTAGGAGGTCATGCCGTCGTACGGGGGAGGTACGGGGACGTCGAGGGGAGGTTCAGGTCCGAGGGGAGCAGGGACGCCACCCACGAGTCCCGGCGGGTGCCCTTGTTGTTGAGGGCTGAGCGGAGGGTGCCCTCCAGGGTGAATCCGGCGTTCCTGGCGACCGCGCGGGAGGCGTGGTTGCCGACCTCGGCGCGCCATTCCATGCGGTCGACGGCGAGGTGGGTGAAGGCCCAGCGGCTGGCGGCGACGGTGGCCTCGGTGGTGTAGCCGTGGCCACGGTGTTCCCTGGCGGCCCAGAAGCCGATCTCGGCGACGCCGAGGGAGCGCATGGTGATGCCGATCATGCCCGTCAGGGGGCCGTGCGGGAGGAAGACGCCGAAGGTGAACATGGTGCCGTTGGCCCAGCCCTCGGGGACGAGTTGGCGGGTGAAGCTCTCGGCGTGCTCGTGGAGGTAGGGCGAGGGGATGGTCGTCCAGCGCTGGATGTCGGGGTCCTGGGCGGCGGCGTACACGGCGTCGGTGTCGTCGGAGTCCACCGTGCGGAGGACGAGGCGTGGGGTGGTGAGTCTGACGGGGTCCATCGGCCGATTCTGTCGGGGGACGGGGCGGGGACGCCATGTGCGCGACGGTGGGTGCGCGTGTGGTCACGTTCCGTCAATCCGTCGGGGTGGTGCGGCACTATCCGGGCGGCCCGGACGTTGTCCCCTTGGAAACAGCGCATTGTCGTCGTCACGGCAGACCTCCCGGCGCGGCCGGGTCCTCGCATACGATGGCCGTTGCTCAGTAAGTCAAAACGGAAACCGACCGTGCCAGGCCCGACCGGCAAGGAGACCAACCCCCGTGTCCGTCCTCTCGAAGATCATGCGTGCAGGCGAAGGCAAGATCCTGCGCAAGCTGCACCGCATCGCGGACCAGGTCAACTCCATCGAAGAGGACTTCGTCGACCTCTCCGACGCTGAGCTGCGGGCCCTCACGGACGAGTACAAGCAGCGCTACGCCGACGGTGAGAGCCTCGACGACCTGCTGCCCGAGGCGTTCGCCACCGTGCGTGAGGCCGCCAAGCGCGTCCTGGGCCAGCGGCACTACGACGTCCAGCTGATGGGCGGCGCGGCCCTGCACCTGGGTTACGTGGCGGAGATGAAGACCGGTGAGGGCAAGACCCTGGTCGGCACCCTGCCCGCATATCTGAACGGCCTCTCCGGCAACGGCGTCCACATCATCACGGTCAACGACTACCTGGCCGAGCGTGACTCGGAGATGATGGGCCGCGTCCACAAGTTCCTGGGCCTCGAGGTCGGCTGCATCCTCGCCAACATGACGCCCGCGCAGCGCCGCGAGCAGTACGCGTGCGACATCACCTACGGCACGAACAACGAGTTCGGCTTCGACTACCTGCGCGACAACATGGCCTGGTCGAAGGACGAACTGGTCCAGCGCGGCCACAACTTCGCCATCGTCGACGAGGTCGACTCGATCCTCGTCGACGAGGCCCGTACGCCGCTGATCATCTCCGGCCCCGCCGACCAGGCCACGAAGTGGTACGGCGACTTCGCCAAGCTGGTCAAGCGCCTCAAGCGCGGTGAGGCCGGGCAGCCCCTGAAGGGCATCGAGGAGACCGGCGACTACGACGTCGACGAGAAGAAGCGCACGGTCGCCATCCACGAGTCCGGCGTCAGCAAGGTCGAGGACTGGCTGGGCATCGACAACCTGTACGAGTCGGTGAACACGCCGCTCGTGGGTTACCTGAACAACGCCATCAAGGCCAAGGAACTCTTCAAGAAGGACAAGGACTACGTCGTCATCGACGACGAGGTCATGATCGTCGACGAGCACACCGGTCGTATCCTCGCGGGCCGCCGCTACAACGAGGGGATGCACCAGGCGATCGAGGCCAAGGAAGCGGTACCGATCAAGGACGAGAACCAGACGCTCGCCACGATCACCCTCCAGAACTTCTTCCGCCTCTACAAGAAGCTGTCCGGCATGACCGGTACGGCGATGACCGAGGCCGCCGAGTTCCAGCAGATCTACAAGCTCGGCGTGGTGCCCATCCCGACCAACCGGCCGATGATCCGCAAGGACCAGTCGGACCTGATCTACCGCACCGAGGTCGCCAAGTTCGACGCGGTCGTCGACGACATCGCCGAGAAGCACGAGAAGGGTCAGCCGATCCTCGTCGGCACCACCTCGGTCGAGAAGTCCGAGTACCTCTCGCAGCAGCTCAGCAAGCGCGGTGTGCAGCACGAGGTGCTCAACGCCAAACAGCACGACCGGGAGGCGACGATCGTCGCCCAGGCCGGACGCAAGGGCGCCGTCACGGTCGCCACGAACATGGCCGGTCGTGGTACGGACATCAAGCTCGGCGGCAACCCCGAGGACCTCGCCGAGGCGGAGCTGCGCCAGCGCGGCCTCGACCCGGAGGAGCACATCGAGGAGTGGGCCGCGGCCCTGCCCGCCGCCCTGGAGCGTGCCGAGCAGGCCGTCAAGGCCGAGAAGGACGAGGTCGAGGCGCTCGGCGGTCTCTACGTGCTCGGCACCGAGCGGCACGAGTCGCGCCGTATCGACAACCAGCTCCGCGGTCGTTCCGGCCGTCAGGGCGACCCGGGTGAGTCCCGCTTCTACCTCTCCCTGGGCGATGACCTGATGCGGCTGTTCAAGGCCCAGATGGTCGAGCGCGTGATGTCGATGGCGAACGTCCCCGACGACGTGCCGATCGAGAACAAGATGGTCACCCGCGCGATCGCGTCCGCCCAGTCGCAGGTCGAGCAGCAGAACTTCGAGACCCGTAAGAACGTCCTGAAGTACGACGAGGTCCTCAACCGCCAGCGTGAGGTCATCTACGGCGAGCGGCGCCGGGTCCTGGAGGGTGAGGACCTGCACGAGCAGGTGCAGCACTTCATGGACGACACGATCGACGCCTACGTCGCCGCGGAGACCGCCGAGGGGTTCGCGGAGGAGTGGGACCTGGACCGGCTGTGGGGCGCGTTCAAGCAGCTCTACCCGGTGAAGATCACCGTCGAGGAGCTGGAGGAGGCGGCCGGGGACCGGGCGGGTCTCACCGCCGAGTACATCGCCGAGTCCATCAAGGACGACATCCACGAGCAGTACGAGGCGCGCGAGGCGCAGCTCGGCTCCGAGATCATGCGTGAGCTGGAGCGCCGGGTCGTGCTGTCGGTCCTGGACCGCAAGTGGCGTGAGCACCTCTACGAGATGGACTACCTCCAGGAGGGCATCGGCCTGCGCGCGATGGCGCAGAAGGACCCGCTGGTGGAGTACCAGCGCGAGGGCTTCGACATGTTCACCGCCATGATGGAGGGCATCAAGGAGGAGTCCGTCGGCTACCTGTTCAACCTGGAGGTCCAGGTCGAGCAGCAGGTCGAGGAGGTCCCGGTCGAGGACGCCGCGCCGTCGCTGGAGAAGCAGGACGCGGTGCCCGCGCAGACGGGCGGGCGTCCGGAGATCCGCGCCAAGGGCCTGGAGGCCCCGCAGCGCCGGGAGCGGCTGCACTTCTCCGCGCCGACCGTGGACGGTGAGGGCGGTGTCGTCGAGGGTGACCTGCCCAGCGACGAGGAGCCGGAGCCGGTCCGTTCGTCGGCCGACGGTCTCACGCGGGCGGAGCGGCGCAAGCAGTCCCGTGGTGGGCGGCGTCGCAAGAAGTGACATGAAGTCACGTGCCGCGCTGCGGCGCGTGGGCGCTCCGCGTGGGGCGCTGAAGCCGACCGGTGGGCCGGGCATCCTGAGGGTGCCCGGCCCACCGGCATGTGGCGTGCCTGGTGGCAGGGGGGTGTCAGGCTTCGTGTCCGCGGTGGGGTGGGCGGGGGCCGTCGAGTTCCACGGCCGTGCAGCGCCAGCGCAGGTCGTGGCCCAGTTCCAGACGGAAGGCCATGGCGCGCAGCCGGTCGCCGGTGAGGACGCGGGCGAAGGCTTCCAGGGCGCCGGGACGGGGCTCGAAGTAGCCGACGTCCCGGATGACCGGGTGGGCGGTGCGGGCGCCCGTGAGGGGGCGCAGGGGGCCGTGCTCCGCGAGGTGGGTCAGTTCGTCGTAGGCGCGGCCGGCGGTCTGGCCGAGCATCCAGTGGACGGGACGCCTGCCGCTGAGGACGGCGAGGAGGCGGTCGGCGAAGACGTCGGTGGGGCGGGGGCGGGTGGTGGCCCGGGAGGTGGCGTGGCGTGGGGTCGTGGGCGGGCGGCCGTCGGTGGGGCCGCTGCGGGAGGGGCCGGTGGGACGGCGGGAGTCGCGGCGGCTGGGTGGGCGCGAGGTGGTGGCGGCGGCTTGGGGTGTGCGGCGGGTGCGGGGGGCGGTGGGTGTGGTGAGGGTGGCGGTGGGGGGTTCGGCGAGGGTCGCGGTGCCGACGGTCCTTGTCGTGAGCTTGTACATGGGTCCCCGTTTCGGCGGCCCGGTGATACCGGGCAGTAACTTGCTGTGGTGATCTTGTACGGGAGAGGGAGGGCGGCGGCAAGGACGTGATGAGGTGCGTCTCGAGGTGGTCGGTTTCACCCTTCTGGGTGGTCATGTGGCGGAAGGCCCAGGTGGTGGGGGTGTCGGGGGTGAATTCCGATGGCCGGAATGGACGCCTCCGGGGCCGGAGACGGGAACCCGAAAGGGGACATCCGGACGTATCCTGAAGGCCCTTCGACCCGACCACGAAAGCGGCCAGACATGCGCGTCTACGTCCCCCTGACCCTCCCCGGGCTCGCCGAGGCCCACAAGACGGGTGAGCTGGGGACCGGGCCGTTCACCGCCTACGCCGTGACGCCCGCGTTGCGCGAGTGGTACCTCTCCGACGACGTCGAGGAGCTGGAGTACGCCGCGCTGACCCGTGCCGCGCTCGCCTCTCTGCGGCTGCTCGCGGCGGATCCGGGGGCGCCGCGGCGGCGGGTCGTGGTCGCCGTGGACGTGGCGGACGGCGCCGCGACGGCCGATCCCCGCCCCGGCCCGGATCCGGCGGCGCTCGGTGAGGTGCGGGTCGCGGGCGGCGTCGCGCTGGCCAAGGCCGCCGCGGTGCATGTCGACGCGGAGGACGCGGCGGCGGACGTGGCCGCGGCGGCGGACGCGCTGGAGGCCGCGGACGGCGGGGACGACGGTGCCCAGTCCACCGTGGACGGGGCCGACGACCACGAACTGCTGTGGTACGCGACGCAGGAGATCGTGAACCTGGTCGGGCTGGGGGACTGAGCCGCCCGTCTCGGGCGAGTGGTTCTGGTTGTCAGTGGTGGCGGGTACGTTCTCCGTCATGGGGATGCAGAACGCCGCGCACATTGTGTGGGACTGGAACGGCACGCTGTTCCACGACAATGACGCGATCATCGGGGCGACGAACGCGGCCTTCGCCGAGCTGGGGCTGGAACCGATCACCATGGAGCGGTACCGGGCGCTGTACTGCGTGCCGGTGCCGAAGTTCTACGAGCGGTTGATGGGGCGGCTGCCGACCGACGCCGAGTGGGAGGTCATGGACGCGACCTTCCACCGGTACTACACCGAGGAGCGGGCGCGGTGCGGGCTCACCGAGGGCGTGGCGGAGCTGCTGGCGGAGTGGCGGTCGGCGGGGCGTAGCCAGTCGCTGCTGAGCATGTACGGGCACGAGGAGCTGCTGCCGCTGGTGCGGGGGTTCGGGATCGAGACCCACTTCATACGGGTGGACGGGCGGACCGGGCCGTCCGGTGGCAGCAAGGCCGAGCACATGGTGCGGCACCTCCGGGCGCTGGACGGGGCGGTGTCGCCGGACCGGACCGTGGTGATCGGGGACGCCGCGGACGACGCGGTGGCGGCGTTGCACGTGGGGGCGCGGGCCGTGCTGTACACCGGCGGGTCGCACAGTCGGGCCAGCCTGGAGTCCGCGGGTGTGCCCGTGGTGGACACGCTGGCGGAGGCCGTGGTGGAGGCGGAGCGGATGGCGGCGTGAGGCTGCCCGGGCCGCCTGCGGGGCGCCTCTGACCCGCGCGGTCGTGGGGCGCCGGGGATTCTCGGTCAGGGGTGCCTTGGCCCTCAGTACCGTCAGGAACTCCCGCATCCAGGTGGTCCGGCCAGGCCCGGGCCGAGACCAGGGTGCCGTCCACGGCCGTCTCGGAGTCGGTCATGGCTGCCTCCGGGGTGCTGTCCTCCTTGGCGACGTGCCTCCGGAGCCGGGGGTCGCCAAGGGGACGCACCGGGAGAGCTGTGTTCCCGGAAGGGCGTGGGCGCGGGCACAGAGCGCGGTACGGACGCCGCGACGGCAACCACCGCGTTCGTGGTCCCACCACACTCCAGGGCCGGTTTCACCCTGTGCAGAACGTCAAAGTTCCCGGGCTGGTTTTGTACACATACGGCTCATGACGAGGGGGCGGGAGGGAGCGATAGCCTTGGTGGCGTGATCAGCGCGATAGTTCGCGGGGGCGATGGCGCCTCTGCCCTGCGCCCGGAGCGCACGGACGATGTCCGTGACCGGGCGGCGGTCGCTGGTCCCCGCGGGCGGGCTGGGGCCCGGCTGGCGTCGTATACGAAGGCGTCGCCGGCGGTGCAGTGGCCGAGGATGGCCGATTCTCCCCCGCTCTTCTCCCCTTGCGGCATAGCGTCGGTACGGACCGGAGACCCCGCGTCACGGCGTCGCGTCGTCGGAAGGGCAGAGGCCGTACTTCCTTCTACGTCACGCAACGGCGCGCGACAGGAGCCAGAGGACAATGCAGACCAAGCTGGACGAAGCCAAGGCCGAGCTGCTCGATCGGGCCGCCCGGGTAGCTGAGAACAGCCCGGTCGGGGGGTACCTACCGACTGGGACGACGGAGGGCGGCGATCCGGACCCGGATGCCGTACTCGCGTTCCTCCAGCGCTACTACCTGCACACCGCACCCGAGGACCTCGGCGACCGCGACCCGGTCGACATCTTCGGTGCCGCCTACTCCCACTACCGACTGGCCGAGAACCGCCCCCAGGGCACCGCCAGCGTGCGCGTGCACACCCCGACCGTGGAGGAGAACGGCTGGACGTGCAGCCACTCCGTCGTCGAGGTGGTCACGGACGACATGCCGTTCCTCGTCGACTCGGTCACCAACGAGCTGACCCGGCAGGGCCGCGGCATCCACGTCGTCATCCACCCGCAGGTCGTCGTCCGGCGCGACGTCACCGGGCGGCTGATCGAACTCCTCGCCACGGCACCCCACGAGACCGAGCTGCCGCACGACGCGCACATCGAGTCGTGGATCCACGTCGAGATCGACCGCGAGACGGACCGGGCCGACCTGAAGCAGATCACCGCCGATCTGCTGCGCGTCCTGTCGGACGTACGGGAGGCCGTCGAGGACTGGGGCAAGATGCGGGACGCCGCCGTGCGCCTCGCCGACGGACTGCCCAGGGAGCCCGCGCCCGCCGACCTCGGTGAGCCCGAGGTGGAGGAGGCCCGTGAGCTGCTGCGCTGGCTCGCGGACGACCACTTCACCTTCCTCGGCTACCGCGAGTACCAGCTGCGCGAGGACGACTCGCTGGCCGCCGTGGCCGGGACCGGGCTCGGCATCCTGCGCTCCGACCCGCACCACGCCGGTGACGACAGCCACCCCGTCAGCCACTCCTTCGAGCGGCTGCCCGCCGACGCCCGCGCCAAGGCGCGCGAGCACAAGCTGCTGGTGCTGACCAAGGCCAACAGCCGCGCCACCGTCCACCGGCCGTCGTACCTGGACTACGTCGGCGTGAAGAAGTTCGACGAGCAGGGCAACGTCGTCGGGGAGCGGCGCTTCCTCGGACTGTTCTCGTCCGCCGCGTACACCGAGTCGGTGCGCCGGGTGCCCGTGATCCGGCGGAAGGTGGCGCAGGTGCTCAGCCGCGCCGGGTTCTCGCCGAACAGCCACGACGGGCGCGACCTGCTCCAGATCCTGGAGACCTACCCGCGCGACGAACTGTTCCAGACGCCCGTGCACGAGCTCCAGTCGATCGTCACCTCCGTGCTCTACCTCCAGGAGCGGCGCAGGCTGCGGCTGTACCTGCGCCAGGACGAGTACGGGCGCTACTACTCCGCCCTCGTCTACCTGCCGCGCGACCGCTACACCACCGGCGTGCGCCTGCGGATCATCGACATCCTCAAGGAGGAACTCGACGGCATCAGCGTCGACTTCACCGCCTGGAACACCGAATCGATCCTCTCCCGGCTGCACTTCGTGGTGCGGGTGCCGCAGGGCACCGAGCTGCCCGAGCTGTCCGACGCCGACAAGGAGCGCATCGAGGCCCGCCTCGTCGAGGCCGCCCGCTCCTGGGCGGACGGCTTCGCGGAGGCGCTGAACGCCGAGTTCGGTGAGGAGCGCGCGGCGGAGCTGCTGCGCCGGTACGCGGGCGCGTTCGCCGAGGGCTACAAGGCCGACCACAGCCCGCGCTCCGCCGTCGCCGACCTCGGCCAGCTCGAACAGCTCGGCGACGGCAGGGACTTCGCGCTCAGCCTGTACGAACCGGTCGGCGCCGCCCCCGAGGAGCGCCGCTTCAAGATCTACCGCAAGGGCGAGGCCATCTCCCTGTCGGCGGTCCTGCCGGTGCTCAACCGGCTCGGCGTCGAGGTCGTCGACGAGCGGCCGTACGAACTGCGCTGCGCCGACCGCAGCAACGCCTGGATCTACGACTTCGGGCTGCGCCTGCCGAAGACGAGGAGCGGCGCCGTCACCGACTACCTGGCCGACGACGCCCGTGAGCGGTTCCAGGACGCCTTCGCCGCGACCTGGACCGGCAAGGCGGAGAACGACGGCTTCAACGCGCTCGTCCTGGGCGCCGGGCTGACCTGGCGGCAGGCGGTGGTGCTGCGGGCGTACGCGAAGTACCTGCGGCAGGCGAACTCGACGTTCAGCCAGGACTACATGGAGGACACCCTCCGCAACAACGTCCACACCACCCGGCTGCTCGTCTCCCTGTTCGAGGCGCGGATGTCGCCGGACCGGCAGCGCGCCGGGCACGAGATCGTCGACGCGCTCCTGGAGGAACTCGACGCCGCGCTGGACCAGGTCGCCTCCCTCGACGAGGACCGCATCCTGCGCTCCTTCCTCACCGTCATCAAGGCGACCCTGCGCACCAACTTCTTCCAGGAGGCCAGCGGCGGCAGGCCGCACGACTACGTCTCCATGAAGTTCGACCCGCAGGCCATCCCCGACCTGCCCGCGCCGCGCCCGGCGTTCGAGATCTGGGTGTACTCCCCGCGCGTCGAGGGCGTGCACCTGCGCTTCGGCAAGGTCGCGCGCGGCGGGCTGCGCTGGTCCGACCGCCGGGAGGACTTCCGTACCGAGATCCTCGGCCTGGTCAAGGCGCAGATGGTGAAGAACACCGTCATCGTGCCGGTCGGCGCCAAGGGCGGCTTCGTCGCCAAGCACCTGCCGGACCCGGCCGTCGACCGGGACGCCTGGCTGGCGGAGGGCGTGGCGGCGTACAAGACGTTCATCTCGGCGCTGCTCGACATCACCGACAACATGGTGGCGGGCCAGGTCGTACCGCCCGCGGACGTCGTCCGGCACGACGAGGACGACACCTACCTCGTCGTCGCCGCCGACAAGGGCACGGCGAGGTTCTCGGACATCGCCAACGAGGTGGCGGTGGCGTACAACTTCTGGCTCGGGGACGCCTTCGCCTCCGGTGGCTCGGCGGGCTACGACCACAAGGGCATGGGCATCACCGCGCGCGGCGCCTGGGAGTCCGTCAAGCGGCACTTCCGTGAGCTGGACGTGGACACGCAGAGCGAGGACTTCACGGTCGTCGGCATCGGTGACATGTCCGGTGACGTGTTCGGCAACGGGATGCTGCTCAGTGAGCACATCCGGCTGGTCGCCGCCTTCGACCACCGGCACATCTTCATCGACCCGAACCCCGACGCGGCCACCTCCTACGCCGAGCGGCGCCGCGTCTTCGAACTGCCGCGCAGTTCCTGGGCCGACTACGACACCAGCCTGATCTCCGCGGGCGGCGGCGTCTTCCCCCGCTCCGCCAAGGCCATCCCGGTCAACGCGCACGTCCGCGAGGCCCTCGGCATCGAGACCGGCGTCACCAAGCTGACCCCGGCCGACCTGATGCGGGCGATCCTCAAGGCGCCGGTGGACCTGCTGTGGAACGGCGGCATCGGTACGTACGTGAAGGCGGCCAGCGAGTCCCACGCCGACGTCGGCGACAAGGCCAACGACGCCATCCGCGTCGACGGCTGCGACCTGCGCGTCAAGGTCGTCGGTGAGGGCGGCAACCTCGGGCTGACCCAGCTCGGCCGGATCGAGTTCGCGCAGGCGGGCGGCAAGGTCAACACCGACGCCATCGACAACAGCGCGGGCGTGGACACCTCCGACCACGAGGTGAACATCAAGGTCCTGCTCAACGGCCTGGTCACCGACGGCGACATGACCGTCAAGCAGCGCAACAAGCTGCTCGCCGAGATGACCGACGAGGTCGGCCGTCTCGTCCTGCGCAACAACTACGCGCAGAACACCGCCATCGCCAACGCCCTCGCCCAGTCCAAGGACATGCTCCACGCCCAGCAGCGCTTCCTGCGCCACCTGGTGCGCGAGGGCCACCTCGACCGGGCGCTGGAGTTCCTGCCGACCGACCGCCAGATCCGCGAACGCCTCGGCACGGGGCAGGGCCTGACCGGCCCGGAGACGGCCGTCCTGCTGGCGTACACGAAGATCACGGTCGCGGAGGAGCTGCTGCGCACCTCCCTGCCCGACGACCCCTACCTGCGCGGACTGCTGCACACGTACTTCCCGACCGCGCTGCGTGAAGGGTTCGCCGAGCGGATCGACAGCCACCCGCTGCGTCGTGAGATCACCACGACCGTGCTGGTCAACGACACGGTCAACACCGGTGGTACGACGTATCTGCACCGGCTGCGCGAGGAGACCGGCGCCTCGCTGGAGGAGATCGTGCGGGCGCAGACGGCGGCCCGGGTGATCTTCCGCGCCGCCGCGGTGTGGGACGGCGTGGAGGCCCTGGACACCAGGGTCGACGCCGCCGTGCAGACCCGTATCCGGCTGCACTCCCGCCGTCTGGTGGAGCGCGGCACGCGCTGGCTGCTCAACAACCGGCCGCAGCCGCTGGAGATCGCCGAGACCGTCGAGTTCTTCGCCGACCGGGTCGCCCAGGTCTGGTCCGCGCTGCCCAAGCTGATGCGCGGCGCGGACCTGGAGTGGTGGCAGAAGATCTACGACGAGCTGACGGGCGCCGGTGTCCCCGACGAACTCGCCACCCGCGTCGCCGGGTTCTCCTCCGCCTTCCCGGCGCTCGACATCGTCTCGGTGGCCGACCGCACGGGCAAGGACCCGATGGACGTCGCCGAGGTCTACTACGACCTCGCCGACCGGCTCGGCATCAGCCAGCTCATGGACCGCATCATCGAGCTGCCCCGCGCCGACCGCTGGCAGTCCATGGCCCGCGCCGCCATCCGCGAGGACCTGTACGCCGCCCAGGCCGCCCTCACCGCGGACGTCCTCGCCGTGGGCAACGGCACCTCGACGCCGGAGCAGCGGTTCGAGGTGTGGCAGCAGAAGAACGCGCCCATCCTGAGCCGGGCGCGCACCACGCTGGAGGAGATCCAGGGCTCGGACGCCTTCGACCTGGCGAACCTGTCGGTGGCGATGCGCACGATGCGCACCCTGCTGCGGACGCATTCGTAGTCCTCCGCACGCGGTCCGTCCTACGACGGTCAGGGCGCCCGGGCCGGTCATCGGCTCGGGCGCCCTGGTGTCGCGGTGCGGTGCTGCGGCCGGTCAGCCCGCCGTCGCCACGGCCGCCGTGTCCGGCTCCTCCTGCTTCCCCTGCTTCCCCTGCCTATCCTGCCTTTCCTGGCGCCGCTGCCGGGGCTTGGTCGGCTTGTCGCCGGTGAACGCCTCGTACTCCTTCAGTACGTCCTCGGTCGGGCCGTCCATGCGCAGCTCGCCGCGCTCCAGCCAGAGCACGCGGTCGCAGGTGTCGCGGATGGACTTGTTGGAGTGGCTGACCAGGAACACCGTGCCCGCCTCCTTGCGCAGCTCGCGGATGCGGGCCTCGGAGCGCTTGCGGAAGCGGCCGTCGCCGGTGGCGAGCGCCTCGTCGATGAGGAGGACGTCGTGGTCCTTGGCGGCGGCGATGGAGAACCGCAGCCGGGCCGCCATGCCGGAGGAGTAGGTGCGCATCGGCAGGGTGATGAAGTCGCCCTTCTCGTTGATGCCGGAGAAGTCGACGATGCCCTGGTAGCGCTCCCTGACCTGCTCCCGGGACATGCCCATCGCGAGACCGCCGAGGTGGACGTTGCGCTCGCCGGTGAGGTCGTTCATCAGGGCCGCGTTGACGCCGAGGAGGGAGGGCTGGCCGCCGGTGTAGATGCGGCCGCTCTCCACCGGGAGCAGTCCCGCGACCGCCTTCAGCAGGGTGGACTTGCCGGAGCCGTTGGTGCCGATCAGGCCGATCGCCTCGCCCTTGTAGGCGACGAAGGAGACCCCGCGCACGGCGTGCACCGTGCGCACGCCCGACGCCTTCTCGGTCTGCTTGCGGCGCAGGATGCGGTTGAGGGCGGCGGTCGCCGAACCCCGGCCGCCGCCGGTGCCGTTGACGCGGTAGACGATGTCGACGTCGTCGGCGATGACGGTGGGGATCCTGTCCTCGGTGTGCTCAGCCACGGCCGTACGTCTCCTCAGCCTTCCAGAAGTAGATGAAGCCGCCGACACCGGCGACCAGGGACCAGCCCGTCGCCAGCAGCCAGACGTGGGACGGGAGCTGGGCGGCGGTGAAGCTGTCGATCAGCGCGAAGCGCATCAGGTCGATGTAGACGGCGGCCGGGTTCGCCTGGAGGAGCGGGCCCACCCAGGACGGCAGGTCGTCGTGGCTGCTGAGCAGGTGGTCGATGCTCCACATCACGCCGGAGACGTACATCCAGGTGCGCAGGACGAACGGCATCAGCTGGGCGATGTCCGGGGTCTTCGCGCCCAGCCGGGCCATGACCATCGAGACGCCGGCGTTGAAGGCGAACTGGAGTACCAGCGCCGGGACGGCCAGCAGCCACGACGCGGCCACCGGCACACCGAACGCCAGCAGGATCACGACCAGGGCCGCCATCGAGAACAGCAGCTGCTGGAGCTGCTGGAGGCAGAACGAGATCGGCAGCGCGGCCCGCGGGAAGTGCAGCGCCCGGACGAGGCCGAGGTTGCCGGAGATGGCGCGGGTGCCCGCCAGGATCGAACTCTGTGAGAACGTCCAGATGAACACGCCCGTGACCAGGAACGGCACGTAGTCCGGTACGCCCCGCCTGGTCTGCAGCAGCACGCCGAAGATCAGGTAGTACACGGCGGCGTTCAGCAGCGGCGTCAGGACCTGCCAGACCTGGCCCAGCTTGGCCTTGCTGTACTGCGCGGTCAGCTTGGCGGTGGAGAACGCCGTGATGAAGTGGCGGCGCGCCCACAGCTGGCGGACGTACTCGGGCAGGGAGGGGCGGGCGCCGCTGACGGTGAGGCCGTGGCGGGCGGCGAGCGCCGCGAGGTCGTCTTCGGGGGCGACCGGGGCCGGTGGTCGGGGCGGTGCGTCGAGGACCTGGCTCACTTCCGCTGCTTTCGGTCGGGGGGTGGGGGGGGGTGCGGTGGCGCGTTTCCCAGCGTCGGGACGGGACCGTATCGTCGCAACGCGAGCGTAGGCCGTACGAGCGTCGGAACGCAACCGTTTCGTCGTCACGGCGGGGGTTCGGGACGGCTACGTGACGACGAGGCCGTCTCGTCGTCACGAGTTGACGTCGGAACGTAACCGTTTCGTCGCTACGCCCTATGCTGTCCCGCATGACCACGAACGCCGACGGGCCCCAGCCGCGATCCCGCCGCCGGACCCCCGCGGGTGCGGCCGTACTCCGCGAGGACGTGACGGAGGCGATCCGCGCGGCCGTCTTCGAGGAACTCGCGGCCGTGGGCTACGCGCGGATGTCGATCGAGGGCATCGCGCGCCGGGCGGGCGTCGGCAAGACGGCGGTGTACCGGCGCTGGCGGTCCAAGCTGCACTTGGTCCTCGACGTGGTCTCGGCGCTCGCGGTGCAGGGCCTGCCGGTGCCGGACACCGGCACGCTGGAGGGTGACCTCCAGGTGCTGTTCGAGGTGACCTCGCGGCTGCTGCGGCACCCGGTGGCCTCGCAGATCATCCCGGACCTCCAGGCGGAGGCGGCCCGCAGCCCCGAGATCGCCGAGGCGATGCAGAAGGCATTGCGGGACGGGCAGGAGAGCGTCGCCCTCAAGGTCGTGGCGGCGGCCGAGCGGCGCGGGGAGGTGCGCCGCGGCCTGGACGACGAACTGGCGCTGGACCTGATCTCCGGCCCCCTGTACTGGCGTTCCGTGGTCATCCGCACCCGCAAGCTCCCCAAGGGCTACCTGCACGCGCTGGCGCACGCGACCGCGGAGGCGATCAAGGCGCTGTGACCCCCAGCTGACGGACCGCCGCCGCCTCCCGGACCGCCGCAGCCTCCGGGACCGCCGCAGCCTCCGGGTGCAGCCGCAGCCAGCCCGCCCACGCCGACGTGATCATGTCGTGGACGTCGTGTCGGGCCTTCCAGCCCAGTTCGGCGGCGGCGCGCTCGGCCGAGGCGACGACCCGCGCGGGATCGCCGGGACGGCGCGCGGTGACGGCGGCGGGGCGGCGGTGCCCGGTGACGGCACCGATGTGGTCGATCATCTCCCGGACGGAGACGCCCTCGCCCCGCCCGATGTTGAGGGTGAGGTCGCGCCCCGGGGCGGCGGCCAGCGCGCGGGCGGCGGCGACGTGGGCCTCGGCCAGGTCGACCACGTGGATGTAGTCCCGGACGCAGGTGCCGTCGGGGGTCGGGTAGTCGTCGCCGAAGACGCGCGGGGGCGCGTCCCGCGTGAGCTGCTCGAAGACCATGGGGACCAGGTTGGACACGCCGGTGTCGGCCAACTCCGGGCTCGCGGCGCCCGCGACGTTGAAGTAGCGCAGGCAGGCCGTGGACAGTCCGGCCGCCCGGCCCGCCGCCCGGACCAGCCACTCACCGGCCAGCTTGGTCTCGCCGTACGGGCTCATCGGCGCGCACGGGGTCTCCTCGGTGACCAGCTCCTCGTCCGGCGTGCCGTACACGGCCGCCGAGGAGGAGAAGACGAACGAGGGGACAGCGGCGGCGGTGACCGCGTCCAGGAGGACGCGCAGGCCCTCGACGTTCTCGCGGTAGTAGCGCAGCGGCTGCTCCACCGACTCGCCGACCTGCTTCTTCGCCGCCAGGTGGACGACGCCGGTGACGGTGTGGGCGGTGAGGGTGTGGCTCAGGAGGTCCGCGTCCAGGGTGGAGCCGGTGACGAGGGGCACGTCGGCGGGGACGCGGTCGGCGAGACCGGTGGACAGGTCGTCGTAGACCACGGTCCGCTCGCCCGCCGCGGTCAGCGCGCGGACGACGTGCGCCCCGATGTATCCGGCGCCGCCGGTGATCAGCCAGGTCATGCGCGGTCCGCCTCGGCTTCCACGGCGGCGTCGAGGGCGCTGGTGAGCTGGTCGAGGCGGGCGCGCAGGTCGCTGATCTCGTCCACGCCGAAGCCGGTGGCGGCGGCGATGCGGCGCGGCACCTCCAGCGCCCGTTCGCGCAGGGCGACGCCCTCCCCGGTGAGCTGGACCTCCACCGAGCGCTCGTCGCGGGCGCTGCGCTCGCGGCGCACCAGACCGGCCGTCTCCAGCCGCTTGAGCAGCGGGGACAGCGTGCCCGAGTCGAGTCGGAGCCGGGCGCCGAGTTCCTTCACCGGCACGGCGCGGTCCTCGTGTTCCCACAGCACGAGCATCACCAGGTACTGCGGGTAGGTGAGGCCGAGGTCCTTGAGGATGACGCGATAGACGCCGCCGAAGGCGCGTGAGGCGGCGCTCAGGGAGAAGCAGATCTGATGGTCGAGGCGGAGCCATTCCGCCGTGGGCGTGCTCATGGGTCCAGGGTAGCTCTCGGCCGTCATTTAGTTGTGCGCAATTGAATTGTGTGCCATGAGTGTGCTCTACTGGGGGTCGTCCGGTTCGGTTCCCGATCCACCGAGAGGCAAGGTTCTTCCATGAACGCGCTCTACACCGCTGTCGCCACCGCCACCCACGGCCGTGAGGGCCGCGCCGTCTCCTCCGACGGCAAGCTGGACCTCCAGCTGGGCATCCCGGTGGAGATGGGGGGCAGCGGCCAGGGCACCAACCCCGAGCAGCTCTTCGCCGCGGGGTACTCCGCCTGCTTCGCCAGCGCGCTGGGGCTGGTGGGACGGCAGGCCAAGGTGGACGTGAGCGACGCCGCCGTCACCGCGGAGGTCGGTATAGGCAAGCAGGGGGAAGGGTTTGGGCTCGCCGTGACGCTGCGGGTCGAGCTGCCGTCTGAGGTGGATGCGGAGACCGGGCGGAAGCTGGTGGAGCAGGCGCACCAGGTGTGCCCGTACTCCCACGCGACTCGGGGCAACATCGAGGTGGAGCTGGTGGTCGAGTAGGGGGGGACCACGGCCTCGCCGAGCACCACCCGGCGTACCACGCGCTCGGCCGCTGCGCCGTCGTCCCACGGGCAGAAGCGGGACCGGAACGCCGAGCGCAGCTGGGTGGCGCGGACGCCGTGCCGGCAGCCGCTGGTGAAGATGTCGACCAGTTCGTCCTCGCCGCGGGCGGTCGCCCCTGGCGGGGACGCCCGCAGATCGACGTAGAGGCCGTGGGTCGCCTCGTAGACCGCCTGGTCGCCGGTGTGCAGGACGATCAGGCGGTCCCGGACGGCGTAGCGAGCGGGGTGCCGCGGGTTACGCCACGTACGCCAACCGGGTCACGCCGCGTACACCTACTTCACCGCCCCCGCCATCACCCCCGACACGAACTGCCGCTGGAAGGCGAAGAACACCGCCAGCGGGATCACCATCGAGATGAACGCGCCCGGCGCCAGCACGTCGATGTTGTTGCCGAACTGCCGGACCTGCGTCTGGAGGGCGACCGTGATGGGCTGGCTGCCCGCGTCGGAGAAGACCAGCGCGACCAGCATGTCGTTCCACACCCACAGGAACTGGAAGATGCCCAGGCTGGCGATGGCCGGGCCGCCCAGCGGCATCACGACGCGCAGGAACAGCCGCAGCTCGCCCGCGCCGTCCAGCCGGGCGGCCTCCAGCAGCTCGCGTGGGATCTCCGCGAAGAAGTTCCGCAGCAGGAACACCGCGAACGGCAGCCCGAAGCCGACATGGAACAGGATCACGCCCATGATCGAGCCGAACAGACCCACCTTGCCGAAGAGTTCCGCGATCGGGATCAGCGCCACCTGCACCGGCACCACCAGCAGCCCGACCACCGCAAGGAACCACCAGTCGCGGCCCGGGAACTCCATCCACGCGAACGCGTAGCCCGCGAGCGAGCCGATCACCACCACCAGGACGGTCGCCGGGACGGTGATCAGGACGGTGTTCACCAGGGAGTTGGTGATGTCGTCGTTCTCCAGCAGCGTCTGGTAGCTGTCGACGGTGAGCTGGGCGGGCTCGGTGAACACCTTCCACCAGCCGCTGGCGTTCATGTCCTCCGGGGTGCGCAGCGAGGACAGCAGCAGCCCGATCGTCGGCACCAGCCAGAACAGCCCGACGACGACCAGGAACACCTGCACCAGCCCGCCGCTGACGCCGCGCGCCAGCCGCGAGCCCAGGGACTCCCCGGGCGGACGGCCGTCCACGGGGGCCGACTTCCTGACGCCTGGCGCGTCCGGCGCGTTGGGTACGTCCGTCGCCGTCATCGCCTGACCTCCCGCCTGAGCCTGCGGATGTTGAACCACATCACCGGGATCACCAGCAGCAGCAGGAACACCGCGATGGCGCTGGCGACACCGGGCTGGTCCTCGGAGAAGCCCTTGCGGTACAGCTCCAGCGCGAGCACGTTCGCGTCGTCCTGGGAGGAGCCCGGGGCGATGATGTAGACCAGGTCGAAGATCTTCAGGACGTTGATCATCAGGGTGACGGTGACGACCGCGAGGACCGGCGCCAGCAGCGGCACCGTGACCCGTCTGAACACCTGCCACTCGTTGGCGCCGTCGACGCGCGCGGCCTCCAGCAGCTCCCGCGGCACCCCCGCGAGCCCGGCCGCGATCAGCACCATCGCGAAGCCCGCCCACATCCAGATGTACGACCCGATGATGGCCGGTGTCACCAGCGACGGGCCGAGCCAGTCCAGACCGTTGTACGCCTCCTTGAAGTTGCTCTCCGGCAGCCGCAGCAGCGCCCCGTCCGCGGCGGCGGGCAGCGTGAACGTGCCGTCGTCGGCCGCCTTCGTCGAGGCGACGACCTCGCCGTCCTTCACCGCCTCGATCCGCATCCCCGGGTAGCCGAACTCGGCCGGGTCCGGGGCGCCGAGGGTGCCGACGCCCTTGCCGCGGGTGAAGTCCTGCCAGGTGGTGCCGGTGACCTGCTCCGGGTCGGCCTGCGCCCGCTGGGCGGGCTTGGCGCCGTCCGGCATCACATCCGGCGCGACACCGACGAGCGGCAGCGCCACCGGCTGGCCCGCGCGGACCGGGTCCTTGGTGACGAAGGCGCCGCCGCCCGCCGCCTTGAGCGGCGACTGCCGTCCCGGGTGAGCCTTCGGGAACGCCGACGACTCGGCGAACGTGTCGTGCACGCCCACCCACACCGCGTTGGCGACGCCCTTGTCCGGGTCCTGGTCGTAGACGAGGCGGAAGATGATGCCCGCCGCCAGCATGGAGATCGCCATCGGCATGAAGACGACCAGCTTGAACGCCGTGCCCCAGCGGACCCGTTCGGTGAGCACCGCGAAGACCAGACCGAGCGCGGTCGCGACCGTCGGCGCGAACACCACCCAGATGATGTTGTTCTTCAGCGCCGTACGGATGCCGTCGTCCGTGAAGAGCGCCTCGTAGTTGTCGAGACCGGCGAAGCCGTCGCCGGACTGGTCGAAGAAGCTGCGGAAGACCGAGTACCCGATCGGGTAGACCACGAGCGCGCCGAGCAGCACCAGCGCGGGCAGCAGGAACAGCGCCGCGACGGTCCTGCGGGTGCCGGTCACGCTCTTGTTCTTGCGGGGAGGGGCCCCGGAGTTCCTCGGTTCCGGGACTCCTGCCGCCGGCGCCGACGACGTCATCGTCGGCTCAGTTCCCGTAGGCCGCCGCCGCGTCGGCCTCCAGCTGCTGCTGGGTGCCCGCGACGTCCCCGGGGTTCTTCAGGAAGTCCTGCAGCGCCTTCCACTCGCCCTTGCCCGGGGTGCCGCCGAACGCCTGCGGGGCCTGGTCGGACATGTCGAAGCGGAAGTCGTCCCCGGCCGCGACCAGCGCCTCGGCCATCTTCCTCTGCACGTCGTTCGGGTACGCCGACGCGTCCACGTTCTTGTTCGGCGACAGGTAGCCGCCCAGCCCCGCGTGGATGGTCGCCGCGTCCGGGGAGGCGAGGAACGTCGCCAGCGCCTGTGCCGCCTTGGAGTCCTTCAGGATCACCGCCGCGTCACCGCCGGACACCACCGGCGCCTCGTCGCCGACCGCCGGGAACGGGAACACCTTGGCGTCCGTGCCCACCTCGGCCTTGGTCTCACCGATGTTGACCTGCACGAAGTCACCCTCGTAGACCATGCCCGCCTTGGGCTGGTCGCCGCCGGTGAAGGTCTGGGTGACGGACGCCGGGAACTCCGTCTGGAGGGCGCCCTGCGCGCCGCCCGCGACGTAGTCCGCCTTGCCCCAGACCTCCGCGAGCGTGGTCAGGGCCTCCTTGACGGAGGGGTCCGTCCACTTGATCTCGTGGGCGGCGAGCTGGTCGTACTTCTCCGGGCCCGCCTGGGACAGGTACACGTTCTCGAACCAGTCGGTCAGCGTCCAGCCGTCGGCGCCGCCCACGGAGAACGGGGTCACCCCGGAGTCGTAGACCGTGCGCGCGGTGTTGAGCAGCTCGTCCCAGGTCTTGGGCTCGGCGGCGCCCGCGTTCTCGAAGACCTGGGTGTTGTACCAGATCAGCGACTTGTTGGCGGCCTTGTAGTACACGCCGTACGGCTTGCCGTCGACCGAGCCGATGTCCTGCCAGCCCTGGGAGTAGTTCTTCTTGAGCTGCTCCTGCGCCTCCGTGCCGAGCGGCTTGGCCCAGCCCTTCTCCACGGCCTGCTTGATGGCGCCGGGCTGCGGCAGCATCGCGATGTCCGGGGGCTGGCCGCCCGCGATCTTCGAACCGAGGAAGTTGATGATGGGGTCCTGCGCGGGCACGAACGTGACCTTCGCGCCGGTGCGGTCCTCGAACTCCGACAGGACCGTCTTGAAGTTCTTCTGCTCCGTGCCCGTCCACACGGCGGCGACGGAGATGGTCTCCCCGTCCAGCTTGGGGAGGGTCAGGGAGCCGGTGGTCTTCTCGCCGCCGGTGTTCTCGTCGCCGCCGTCGTCGTCATCGCCGCCGCACGCGGCGAGCGAGAGCGCCAGTGCCCCGGCGGCGAGGGCCGCGGCGGCCCGGCGGGCCCGTTTGCCGTGGCTGACGGTGTGTTCACGGTTGCTGCTGCTCGTACGGATGGTGCTGCTAGTGGTGCGCATCACTGCCCCGTTCTTCGTTCCTCGTCGAACGCCCGAACGCTGTCCCGTGCGCTCTGGTCTACGCCGGGTGACCGAGGTCGGCAAGTGCGCCTGCCGTGTCAACCCGGGGATCGTGACCGCGTCGTGACTCGTCAGACGGGGGCGGGGGCGGGCCCGGGCTACAGCAGCGAGGGCACCTCCGCCGCCGCGACCTCCCGCGCCGCCCGCTCCAGCGCGCTCGCCAGCAGCGCCAGGTCCGTCGGCCCGTTGCCCAACTCCCTTACGTGGCGCCGGGTCGGCGGATCGCCCATCCGCTGCCACTCCAGCGGGACGACCGTGGGCCGCAGGGTCGCGGTGCGCGGGATACGGCCCGTCACCCGGCCGCCCTGGAACGGCGTCGTCCGCCCGTCGGCCGCCACGAGACGGCCACGGCCCGGCGCCGGTTCGTCCGGGCCGGTCGGGGGCGGGTCGAGTATCACGCGCAGGGTGGCCCGGCGGGCCGGTTCCGTCTCCGCCGTACGGGCGCACGGCGCCGTCGCCGCCACCAGGTGCACGCCGAGCCGCTCACCCTCACGGGCGACGGCCTCCAGCGCCCGCATCACCGAACCGGCTGTGGGGCGGCCCGGTGAGCCGAGGGCGGGGGAGACCAGCGCGTCCAGGTCGTCCACCACGACGACGAGCCGGGGGAGCGGCGGCGGCACGCTCTCGGCCCGCCGCGCGGGCGCGCCGGGCCGCAGCCGGATGGTGGAACTCGGCGGCGCGTCCAGGTCGCCGGTGTCCTGCGGCTCCCGGGGAAGGGGCGGTGCCGGTGCCGCGCCCGGGGCCGCCCGGACGGCACCGCCGGAGACCCGGCGTCCCGCCGTCGCCGTGCGCTGGGCGACCACCCGGCCGGACAGCTCACGGCTCGCGTGCCACTCCGCGAAGTCCAGCCGCCCCAGCAACTCGGCGCGCCGTTTCAGCTCGGCGGTCAGGGACTGCGCGAACTCCCGCATCCGCACCGGGTCGTTGGCGGTGAGGTGGGTCGTCACGTGCGGGACGTCGGCGCAGACCCGCAGCCCCTCGCCGTGGGCGCCGCCCGCGGTCACGCCGTCCCGGCCGTCTATCAGGACGACGCCGAGCCGGTCCGGGCGCTCGGCCGCCGCGAGCGACGCGACGACCGCCCGCAGCAGCTCCGTACGGCCGCTGCCCGGCGGGCCCTCGACCAGCAGGTGCGGCCCGTCGCCGACGAGGTCCGCGGGGACCGGGCCGCGCGGTCCGGCGCCCAGCACCGCCCAGGCACGGCCGCCCAGGGCCTCCGTGTCGTCGGCCGCGTCCGCCCAGCGGGCCATCAGGGACGTCGGGGTGGCGCGGGCCAGCCCCAACTCGTCGAGGAGCCGGGCCGCCTGCGGCAGCGGTGCCGACACGCGCGCGTGCCGCTCCCCGGTCACGCCGTCCGGCCGCAGCGGGGCCAGCGCCCGCGCGAACCGCTCCGCCCAGGCCCGGGACACCGCGTCCACCGTGCCGAGGGTGCCGTGCCCGACCGGGCCGGTGGCGGGGGAGGCGGCCCCGGACGCGGCGGTGGTGGTCACGCGGGGGACGCGCAGCAGCCGTAGCGCCGTCGCCACGTCGCCGCTGAGCAGGGCGACGGCCCCGCACTCCCGGAAGACGGGCGTCACCGCGCAGGCCGCCTCGTACGTCTCCGTCACCGGCGACGCGGGCGAGGCGGGCGCCGTCTCCGCGAGGCACACGACGTGGATCCCGGCGCCTGGCCCGGCCACCGCCAGCCGGGCGACCGCCTCGCGCAGATCCGCGCCACCGGGGTCACCGTCGACGACGACCACCGTGTACGGACCGTCGGGGGAGCCGGTGCCCGCGTGGTCGCCCTCCCGCGCCCAGGACGGACGCGGCCGGGTGGGGGCGTCGCCCTGTCTGGGGGCGGGCACCTGGGCGGTGGGGGCGGGGGCGGGGGCGTGGTCGTCCAGGCGGCGCAGGAGTTCGTCGGTGCGGGCCGCGGCCTGTTCGCGGTCGTGGGCGAGGAGGAGTCGGCAGTCCTGGCCGTGTCCGGGGCGCAGGTGCGGGAGCCAGCCGAGCCAGGACCACTCGGCGGCGCGCTCCCGCTCGGGGCGCGCGCGGTCCGCGCTGATCAGCACGATCTCCAGGGCGTCGGGCGCGTGCAGCGCGGCGAGTTGGGCCAGCACCGCGCGCGCCAGCCCCGCCAGCCGGGGCCGTGGTCCGGCGAGGCCCAGCGCACCGGCCTCCCGCAGGTCCGTCGTCACCGGCACCGCGGGCAGCAGTCCCGAGCCGTCCGGCGTGGTGCGGTCGGCGGTGCCGAGGCGCACGGTGAGCGCCTCCGGGTGTCCCGGCCCGCGCTCCCACAGCCGAGGTCCGGGGCCCAGGGCGGTCAGCAGCAGCGCCGCCGGGTCCGGCCAGGCCTCCGGTCGGTGCGGGGCGGTGGCCGCCGGGGCGCCCGCGTCGACGCCGTGACCGCCGTGGTCGCCGTCGCTATGACCGTCATAGCCGTCATAGCCGTCATAGGCGCCATAGCCGTCGTAGCCGTCGTCCTGCCCGGGGCCGCCCTGCTCCGCGCCCCGGGTACCGGTCAGCCGCCGCGCCCAGGCACCGATCCCGCCGCGCCTGCGCACGCCGGGCGGCACGTCGGTGCCGCGCAGGGGCGTGCCCTTGCGGCGGCTCTGGGGCGCGGCCGGGGAGTCGCCGGGGGCGTCCAGCGGGCCTATGCCGTGACGGCCGCCGTGGGTCTCGGCCCCGGGCGGAGTGCCGGGCGGACGGGAGCCCTGCCGCTCGGCCCACGGCGGCGCCGCCTGTCCCGGCACCGGCGGTTCGACGGGATCGTGCCCCTGCGTCCCCGGGACCACCGCGACGGCGTCCCAGTGAGCGGGGCCGTGACTGACGGGCGGCTCACCCGGAACCAGCGAGGCCACCCCGCTGCCGCCGGCGGTCCCCCCTGACGCGGGCACGCCACCGTCATCGCCCTCACCCCCCACCGCCACCCGCACGCACCCCTCCCCGTCCGGCGTGGTCGCCACCCGCGCCCCCAGCCCCCCGGCGGGAGCCAGCCGCAGGGTCGACTCGCCGATCCGCAGCAGCGCGCCCGGCGTGAAGCGCACCGGGCGGGCGGTGACGCGGGCGCCGTCCAGGGCGGTGCCGTTGGTGGAGCCGAGGTCGGCGACGGTGACGCGGCCGTCGGCGGAGAGGGTCACGGCGCAGTGCAGCCGGGAGACGTCGGGATCGTCGAGGGGGACGTCGGCGTCGGCGGAGCGGCCGACGCGGACCTCGCCGCCGTGCAGCAGGTGGACCCCGCCCGCGTCCGGCCCGGCGACCACGTCGAGGCGGGCCGGGGCGTCGGCCAGCTCGGGGTGCGGCTCGGGCTCGGCGGGGGCGCCGACCGACAGCACGGCGCCGTCGACCAGCGGCGGCTCGCCCAGGGTGCAGCGCTGGGCGTCGAGCCGCTCGGCGCCCGCGTAGAGCACGGCGGGGCCGTCGGAGACCGCCGAGGCGAGCGCGGACGCCACCGCCGACAGGGCCGTACCGGCGGGGGCGGTGACCAGCACGTCGCAGCTCGCGGCGCGACCCCGCGCCTCGGGGGGCGGACCCTGCGGGTCTACGACGGTCAGCCGGATCTGCATCGCCGTCAGCGGTCCCTTCTGCGCGGGCGCGGGCGCGGACTCCCCCCACCCCACACGAGCACATCGGCCAAGTACTTCCCGCATCCTCGCACCTGCCACTGACAGCGCGCCCGCCGCCCACCGGCAAGTGATCTTGATTGGTCGGCTCTGCCCGCAAAAGTGCCCGAACATTGACCCGCCGATGACCGCTTGGGATCGATCATGCCCGGGTTGGGCAACCGGGGGACCGAGGAGAGCGTCTTTCCTTCGAACATCTTCCGGAAGCGGGCCCTCGCACAGGTACCGGAAGCGGGAGGACGGCAGACCGGTGGGCAGCGGCGGCCTCGCCATTACAGTGGGTCGGAACAACCACGCAAGCAGCAGGGAGCGCATGACGTGCGGCCGGTAGGCAGCAAGTACTTCCTTGAGGAGCCGCTCGGACGCGGCGCCACGGGAACCGTCTGGCGTGCCCGCCAGCGGGAGACCGCCGGTGCCGAGGCAGCCGTTCCCGGACAGCCCGGCGAGACCGTCGCGATCAAGGTCCTCAAGGAGGAGCTGGCGAGCGACCCCGACATCGTGATGCGGTTCCTGCGGGAGCGGTCGGTGCTGCTGCGCCTGACCCACCCGAACATCGTCCGGGTCCGCGACCTGGTCGTCGAGGGCGAGCTGCTGGCCCTGGTGATGGACCTCGTCGACGGCCCCGACCTGCACCGCTACCTCCGCGAGAACGGGCCGCTCACCCCGGTCGCCGCCTCCCTGATGACCGCGCAGATCGCCGACGCGCTCGCCGCCAGCCACGCCGACGGCGTCGTGCACCGCGACCTGAAACCCGCCAACGTCCTGCTCCAGCAGAGCGGCGGCCAGCTCCACCCGCTGCTGACCGACTTCGGCATCGCCCGCCTCGCCGACTCCCCGGGCCTGACCCGCACCCAGGAGTTCGTCGGCACGCCCGCGTACGTCGCGCCGGAGTCCGCCGAGGGCCGCCCGCAGACCTCCGCCGTCGACGTCTACGGCGCCGGGATCCTGCTGTACGAGCTGCTCACCGGCCGTCCGCCGTTCTCCGGCGGCTCCGCCCTCGAAGTCCTGCACCAGCACCTCAGCGCCGAGCCGCGCCGCCCCTCCACGGTGCCCGAGCCGCTGTGGACGGTCATCGAGCGCTGCCTGCGCAAGAACCCCGACGACCGGCCCAGCGCCGAGAACCTCGCGCGCGGCCTGCGCGTCGTCGCCCAGGGCGTCGGCGTGCACGCCAACGCCGCGCAGATCGCCGCGGCCGAGGACGTCGGCGCGCTGCTCGCCCCCGACCCGTCCCCGGCGCCCGTCCCCGGCGCGCCCGGCGACGCCGACCCGACCCAGGTCCTGCCACACGGCGCGGGCTCCTACGACCCCAACGCCGCCACCAGCGTCCTGCCGCACACCGGCGGCCCCGGGGGCGCCGCCGACCCCACCGCCGTACTCCCGCACACCCCGGGCGGACCGCAGGGCCAGCACGGCCAGCAGGGCGGGCCGCCGCCCGAGCAGCCGCACCCCTGGCAGACCCAGCTGCGGGCGGCCCGCGACCGCAACGAGCAGACGCAGATCCAGTACCTCGACCCCGACGAGGACCCGCTGCGCCGCCGCCCCCAGCGGCAGGTCTCCCGCCCGCAGCAGCCGCCGCAACGGCAGCCCCAGCAGCGCCCGCAACAGGGCCCACCGCAGGGGTACGGCTATCCGCAGCAGCCCCAGCCGCAGCACTACGCGCCCCAGCAGTCCCAGCCGCCCCAGCAACCGCGCCAGCCCCAGCGGTACGCGCCCCCGCCGCAGCCCCAGCAGCCCCAGGCGCCGCAGCGTGAGCCGAGGCAGCCGCGGCAGCGCAGCGCCAACCCGACGCGGATCCCCGGGCTCGGCTGTCTCAAGGGCTGCCTGGTGACGATCGTCATCCTGTTCGTGGCGAGCTGGCTGATCTGGGAGCTGAGCCCGCTGCAGGACTGGATCGGCACCGGCAAGGGCTACTGGGAGCAGCTCAGCGACCTGGTCTCCACCGTGACGGGCTGGCTCGACGACCTCAGCGGCTCCACGTCCTAGGCCCCGCGAAACACCTCAGCCGGTGGATTTGTCGACACCCGGCGGGTGATTTCCGGCTCCACGGTGAAGGTTGGCTCGTCGGACGCGTAGTTTGAGCGACAACACGCGTCTGTAGGAGCAGTCTTGGCACGGAAGATCGGCAGCCGGTACACCGCGAACCAGATCCTGGGACGGGGCAGCGCCGGGACGGTGTGGCTGGGTGAGGGGCCCGAGGGGCCCGTCGCCATCAAGCTCCTGCGCGAAGACCTCGCCTCCGACGAGGAACTGGTCGGACGCTTCGTCCAGGAGCGCACCGCCCTGCTCGGGCTGGAACACCCGAACGTCGTCTCCGTCCGCGACCTCGTCGTCGACGGCAACGACCTCGCGCTCGTCATGGACCTGGTCCGCGGCACCGACCTGCGCACCCGCCTGGAGCGCGAGCGGCGCCTCGCGCCCGAGGCGGCGGTGGCGATCACCGCCGACGTGGCCGAGGGGCTCGCGGCGGCCCACGCGGCCGGGGTGGTGCACCGGGACGTCAAGCCGGAGAACATCCTGCTCGACATGCAGGGCCCGCTCGGACCCGGCGGCTCGCACCGCGCGCTGCTCACCGACTTCGGCGTGGCCAAGCTGATCGACTCCCCGAAGCGCACCCGCGCCACGAAGATCATCGGCACCCCGGACTACCTCGCCCCGGAGATCGTGGAGGGCCTGCCGCCGCGCGCCTCCGTGGACATCTACGCGCTGGCGACCGTCCTGTACGAGCTGCTCGCCGGGTTCACCCCGTTCGGCGGCGGTCACCCCGGCGCCGTCCTGCGCCGCCACGTCACCGAGACCGTCGTCCCGCTGCCCGGCATCCCCGAGGAGCTGTGGCAGCTGCTCGTGCAGTGCCTGGCCAAGGCCCCCGCGTCCCGGCTGCGCGCCTCGGAGCTGGCCGCCCGGCTGCGCGAGCAGCTCCCGCTGCTGTCCGGGATGCCCCCGCTGGACGTCGACGAGCCCGACGCGGAGACCGCCGCCGCCCCGGAGGAGCCCTCCGCCCCGGCGGCCTCCGGCGAGCCCGCGGCCCCCGCCCGCGTGCGGCGCGGCGCGGTCCCCCTCGTCCCCGGTGCCCAGCCCGACTCCAACCGCGACACCCATACGTCGATGCGGGTACCCGGACCCGATGAGCTGGCCGGGGGCGCCCGCGGCACCGCCCGCGCCCCCCGCCCCAGCGGCGCCCCCCGCCCCGGCTCGGCCCGCAACCGGGCGGCGGCCCGGCGCCGCCGGGTGACGCTGGGCATGGCCGCGGTGGTCCTCGCCGCGGCGGCGGGCGTCGGCACCTGGCTGGCCACGTCCGACGACGACTCCTCCGCGCCCCCGGGGGAGACCCGGCACTCCGCCCCGGAGTCCCCCTGACCCCCGCCCTTTCCACGAGGGCGAGACGTCCCGGCGTGGACCGCCTGACGGAGCCGTTACGCTGGAGGTGTGGCAGTCGTCGACGTATCCGAAGAGCTGAAGTCCCTCTCCTCGACCATGGAGTCGATCGAGGCCGTCCTGGACCTCGACAGGATGAGGGCAGACATCGCCGTGCTCGAGGAGCAGGCGGCCGCGCCGTCCCTGTGGGACAACCCGGACGAGGCGCAGAAGATCACCAGCCGTCTCTCCCACCTCCAGGCCGAGGTCAGGAAGGCCGAGGCGCTGCGCGGACGGATCGACGATCTCGCCGTGCTGTTCGAGATGGCCGAGGAGGAGGACGACCCGGACACCCGCGCGGAGGCCGAGTCCGAGCTGGTCGCCGTCCGCAAGGCGCTGGACGAGATGGAAGTCCGCACCCTGCTCAGCGGTGAGTACGACTCCCGTGAGGCGCTGGTCAACATCCGCGCCGAGGCCGGCGGCGTGGACGCCGCCGACTTCGCCGAGCGGCTCCAGCGCATGTACCTGCGCTGGGCCGAGCAGCGCGGCTACAAGACCGAGGTCTACGAGACGTCGTACGCGGAGGAGGCGGGCATCAAGTCCACCACCTTCGCCGTGCAGGTGCCGTACGCCTACGGCACCCTCTCCGTGGAGCAGGGCACGCACCGGCTGGTGCGGATCTCGCCCTTCGACAACCAGGGCAGGCGGCAGACGTCGTTCGCCGGTGTCGAGGTGCTGCCCGTCGTCGAGCAGTCCGACCACGTCGACATCGACGAGTCCGAGCTGCGCATCGACGTCTACCGGTCGTCCGGTCCCGGCGGTCAGGGCGTGAACACCACGGACTCCGCGGTGCGCATCACCCACCTGCCCACCGGCATCGTCGTCTCCTGCCAGAACGAGCGCTCGCAGATCCAGAACAAGGCGACCGCGATGAACGTCCTCCAGGCCAAGCTCCTGGAGCGGCGCCGTCAGGAGGAGCAGGCCAAGATGGACGCCCTGAAGGGCGACGGCGGCAACTCCTGGGGCAACCAGATGCGTTCGTACGTCCTGCACCCGTACCAGATGGTGAAGGACCTGCGCACCGAGTTCGAGGTCGGCAACCCCGAGGCCGTGTTCAACGGCGAGATCGACGGGTTCCTGGAGGCCGGGATTCGCTGGCGCAAGCAGCAGGAGAAGTAAGCGCGACGCTTTGTCGACTTGGCAACTGCCGCCCCAAGGGCGGCAGTTGCCGTTTACATCACACCTCCACACTTCAAACCCCCGGCAAAAGCCCAGCAACGGGACATCCCGCCCGCAACGGCCTTGACGCTCTCTTGGAAAATGGGAAGGGTGGGGTGCGGCGTGCGCATGTATGGGGCGCATGTGAACCGGGGGGCTTCACTTCAGCTACCTCCGTTGATCACGGCCCTGGGCGCCGCCTCATTGACGATGAGCTACTGGGGGTAGCAACTGATGACCAACAAGACGCGGGTGCGCGTCGCGCGGATCGCGGCGGGCGCCATGGTCGCGGCGGGCGCGTCGCTGACCATCGCCGGTGTGGCCTCCGCCAACCCGTCGGAAGAGTGCCAGCTCGGTCTCGCGCTGTGCGAGACCGAGTCGCCCAGCCCGAGTCCGACCGAGTCCGAGACTAACGACCCGGACCCGGGCCCGAGCATCCCGGACACCCCGGACCCGGACCCGAGTGAGTCGGAGACCCAGGACCCGGAGCCCAGCGAGCCCGAGGACCCGGTCGAGGAAGACCCGACCCCGAGCAACCCGGGCAACGGGAACGGCAACGGTGGTAACGACAACGGTGGTGGTGGCAACAGCAACACCGACACCGACGGCGGCTCCAACGACTCCGCGCAGAACGAGGGCTCCTCGGCGCTGACGGACACCGGCTCCGGGCCCTCCGCCAACCCCTCCGCGCAGGGCGGCGGCGACGAACTCGCCGAGACCGGTGCCGCGGAGACCACCTTCCTGGTGGTCGGCGCCGCGACGATGATCGCCGGTGGCGTCGGCTTCCGGGTGCTGCCCCGCCTCATGGGCGGCCGCGGCGCCGCTGCCTGACGGTAGCCGGACGTAAGCGGTAGGCATACCGAAAGGGCCCGGAGCGCACGCTCCGGGCCCTTTCGGTCGGTCTCTACGCGGTCTGGTGGGCCGCCAACAGCGCCACCGCCGCGACCAGCACCACCAGCAGGGCGATCAGCGCCACCGGGGTCAGGGCCGCCAAGGGGTTCTCCTGCTGAAGCCGCTGGCGGTTGGCCCGGCACACGGGGCAACGGCCCTCGCTCACGGGTGCGGCGCAGCTCGCGCACACCAGCCGGTCGTACGTCATGCGCTCGCCCTCCTCGTGCCGGTCACACCCTCTAGAACGCCCGCCTGGCCGCGAACGTTCCCCTCCCACTGTGCCAGGTTCCCCGGGAAAGGGCGCGGGCGCTCGAAGAGGCGGACGGGAACAAAAGCACACATCCCCCTCACAACCCCTACCGGCGCCTGCGCTGGTGCACCCGGTTCGCGTATGGTCACGCTCATCTACCCCCGGCGACCCGTGGTGCATCCGTGATCCGATTCGACAACGTCTCCAAGGTCTACCCCAAACAGACCCGTCCAGCCCTCAGGGATGTCTCCCTGGAGGTCGAGAAGGGCGAGTTCGTGTTCCTCGTGGGGTCCTCCGGCTCCGGAAAGTCCACCTTCCTGCGGCTGATCCTCCGCGAGGAGCGGTGCAGCCACGGCCAGGTGCACGTCCTGGGCAAGGACCTCGCCCGCGTCTCCAACTGGAAGGTGCCGCACATCAGGCGCCAGCTGGGGACGGTCTTCCAGGACTTCCGGCTGCTGCCGAACAAGACCGTCGCCGAGAACGTGGCCTTCGCCCAGGAGGTCATCGGCAAGTCGCGCGGCGAGATCCGCAAGTCCGTGCCGCAGGTGCTCGAACTGGTCGGGCTCGGTGGCAAGGAGGACCGGATGCCCGGCGAGCTGTCCGGCGGTGAGCAGCAGCGCGTCGCCATCGCGCGGGCCTTCGTCAACCGGCCCAAGCTGCTCATCTGCGACGAGCCCACCGGCAACCTGGACCCGCAGACCTCGGTCGGCATCATGAAGCTGCTCGACCGGATCAACCGGACCGGCACGACCGTGGTGATGGCGACGCACGACCAGAACATCGTGGACCAGATGCGCAAGCGCGTCATCGAGCTGGAGAAGGGCCGCCTCGTCCGCGACCAGGCCCGTGGCGTCTACGGCTACCAGCACTGATGCCGCCCCTGTTCGCAGCCGCCGCGGCCACGGCCGCCGTGGCAGACCTCGCAGACGTCCCCGGAAAGGCCTGAAGAAGACGCCATGCGCGCCCAGTTCGTTCTGTCCGAGATCGGTGTCGGTCTCCGCCGCAACCTGACGATGACGTTCGCGGTCGTCGTCTCCGTGGCCCTGTCGCTCGCCCTGTTCGGCGGGTCGCTCCTGATGAGCGACCAGGTCAGCACCATGAAGGGGTACTGGTACGACAAGGTCAACGTCTCGGTGTTCCTGTGCAACAAGAGCGACGCCGAGTCCGACCCCAACTGTGCCAAGGGCGCGGTCACCAAGGACCAGAAGGAGCAGATCCAGACCGACCTGGAGAAGATGTCGGTCGTGGACTCGGTGACGTACGAGTCGCAGGACGAGGCGTACAAGCACTACAAGGAGCAGTTCGGCGACTCCCCGCTGGCCAGCTCGCTCACCCCGGACCAGATGCAGGAGTCCTACCGGATCAAGCTGACGGACCCGGAGAAGTACCAGGTCATCGCGACCGCCTTCGACGGGCGCGACGGCGTGCAGTCCGTGCAGGACCAGAAGGGCATCCTGGACAACCTCTTCGGCCTGCTGAACGGCATGAACTGGGCCGCGCGCGCGATCATGGCGCTGATGCTGGTGGTGGCGCTGATGCTGATCGTCAACACGGTGCGCGTCTCGGCGTTCAGCCGTCGTCGTGAGACCGGCATCATGCGCCTCGTCGGCGCCTCCGGCTTCTACATCCAGGCGCCGTTCATCATGGAGGCCGCGGTCGCGGGTCTCATCGGCGGCGGGCTCGCGTGCGGATTCCTGCTGGTCGGGCGGTACTTCATCATCGACAACGGGCTCGCGCTCTCCGAGAAGCTGAACCTGATCAACTTCATCGGCTGGGACGCGGTGCTGACGAAGCTGCCGCTCATCCTGGCGACGAGTGTGCTCATGCCCGCGCTGGCAGCGTTCTTCGCGCTGCGCAAGTACCTGAAGGTGTGACGTAACCCAAGGTGGCCGTACGGTCAACGGGCCGTGCGGCCCTTCCCGTTGTCCTAGACTCACCGCCATGTCAGGCCGCGACCTGTTCTGTCCGCCCCGCCGCATCCGCCGCGGGGCCGCCCTGACATTGGTCTTCGCCAGCGTCCTGGTGGCCGGTGCCGCGACCGGCGCGCTGCCCGGCTCCGACCGCGGACGGCAGCCCGACGCCGCGCGCGCCACCGCCGCGAGCAGCCGCCCCGAGGAGGTGGCGCGGGCCGCCGAGGAGGCGATGGAGTCCGGCCAGTCCCCGGTGGAGGCCGCGGAGCGCGCCGTCAGCCGCAGCGGGGACCGTTGGGGCGCCGTCTACTCCAAGGGCGAGTACGAGGAGTTCGAGGACGCCCTCGACGGCGAGTACACCGGTGTCGGCCTGTGGACGCGGCGTGAGCGGTCCGGCCGGATCGAGGTGACCAGGGTGCACTCCGGGTCGCCCGCCGCCGACGCCGGGATCCGCGCCGGGGACCGGCTGCGCAGCGTCGACGGCGAGAGTGTCGACGGGCGGCCCGTCACCGAGGTCGTCGCCCTGCTCCGCGGGGACGCCGAGGACACCGACGCGCCCGACGCCTCCGCCGGATCCACGGTCCGGCTCGGCGTGGAACGCGGCACGCGCGCGTGGACGCTCACCCTGCGCCGCGCCCGCCTGTCCACCGACTCGGTGACCGTACGGCGGCTCGCCGACGGCGCCACCGTGATCAAGGTCGCCGCGTTCACCCGGGGTTCCGGCGACGCCGTGCGCGAGGCGGTGCACCGGGCACCCGACGGCGACGGTGTCATCCTCGACCTGCGCGGCAACTCCGGCGGCCTGGTCACCGAGGCCGTCACCGCGGCCTCCGCGTTCCTCGACGGCGGCCTGGTCGCCACCTACGACGTCGCCGGCGAGCAGCAGGTCCTGCACGCCGAGCCCGGCGGCGACACCGAGCGGCCCCTGGTCGCCCTCGTCGACGGCGGCACGATGAGCGCCGCCGAACTGCTCACCGGCGCCCTCCAGGACCGCGGCCGGGCAGTCGTCGTCGGCTCCCGCACCTTCGGCAAGGGCTCCGTGCAGATGCCCAGCGAGCTGCCGGACGGCTCGGTCGCCGAGCTGACCGTCGGCCACTACCGCACCCCCGCGGGCCGCGGTGTCGACGGCCACGGCATCACCCCCGACCTGGAGGCCGGGCAGGAGTCCCTCAGCCGCGCGGAGACGGTCCTCGACGGGCTCGGGCGGCAGGAGCCGTAAACGACTTCCCGCGCACCCCCTCCATGGTGCGAAAATGGCCTGACTATGGCTAAGGAAAAAGGGCGCAAGCTGATCGCGCAGAACAAGAAGGCGCGGCACGACTACCTCATCATCGACACCTACGAGGCCGGGCTGGTCCTCACCGGCACCGAGGTGAAGTCGCTGCGCCAGGGACGGGCCTCGCTCGCGGACGGCTTCGTGCAGCTCGACGGACACGAGGCGTGGCTGTACAACGTGCACGTGCCCGAGTACAGCCAGGGCACCTGGACCAACCACAGCGCCCGCCGCAAGCGGAAGCTGCTGCTGCACCGCGCGGAGATCGAGAAGCTGGAGTCGAAGTCCCAGGAGTCGGGCCACACGATCGTGCCGCTCGCCCTGTACTTCAAGGACGGCCGCGCCAAGGTCGAGATCGCGCTGGCCAAGGGCAAGAAGGAGTACGACAAGCGCCAGACCCTCCGGGAGAAGCAGGACCGCCGCGAGGCGGAGCGGGCCATGTCCGCGGTGCGCCGCAAGCAGCGCGCCTGAGCCCCGGCCGGGGCGCCGGGAATACGCTGGCCTCCGCCCGCGTTGGTCACGTACGATGGCACCAGCACCCCACGGCGGGTGCGCTTGGATCGCACGATCCGGTTTGAAAAATCAACATGGGGATGATCGGTTTCGACAGCGGCTGTCGAAGCAGGGGAAGCGTGTCGAGGAAGCGGCCATGATCTCGTAAACCACAGGCCGAAACCAATAATCGCCAACTCCAAGCGCGATTCCTCCCAGCAGGCCTTCGCCCTCGCTGCCTGATAGGCAGCGCGAGCGAGCCTCCTACTAAAGGGAGTGTCAGCCCGGGGATGTTCCCGACCCGGATCCTGGCATCGACTAGGGGACTAAACCTCTAAACCCGGTCACGGGGTGTAGAGGGAAACCAAACAGTGACTGAGCCCGTCGGAGACTCGTCCGCGTGATCTCCGGGGCTGAGAAAAGCGCAGCGGACTGCACACGGAGAAGCCCTGGTTCCGCACCGTTGGACGCGGGTTCGATTCCCGCCATCTCCACAATTCCCATGTGACGCATCACGAGGAGGACCCGGTGGCCGCGCGCCACCGGGTCCTCCTCGTGTTTATGGGGCCTGCCCCCATATCGGGGGCCCGGCTCTCCCCCTACGGTCCCTCCCCATGAGACAGACCAGAGCCGCGACACTCCTGGCCGCCCTGACCGCCCTCCTCTCCGTGCTGCTCACCCCGACCCCGGCCGCCGCCGCCTCCCTCACGGAGGTCACCGGCTTCGGCAGCAACCCCGGCGCGCTGAGGATGTACCGCTACGTCCCCGACGGCCTGCCCTCCGGCCGTCCGGTCGTCGTCGCCCTGCACGGCTGCACCCAGAACGCCTCCGGGTACGGCACCGGCTCGGGGTGGCTCCCCCTCGCCGACCGCTACGGCTTCTCCGTCGTGCTGCCGCAGCAGCAGAGCGGCAACAACCTCTCCTCCTGCTTCAACTGGTTCCAGACCGGCGACACCACCCGGGGCCAGGGCGAGGCCGCCTCCCTCGCCCAGATGGTCGACCGGCACCTCGCCGACACCGGCGCCGACCCCTCCCGCGTCCACGTCACCGGCCTGTCCGCCGGAGGCGGCATGACGTCCGTGCTGATGGCGGCGTACCCCGAGAAGTTCGCCGCGGGCGGCGTCGTCGCCGGGCTGCCGTACGGGTGTGCGCAGGCCGCCGGGTCGCCGTACGTGTGCATGTACGTCGGCGCCACCCAGACCCCGGCGCAGTGGGGTGACCGGGTGCGGGCCGCGCGCCCCGGGTACACCGGGCCGTGGCCGACGCTCACCGTGTTCCAGGGCACCGCCGACTACACCGTGAAGCCGGTCAACATGACCGACCTGATGCGGCAGTGGACCGACGTGCACGGCGCCGACCAGACCGCCGACGCCGGCGACACCGTCGCCGGGTACCCGCACCAGGTCTTCCGCAGCCCGGCCGGGCGCACGGTCGTCGAGACGTACGCCCTGACCGGGATGGGCCACGGCCAGCCCGTCGACCCCGGCGCCGCCGCCACCCAGTGCGGCACCGCCGGGGCCTACTTCCTGGACGTGAACCTGTGCGCCGCCCACCGGCTGGCCACCACGTGGGGCCTCACCGGCTAGGGCGTGGTGCGGGAGTCCCGCCTGCCGCCCGACGCCCGGCACGCCCCAGCGGCCCTCACGCCAGCCGCCGCGGTGCCGTGCTCGCCCGGCTGGTGAGCTGGGCAGGCAGCAGGGTGGACCCGGCGACGGGGGCGCCGTCGAGCTTGCCCATCAGCAACTCCACCGCCCGGGTGCCGATCTCCGCGGACGGCAGGGCGACGGAGGTGACGGGGACGCGCAGCGACTCCGCCAGCTCGCGCGGGCAGATCGCGGTGACCGAGAGATCCTCGGGCACCCGCAGTCCGAGCTGCTCGAAGGCGTCGATCAGCGGTTCGAGGACGGGTTCGTTGTGGACGACGACACCGGTCAGCGCGGGCTGTTCGCGCAGCAGCCGTTCGGCGGTGGCGCGGGCCGCGGCGGGCGAGGACCCGCAGGGGTGCACGGACGACGACAGCCGGTACCGGTCGGCGGCGGCGGTGAACCCCCGCACCACGCGCTGAGCGAACGCCGTCCGCCGCACGTACACCTCCGGCGCCGAGCCGACCAGCGCCACCGTCCGGTGCCCGAGCCCCGCGAGATGCTCCACGCACAGCTCACCGGCCGCCCTGAAGTCCAGGTCGACGCAGGTCAGCCCGGTCGGCTCGGCCGGGAACCCGATCAGCACGGACGGCCGTTCGAGGGAACGCAGCAACGGCAGCCGGGGGTCGTCGAGCGCGACGTCCATCACGATCAGCGCGTCCACCAGCGCCGTGTCCGCGACCCGGCCCAGCCCCTCCTCGCCCTCCTCCCGGGTGAGCAGGAGCACGTCGTGGTCGTGGGCGCGGGCGGTGGTCACCACGGACACCGCGAACTGCATCACCACGGGGACGTGGATCCCGGCGCGTAACGGCACCGCCAGCGCCAGCACGTTCGACTTGCTGCTGGCCAGGGCGCGGGCGCCGGCGTGCGGGCGGTAGCCGAGGGCGCGGATGGACGCCTCGACGCGGCGCCGGGTCTCCTCGGAGATCGGACGCTTGCCGCTGAGCGCGTAGGACACGGTGCTGGGGGAGACCCCGGCGTGCCGGGCCACATCGGTGATCCTGACCATCAGCCCAGCTCCAGGGTGAGGAACCCGGTCCCGGCCGCCGCCCGCGCCGTCGCCGCCCCGGCGGCCAGCGCCCACGGGGCGCCGGGGGCGCTGCACGAGGCGCGCAGTACGTCGCCCTCGCGGACGACGGTGAAGGCGACGTCCCCGACGGCCACCGTCACCTGGGCGCCGCGCTGGAGGCCGTACGCCCGCAGGGTCACCCCGTCGGCGTGCGGGTAGTCGGGCCGGTCGGCCACCGCGCCCACCGGGAGCACCGCCCCCGGCCGCACCAGCAGCGGCACGCTGTCGAAGCCGTGCCGCTCACGCACCCAGCGCGGCCCGGTCACCGTCTGGCCGGTCACGAAGTGCGTCCAGGTGCCCTCGGGGACGTAGTACGTGACGTCCCCGTCGTCGCTGAAGACGGGTGCCACCAGCAGGTCGGGACCGAGCATGTACTGCCGCTCCAGGTGCGCGCACCCGGGGTCGTCCGGGAACTCCAGGACCATCGCCCGCATCACCGGCGTGCCCTCGGTGTGGGCGGTCCGGGCGGCCTCGTACAGGTACGGCATGAGCCGGAGCTTCAGTGCCGTGAAGTGCCGGAGCACGTCCACCGACTCCTCGTCGAACAGCCACGGCACCCGGTAGGAGGAGCTGCCGTGCAGCCTGCTGTGCGAGGAGAGCATCCCGAAGGCCAGCCACCGCTTGAACAGCGCGGGCGTCGGGGTGCCCTCGAAGCCGCCGATGTCATGGCTCCAGTACCCGAACCCGGACAGGCCCAGCGACAGTCCGCCGCGCAGGGACTCCGCCATGGACTCGTACGTCGCCTCGCAGTCGCCGCCCCAGTGCACCGGGAACTTCTGGCTCCCGGCGGTCGCGGACCGGGCGAAGACGACCGCCTCGCCCTCGCCGCGGTGCTTGCGCAGCACGTCGAAGGCGGTGCGGTTGTAGAGGTAGGTGTAGTAGTTGTGCATCCGCTCCGGGTCGGAGCCGTCCGCCCACACCACGTCCGTGGGCACCCGCTCGCCGAAGTCGGTCTTGAAGCAGTCCACGCCCTGCGCGAGCACCGCCTCCAGCTTCGCCGCGTACCAGTCGCGGGCGGCCGGGCTGGTGAAGTCCACCAGCGCCATGCCCGGCTGCCACAGGTCCCACTGCCAGACGCTGCCGTCCGGCCGTCTCAGCAGGTGCCCGAGCGCCTTGCCCTCCGCGAACAGCGGCGAACGCTGCGCGATGTACGGGTTGATCCACACCGACACGCGCAGCCCGCGCTCCTTCAGCCGGGCCAGCATCCCCTCCGGGTCGGGGAAGACCCGCGGGTCCCACTGGAAGTCGCACCAGTGGAACTCCCGCATCCAGAAGCAGTCGAAGTGGAAGACGGACAGCGGCAGTTCCCGCTCCCGCATCCCCTCGATGAACGACGTGACGGTCTCCTCGTCGTACGACGTGGTGAACGACGTCGACAGCCACAGCCCGAACGACCAGGCGGGCGGCAGCGCCGGACGCCCGGTGAGCGCGGTGTACTTGCGCAGGATCTCCTTCGGGGACGGCCCGTGGATGACGTAGTACGTCAGCTCCTGCGCCTCCACGCTGAACTGCACCCGGGAGACGGTCTCCGAGCCGACCTCGAAGGACACCTTGCCCGGGTGGTCGACGAAGACGCCGTAGCCCGCGTCCGTCAGGTAGAACGGCACGTTCTTGTACGCCTGCTCGGTGGCGGTGCCGCCGTCGGCGTTCCAGACGTCGACGACCTGCCCGTTCTTCACCAGCGGCCCGAACCGCTCCCCGAGCCCGTACACGCAGGTGCCGACGCCGAGGCCGAGCTGTTCGCGCAGGTAGTGGGCGCCGGTCGCGTCCCGCATGATGCCGATGCCCTTGGGGCCGCTGGTGGTGAGGGCGCGGCCGTGGGCGAGGAAGTCGACGTGCCAGGGCCCGCCCCGGGCGATCCGCACCGACAGGGCGCCGGAGATGAGGGTGGCGTGCTCGTCGTCGTACGACAGCTGCGGTGTGAAGTCGGTGCGGTGCAGGTCGAACTCCGGGCCGCGGGGCTGCTCGCCCTGGAAGTGGGTGACGGTGACGCCGATGACGTCGGGCATCGGGGCGTGTGCGGTGATCGTCACGACCGGTCCCTTCAGCAGGTCGCCGCGGTGGCGGATGGGCTGGGTCGGCGCGTGGACCGCCAGCGCGCCGTCCTGCTCGGCGACGTCGAGCACCTCGACCGGGTGGGCCGCGGTGACGCCCTCGCGGAGCAGCCAGTAGCCGTCGGTGAACTTCACGTGGGGGGTCCCCCTTCAGTCGCGGGTCACTTGACCGCACCGACGGCGATGCCGCGGGTGAGGGTCCGTTGGAAGACGAGGAAGAACACGATCGCCGGGAGCACGCCGAGCAGCGCGGCGGCGTTGGTCATGGTGGCGTCCATCAGCCGCTGGCCCTGGAGGACGCCGAGGGCCACCGACACCGTCTGGTTGTCGTTGGAGATCAGCATCACCAGCGGCAGCAGGAACTCGTTCCAGGTCCAGATGAAGAAGAACACCAGCAGCACCCCGAGGGTCGGGCGGCTGACGGGTACGACGATCCGCCACAGCACCTGCCACTTGTTCGCCCCGTCGATCCGGGCCGCCTCGATGACCTCGCGCGGGAACTGCCCGAGCACGCTGGCCAGCAGATACGTCCCGAAGGCCGACTGGATCACCGTGAAGACGATGATCACGCTCAGCCTGGTGTCGTACAGGCCGGCCTCCTTGCTGAGGTAGTACACCGGGTAGACCAGCGCCTCCTGCGGCAGCATGTTCGCCAGCACGAAGAACGCCAGCACCCAGGTGCGGCCCCGCACCCGGCCGATGCCGATCGCGTAGGCGTTCAGCACCGAGACGACCGCGGCGAGCACCGCCACCGAGCCGCTGATCAGCACGGAGTTGACCAGTTTCCGCCCGTAGTCGACGCGCTCCCAGAAGTCCCGCAGGCCGTCCAGGTACAGCCCCTCGGGGAGGGCGAGCGGCCCGTTCCGCGAGTACTCCGCCGGGGACTTCACCGCGTTCACGGCGACGACCAGGAACGGTACGACCATGAAGAGGGCCGCGATGACCAGCGCGGCCAGCACCGGGTAGCGCCGTGGGAACCTGCTCATGTCCTCAGTCCCTCCTCGGCGTCCTCCGCGCGGGTCTGGAGCCTCAGCCCGAGCAGCGACAGGGCGAGGATGACGACGGTCAGCACCGTCGAGATCGCCGCGCCGTAGCCGACCTGGGTCTTCTCGAAGAACGTGGTGAAGGAGAAGTACGACGGCACGTTGGTGGCGCCGCCCGGACCGCCCTTCGTCAGCACGTACACCGCGCCGAACACCTTCAGGGCGGCGATCGAGCACCACGTCAGCACGACGTACGTCTCCGGCCGGATCTGCGGCAGCGTGACGTGCCGGAACCGGCGCCACCACCCGGCCCCGTCCAGCTCGGCCGCCTCGTACAGCTGCGGGTCGACGCGCTGGAGTCCGGCCATGAACACCACCAGCGGGAACCCGAGCTGCACCCACACCAGGACGCCCATCACGGTGTAGAGCGCGAGGTCGGGATCGCCCAGCCAGTCCTGCTGCCAGGAGCCGAGCCCGACCGCCTCCAGGAGCGCGTTGAGGGAGCCGTTCCCGGGGTCGAGGATCCAGCTCCACACGATGCCCGCGACCGCGATCGGCAGCACCTGCGGCAGGTAGAAGCAGGCCCGCAGCACGGCGACCGTCCTGCTGCCGAAGTGCTTGCCGACGAAGTCGAACAGCGCCGCCGCCAGGACCAGCCCGAGCAGCGTCGGGACGACCGCCATCGCCACCACCATGAACAGGCTGTGCCGGAACGACGCCCAGAACTCGCTGTCGTCCAGCAGTTCCCGGTAGTTCTCCAGACCCGTGAAGTCGTCGGCGCCGGGGGCGCCCACGCCCTGCCAGTCGGTGAGGCTGACGCCCGTGTTCATCGCGAACGGCAGCACGATCACGGCGAGGAAGGCGAGGGCGCCGGGGAGCAGGAACAGGGCGTAGGAGTCGCGGCGGCGGGGGCTGTTCCCGGAGACCCGCCGATGGGGTGACCGCTTCTCGACGGTGCCCGTCATCGCTTCGGTACGCCCTTGTCGTACGCCTCCTGCAACGCGTCGAGGTAGGCGTCCGTGGACGCGCTGCCGGTGATCAGCTTCTGGGTCTCGGAGACGAGCACGTCGTAGAAGCCGGGTGCGGGCCAGTCCGGGTAGAAGGCGAGTCCGTCGCGGTCGGAGAGGGTGTTGAAGTCCTCGATGAGCTTCTTCGACTTCGGGTCGGTGACGGCGTCGGCGTCGGCCGCGACCGGTACGCCGCCCTTCTCGCCCAGCAGGTTCTGGATCCGCTTGCTGAGGGTGATGTCGATGAAGTCGTAGGCGAGTTCCTTGTTCGGGGCGTTCTCCGGGACCACCCACAGGTTCCCGCCCGAGCCCAGGGTGAGGTCGGAGTCCGGCCACAGGAAGGTGCCCCAGTCGAACTCCGCCTCGTCCTGGAAGCGGCCGTACCACCAGGACCCGGAGAACAGGATCGGCGCGTCGCCCCGGATGAACGACACCCCGGCCGCCTCCGCCTTCGTCCCGCTGGACGTCCTGGCGATGTACCCCTTGTCGACCCAGTCGGCGAAGGTGTCGGCGGCGTACGTCCACGCCGCGTCGTGGAAGTCGGTCTCGCCCTGGTACAGCTCGTAGGCGTCGACCCAGGAGCGGTCGGCCCGGGAGAGGGCCAGCTGGTAGAGGTACTGGTGGGCGATGTACTCGGCGCCCGCGTTGGCGAGCGGGGTGACGCCCCTGTCGACGAACGTGTCCATCGCGGCGGTTAGCTCGTCGAACGAGGTGGGCTCCTCGACGCCGTACTCCTTGAACAGGTCCTTGTTGTAGAAGACCATCGTGTACTCGGCGTAGTTCGGGACGCCGTACCAGTTGCCGGAGCCCATCACGCCGTTCTCGTCGTACGTGCTGGTGGTGCGGACGCCCGCGCCGAGCCTGTCGTCCCAGCCGCGCTTCTCCGCCTCCGCGCTCAGGTCGGTGAGCAGGCCCTGCCTGGAGAGCAGGCCCGCCGTCGCGTTGCCCTTGTTGTACTCCATGAGGTCGGGGGCGTCCGAGGAGTTCAGGACCATGGGCGCGGTCTTCTGGATCTGCTCGAAGCTCTTCTCCTCGAACTTCACCTCCACGCCCGGGTGCTTGGCCTCGAACTCCTTGACCGCCTCCGCCCAGGCCACGCCCATCGCGCTGTTCGGGGCCTCGTAGTGCCAGAGGCGGAGCGTCCTGCCGTCGCCGCCCGAGCCGCTGTCCGAACCACCGCAGGAGGCCAGCAGCAGTGATCCGGCCAGGATCACCGCCGTCGCCACCACACGCCGTCGTGCCGTCAACATCCAGTGCCTCCAGGGGAGTCGGATGGGAACAGGGCACCGCCGTCGGACATCGAACCCGTTCGACGGCGGTGTCGAAGCGCTTCGACGGCCGAAGGTAGAGATGGGACGGGGCTTCGTCAATGGTTAGCGCGGAGATGGGTGAAGCGATTCGATCGGGTGAACACGGCGAGGGAGATCAGGAGCGCGGTCCCCGCCGCCGTCACCGGCACCCCGTAACCCGCGGTGGGCGAAACGTGTTCGACGACCCACCCGCCGCTCGCGCTGCCGCACGCGATCCCGCCCAGCAGCCCGGTCACCGCCAGGGTCATGCCCTCGTTCAGCCGCCCCTCGGGGGTGAAGCGCTGGACCAGCGTCATGGTGGTGACCATGGTCGGCGCGGTCGCCATCCCCGCGAGCAGCAGCGCGCCCCCGAGGAGCACCAGGGAGCCGGTGAGGGCGGCGGCCAGCAGCGGCAGCGTCATCAGCGCGGTCATCGCCGCCACACACCACGACAGCCGCGCCGTCACCGGCCCCCGCGGCTTCACCGCGCCGTACGCGAGCCCCGCGACGAAGGACCCGGCCGCCTGGAGGGCGAGCACCACACCCGCCGCCGACCGGTGCCCCCGCGCGTCGGCGAACGCGATCGTGACGACCTCCATCGCCCCGAACACCGCGCCCGTCGCCAGGCACACGGTGAGCAGGGGCCGCATCCCGGGCGCGCGCAACGGCGTCCTGCCCGCCGGGCGTACGCCGGGGGTGACGGGAGGCTCGGTCGACCGCTGGGCGGCGAACAGCAGCACCCCGCCCACCAGCAGGACGACGCCGGTGAGCGTGCCCGCCTCCGGGAAGAACGTCCCGCACAGGAACGCCGCCAGCACCGGACCCAGCATGAAGCACAGCTCGTCGGCGGCCTGCTCGAAGGCGTTGGCGGTGTGCAGCGCCTTGCTGTCGCCGCGCAGCAGGTGGGACCAGCGGGCCCGGGACATGCCCCCGGTGTTCGGGGTGGTCGCGGTCGCGGCGTACGCGGCGAACAGGGTCCAGTCGGGGGCGCCGTAGCGCACGCACACCACCAGCGCCAGGCTGCCGAGCGCCGCGCAGAGCGTCGCCGGTACGGCGATCCGCGCCTGCCCGTACCGGTCGACGAGCCGCGCGACCCAGGGGGCGACCAGCGCGGTCGTGGCGAGGCCGGTCGCGGTGACGGCCCCGGCGAGGGCGTACGAGCCCCGCGAACCGGCGATCATCACGACCGCGCTGACGCTGAACATGCCCATGGGGAGGCGGGCTATCAGGTTGCCGGTGGTGAAGGCACGGGCGCCGGGAAGGGCGAAGAGACGGCGGTAGGGGTTGCTGGAGGACGGGGCGACGGGGGTCGGCTGCGGCATGGCCCCACCGTCGCCCGCGCCTGATCAAGGGGTCCAACACCTGGTGAGTGCGGATTCACGCACCCGCGATGTAAATTCACCGGACGTCCAGCCGGATGTCCAGCCGGACGCTCACCGGCCGGAGATCCAGCCGGACGCTCACCGGCCGGAGATCCAGCCGGACGCTCACCGGCCGGAGATCCAGCCGGACGCCCAGCCGGAGGTGCCCGCCCGAATGCCCGCCCACATAGACCCCCGGCTGCTGCGCGCCTTCGTCGCCGTCGCCGAGGAGCTGCACTTCACCCGGGCCGCCGCCCGCCTCTTCATCGCCCAGCAGGCGCTCAGCAGGGACGTACGGCGACTGGAGCGGGAACTGCGTGCCGAGCTGTTCCTGCGCACCACCCGGCAGGTGACGCTGACCGCCGACGGGGAGCGGCTGCTGCCGTACGCGCGCCGGGCGCTCCAGGCGCAGGACGACCTGCTGACGGCGTTCGGGCAGGCCCGCCCGCTGCTGGTCGACCTGAACTCGCCCGGCCTGCACACCCACCGCCGGGTGCTGCACCTGGCCCGCGAACTCGCCCCCGAGGTGGAGCTGATGGCCCGCTTCGAGAGCGGTCTGACCGGCGCGGCGGCGGAGCTGATCGCCGGGCGCCTCGACGCGTCGTTCGGCCGGTACGCGGGGCTCGACCCGGCGCTGCGGGCACACCTCGACCAGCTGCCGGTCCGCCTGGAACCGATGGCGATCATGCTGCCCGAGGGCCACCGGCTGGCGGCCCTTGAGGCGGTGCCGCTGGCGGCGCTGGCGGGCGAGGTGGTGTACGCGGGGGCGGGCAATCCGCGTACCCCGGAGTGGACGGACCTGGCACATCACCTCTTCCAGGGACGGGGCATCGCGGTGGCACCCCCCTTCCCGCTGGCTGTCGGCGAGGAGGAGTTCCAGCGGCTGATGGCCAAGACGCGGACGCCCGTACTCGCCGTGGTGGGCTTTCCCGCCATGCCCGGCACGGTGGTGCGGCCCCTGGTCGATCCGGTCCCGCTGTCGCCGGTCTCGCTGGTCTGGAGGAAGGGGCTGGTACACCCCGGTCTCGACGCCCTGCGCCGGGCGGCGGCCCAGCTCGCGGCGGGGGAGGGGTGGTTGCGGCGGCCCACCGGAGGATGGATTCCAGCCGATGACGAGGACGTGATCAGGTAACTCTTCGGCGCGAACCCCGGCCTTCAGGCCGGGGATAGCCGATGAGCGGCTCTATGTAGGGACCTGGTGAAGGCGGAACCCGTCGTGCGCACCATTCATGGCCTGAGCACGATGTGGTGAACGGGGCGCTCGGGCCGGGTGGGGCCTGGTTCGGCCGATGGGCGCTCGGAGCCGTATGCGCCTCCGAACCCGTCCCGTGGGGGAAGTGCGCGCGTGAACAAGCCGTGGGCGTACCGGCCCCCGCCCCCGGCCCCCGTCCCCGGCCCTCTCACCCGACAGCGATCCGCGTCAGCCAGTAGTCCTTGGGCCCGATGATCTGGATCCCGGTCCCGGAGAGGACGGTCCTGCTGCCCGCGTGGAACCGCACCGAGCCGTCGGAGCGGATGGACCAGATGTCCGGGACGCCGTCCCCGTTGGCGTCGGGAGTGCCCATGAGGAGGGGGACGCTCGTCTTGAGCCAGACGCGCTCGTCGTACTCGTTGTCGACGCCTCCGGCCGCGGTGGTGGCGGTGGACAGCGAGTACAGGTCGACCCCGCCGCCCGGCGCGGCGATGCCCTTGCGCAGGACCATCCGGCCGGAGAGATCGGTGCGGAACAGCAGGTCGGCGACTCCGTCGCCGGAGACGTCCGCCACGGACACGAGGTCGCGATCCTGCCAGGCGGAGGAGACGAAGAGGCGCACTGCCTGATCCACCGTGGCACCGTGGTAGCCGGTGAACGCCCACAGCTCGCTGCCGACCGTGGCGAAGAAGTCGGCGCGGCCGTCGCCGGTGATGTCACCCGTGGCCAGGATCTGCGTCAGCTGGGCCGGATCGGGTGCGCCCTCGGGCAGCAGGATCTCCCGGCGCCGGTCGACGTTGACCGCGCCGTAGCCGTCCCCGGGATAGACCCAGAGCCTGCCCTCGACCCGCACGACCAGGTCCTGGAGGCCGTCGCCGCCGTAGATGTCGCCGTTGTGGGTGATGAGGGCGCCCTTGAAGTGACCGCTCGGCGCGGCCACGTACGGGGGCAGGTCATCCCCGTTGGGATCCTTGTCGGGGTTCTCCCGGTAGGCCCCCGGCATGGAGAGGTCCAGGTCCCCGCTGCCCTTGGACAGGTCGGAGTACGCCTGGGAGGGATAGAGCGCGAGATTGCCCGCCGAGGTGACGGTCATGAGGTCGGGGAGTCCGTCGCCGGTGAAGTCCCCGGCCTTGTCCGCCTCGTCACGAGGCGAGACGTAGAAGAAGTACCGCGCCGGTTCGGAGACGTTGCCCGCGCCGTCCACGACCCGCACGTAGAGGACGTTGGGTCCGGCGGTCGGCGGCTTGGCGTCGCTGATGGTGGCGGTGACGGACGTACTGGTGCCCGCTGTCCGGCTCACGGAGCCCGAGTAGCTGGGCGCGTTGAAGGCGTACTCGTACCGTACGACGTCCGAGTTGCGGGCCTGCACGGTGAAGGAGCCGGGTGTGCCGAACTTCTTCGTGCTCCACTTGCTGTCCTCGGCCTCGCTGCCGAAGCCGTTCTCGTTGAGGTCGGCGTTCGGGAAGTCGGTGGAGGTGATCTTCGGCGGTCGGGGCGCGGAGGTGTCCAGGACGAAGCGGCACGGGGTCGCGGACGGCGCCCACGCCGACGTGGTCACCGCGTCGTCGACGGCTCGGACACGCCACGAGTACGTGGTGCCGTTGGTGAGCTTGCTGGCCGGTGCGGGCGGCACCTTCAAGGCGACGCCGCTCGCGTCGGACGGGAAGTGGGAGGCGGGCGGCTCGTCCGGCGCCTTCACCTGGTCGTACCCCCTGGTCGTACCCCCGCCGCCCGCGGGCCCCGCCCCGGCGATCTCCTTCGGGTACAACTCCCAGACCGTCGACGGCCGCACCGGCGTCGCCTCTCCCCAGGGCTCCTGGATCGGCGAGGGGTGGAGCTACGACCCCGGCCACATCGAGCGCCGCTACCGCCCCTGCCAGGACGACCGCAAGACGCTCAGCTCCGGAACGCCCAACAACACGGCCAAGTCCGACAAGACGTCCGACTTCTGCTGGGTCTCGTACAACGCCGTGATGTCCCTCAACGGCAAGACCACGGAACTGGTCCGTGACGCCGCCGCCGGCAGTGACCCCGAGACCGACACAGAGGTCTACCGCCCGCAGCAGGACGACGGCACCCGCGTCGAGCACCGCGTAGGCGGCACCAACGGCGACAACAACGGCGAGTACTGGGTCGTCACGACCCGGGACGGCATGAAGTACTACTACGGCCTGAACAAGGTGGACGGCGGTCACGCCAACACCAACTCCGTCTCCACGGTCCCGGTCTTCGGCAACCACCCGGGCGAGCCCTGCCACGCCAGTACGTTCGCCGCATCCCGCTGCGGCGCCGGTCAGCAGCAGGCATGGCGCTGGGGCCTGGACAAGGTCGTCGACGTCCACGGAAACGCCATGGTCGTCAACTGGACGCAGGAGACGAACCACTACGCCGTCCGCAAGAAGTTCAAGTCGCCCGAGCAGTACGACCGTTACGCGTACCCGACGTCCATCGAGTACGGGATGCGCTCCACGGACCTGACCAAGCCGTCCGCGACGGTCACCTTCGGCGTCGAGCAGCGCTGCCTGAAGTCCGAGACCGCCTGCGACGCCGCCAACTTCGCCAAGACGGACGACCCGGGCGCCTACCGGCCCTGGTGGGACACCCCCGGCAACCTCAACTGCAAGTCCACGTCCAAGCTCTGCCCGGCCTTCCCGTCCTTCTGGACGCAGCGACGGCTGGACACGGTGACGACGAGGGCGGCACGCGCCGGACAGACCGGCCTCGGCCTGGTCGACAGGTACACGCTGCACCAGTCCTTCCCCGCCGACTGGTACGACACCTCGCCGGGCCTGTGGCTCAACTCCCTCACCCGCACCGGCTACGCCCCGGGAGACACCACCGGCACCCTCCAGTCCGAGGACGGCATCAGCTTCGCCCCCTACACCGTGGGGTCCACCTCACCCCTGCGCGCCCGCCTGCGGGACCACCAGTTGCCGAACCTGGTGACCACCGGCGCCGGTGACCAGCGGCCTGGCTTCACCCGACCCCGCATCGGCACCGTCTCCACGGAACTGGGCGGTGACATCGAGGTGGAGTACACGGGCGGCTGCGCGACCGTGCCCGCGACGGACGAGGGCGAGAGCAACGGCACCTGCTACCCGGTCCGCTGGTCCCCCGACGGGGACGAGCGGACACCCGCGAAGGCGTGGTTCAACAAGTACGTCGTCGCCTCGGTGACGGAGATCGACAAGGTCACCTCGCAGGGCAGGCCGATCACCACCAGGTACGCGTACGACGGAGCGGCCTGGTCCAGGAGCGACGACGAGTTCACCCGCCCCGCCCTGCGCACCCACAGCGACTGGCGCGGGTTCCGCCAGGTCGAGGCGTACAAGGGCAGCAAGACCGTGTCCGCGTCGAACGGGCAGAACCCCCAGTCGTCCTCGAAGACCCGGTACTTCCAGGGCACCGGCGGCGTGGTGAAGGACTCCACGGGCACGTACACCCTGCTGTCGGACGACGCTCCGCAGTACGCGGGGCTGACCGCGGAGACCGTCGTCTACAAGAACTCCGACGACGAGGACCCCGAGCAACCCGAGAAGAACGTCCAGGAGCGGACGCTCAACTACCCCTGGTCCCAGCAGACGGCGTCCCGCTCCCGCGAGAACGAGGACGGCACCACCGCCGATCCCCTGCTCGCCCACCGCACCGGCATCTCCCGGTCGGACCAGATCAAGGCGAACGACGGAAGCTGGCGCGCGATCCGCACGCTCACGGAGTTCGACGACACCTACGGCCTGCCGACCCAGGTGGAGACGGCGGTCGTCAAGCCCGGCAGCACCGGCGAGGACTTCTCCCACCGGACGTGCACGAAGACGACGTACGTGCACAACACCTCCGCCTGGCTGATCGGCCTGCTGAAGGAGCAGCGCACCACCGGCACGTCCTGCGCCAACCACGCCACCGCGGACCCGGCCACGCACCTGAAGTCGGCGGTCCGGCACTCCTACGACGACCAGGCGTACGGAGCCGCCCCGACCAGGGGCCTGCTCACCTCCCAGGCACAGATCAACGGCGAGGGCACGTCGTACTCCCTGGTCACCACGACGACGTACGACCCGCTCGGCCGCCCCCGCGAGGTCACGGCCCCGGGCGTGGGCACGACGGAGACGCAGTACACGCCGGGGGACGGCGGTGGTCCTGTCACGTCGGTCAAGGTGATCAACGCGCTGGGGCACGCCACCACCACGACGTACGACCCGGGCCGCGTGCTGCCGCTGACCGTCACGGACCCCAACAACCGCGTCAGCCGGAACGAGTACGACTCCCTCGGCCGCCTGGTGAAGGGCTGGTCCCCGTCACGCTCCGACGGCAAGTCGCCCAACGTGAAGTTCACGTACCACCAGGCACTCGCGACGAGCAGCACCAACCGCCCCGCCGCGGTGACCACCGAGACCCTCAAGGACGACGGCGGCTACTCCCGCCAGGTCACGGTCTACGACGGTCTGGCCCGCGAGGTCCAGACCCAGAGCCAGGCGCACGGCCCGGGCCGGATCGTCGTGGACACGCGCTACGACGACCACGGCCTGGTCTACGAGAAGACCGGCGCGTACCTGGCGAAGGGCGAGCCGACGGCGGAACTCTTCACCCCGAAGTCGAAGACGCTCGTGCCCACCTGGACCAGGTACCGCTACGACGGCCTGGAGCGCGCCTACCAGGCGTCGGTCTACCAGGGCGGCAGCTACCAGTACGCCACGAACACCACCTACAGCGACACGAGCACGCTGGTGGACCCGCCCGGCGCCACGACCCCCACGACCCGGACGTCCTACGACGCGCTGGGCCGGGTCACGGCGCTGAAGCACTACACCACGTCGGCGTCGCCCCCGACGGCCGGGCGCACCACGGCGTACGAGTACGACGCCCGCGGCAACCTCGCCCAGGTCACCGACCCGGCGGGCAACGCGTGGACGTACACCTATGACGCCCGGGGCAGGGCCACCTCCACCGTCGACCCGGACGTGGGCGAGACGAAGACCTGGTACGACGACGCCGACCGGCCGCACCACGTGCAGAACGCCCGCGCGCAGCAGACGTACACGGAGTACGACCTGCTCGGACGCGTCCTGAAGGTGCGGCGCGGGTCGGCGACGGCGAGCCCCGAGAAGGAGTACACCTACGACACCGTGCCCGGCGGCATCGGCAAGCCCGTCGCCTCCATCCGGCACACGGACACGGGCGACTACACCAACCGCGTCACGGGCTACGACGCCGAGTACCAGGTCACGGGCAGCGAGACGGTCATCCCCGCCAACTCGATGACCGCGGGCCTGTCCGGCACGTACGCGTACGCGTACACCTACACACCCACCGGAAAGCCCCTCTCGGTCACCCTGCCCGCGAAGGGCGGCCTGGCGAAGGAGAAGGTGGTCACCCGCTACAACGGCGACGGTCTGCCGGAGTCCACCTCGGGCGCGACCTGGTACACGTCCGACGTCACCTACTCCCCGTACGGCGAGGTGCTGCGCACGGTCTCCGCCCCCCAGCCGTACCGCGTCTGGACGACCAACTTCGTCGACCCCTACACGGGCCGCCTCCAGCGCACGGTCTCCGACCGCGAGACGGCCGGACCGCATCGCATCACGGACAGCTACTACTCCTACGACGTCTCGGGCCTGATCACCTCCAACGCCCGCCAGTTCGGGGACAACAGCTGGGACAACCAGTGCTTCACCTACGACGTGATGGGCGAGCTGGTGCACGCCTGGACGTCGAACATCACCCCGACCGGTGACGGCACGGGCTGCAAGTCCGCGAACAACACGACCTGGGGCCACCGCACCACCTACGCCCCCTCCTCCGGCCCGGTCGCGGACGCCCCGGACGCGGAGACGGACCACACGGCCCCCGACGCCACCCTGTCCTCGACGCTCGCCGCGGCGGCCCCCGACGCGACGACGCTGTCCATCGGCGGCGCCGCCTACCGCCAGTCGTTCACCTTCGACTGGCTGGCGAACCGCGCCAAGATGACCGACACCGACGCGGCGGACCCCGACGACGACCACCACGTTCACCTACGGCTACGGCAAGACGGTCACCGGCAACGGCACCACCCCGTCCTACCAGACCCAGCCGCACACGAACACGTCGATCACCTCGTCCCCGTCCGGCAAGGGCAGCACGTACACGTACGACGCCACCGGCAACGCGGAGACCCGCGACCTCTGGAACACCACCCAGGACCTCGACTGGTCCCCCGACAACAAGCTCGACTCGATCACGGACAACGGCGTCAAGACGACCTACGTCTACGACGCCGACGGCAACCGCCTCCTGGAGCACTCGCCCTCCGGCTCGACCCTGTACCTGGGCGAGACGGAACTGACGACGAACACCACGGGCACGATCACCGAGGCAACCCGCTCCTACGCCCACGCGGGCGCCCCCACGGTCGTCCGCACCACCAAGAACGGCGCCACCACCGGCCACAGACTGAGCGTCCTGATAGCCGACCACCTGGGCACGGCCAACACCTCGGTCGACGTGGCCACCAACCAACTCATCACCCGCCGAGCCTTCAAGCCCTACGGCGAGGTCCGCGGCACAAAGCCCACCACCTGGCCCAACAGACACAGCTACCTGGGCGTGGGCATCGACGACGCGGCGACCGGCCTGACGCATATCGGGGCGCGGGAGTACGACCAGAGCACGGGCCACTTCATCTCAGCCGACCCGATCATCGACATCAAAGACCCACTCCAGATGAACGGGTACGCCTACGCCAACAACGGCCCCGTCTCCAATTCAGACCCGACTGGTCTGATGAACACTGCCGATTTGATCGGTAAGCCGTGCCCTGAATGCGGAAGAGATCACTTTACTTGGCAAGATGAGGGATCCGCTCAGTACGACTACTCAGGCAACGGGTACATCACTGTCTTCCCGACCGTCAACGTCCCCGCCAACTGGGACCGAGCGCCTGAGTACATCAACACCTTCTACGCCGAAATGCGCGAAGATGTGTGTGAAGTTGATTTGAGCGTGTGCACCGATCTGTCGCTTCCAGTCTTTTCTTTGGATGTCAACAATTCCAAAGGTGAGGCCTGTAAATCTGTCGGAGGGAAGTGTCCGGGCGGTCTGGAGTGGGGTTACCCGGCGCAGATCTCTGGTGCGCTAGGTGCGGCTAAATATGGCCCTGAAGGTCCTGCTGGAGGCTTTACTGCCTTCCTTCCGGGTAAAAAGCAGAAATCTAACCCGTGCGACCAGTGTTTTCTCGCCGGTACGAAAGTGCTCCTAGCTGACCGGAGTGCCAAGGGCATCGAAGACGTTGAGGTCGGGGACAAGGTTCTGGCAACAGATCCGAAAAGTGGCGAGACCGGGCCCCGGACCGTCACGCAGCTGATCATCACCGAGCATGACAAGCACTTCAACGAGCTGTCCATCGCTACGAGCGACGGCATCGAGAAGCTGACGGCGACTTTCGAGCACCCCTTCTGGTCCCCCTCAGAGGGGACCTGGGACGTACTATGTCCTGGCTGGGGACACGCCGGTACTCGTTCACAACAGCAACTGTGGCGTCCGTCAGCACGACAAGGCCAGGGGTGCCGCCGGTGTGGATGAAATGACGGCAACGTTTGAGAAGTTCTACAAGAAGTCAGACATATATAGCGAGAGCTATGGGAACGGGCTCGAGCTCTGGACCCCTCATGGCGTGCGTCAAGTAGATATCGCGGTCAGGCAGCCAAACGGCAACCTTCACCTGTACGAGGTCAAGGTGAATAAATCGAACTACACAAAGGGTCAGCGGAAGAAGGACGAATGGCTAGCGAAGACATACGGGTTTGAAACCTCGGTAGTTCGTCGCGGTACAGCGTGCCCAATCTGCAAGCCCTAGCCTGAGAGGATAGCCAGTGAGTAGCGACTTCGGCTTCTGGAAGCGTTGCACCGGGGACCCTGAGGACGTCTTTGACGCCCTCGCTGACGGCGACACTAGCGCCCTCGCCGTAAGCCCCGACGTGTTGCGGTTTCGGGAAGAATTGCTGGCTAGGTGGCCAGACGTGAACGATGTTCTGGAGCCATCTCAGTTTGACCTGGAGGAGGAGCCTGACGATGCAGGCAAGTACGTCCTCCTGACTCTTTCGGTTCGCCAACTTGACTATCTCCCGGAAATTCTCAACATGGCGAAGAGGAACGGGCTCGTTGGATTTAGCGGAGTTGCAGGCGAGCCAATCGCCTGATCATCCACAGCGTCACTTCACGACCGGTCATCACGTTCTGCCCTGACTGTAGTAGCTGACAGCAGCGGCGGCGAACATCAGGAGTGTTTCGCCGCCGCTGCCGGGTGTGGCAGTTGTGAGTCAGGGGGGCCAATTACCGCCGAAGGCGGAGCGGTGTGCACCTTGCTGTACCCCGCCGCTGAGCTCATCCGGCGTGCTAGCGAGGCGCCGACGCGCCCTCACTCCGGCGCACTGCTCGGAGTACCGAGAGGCTGGCTGGGCTTATCACCCGTCTTTCCGGGCCGCCCGCTCGATTCTTCCCCGTGCTGGAGTGCCCTTTACTCGGGTCGTGGAAGCGCGACACTGAGCCTTTTCCAACCTCACTCTGAGCTGGTCAGATGAAGGGTGAGGACGGCTTGGATGAGGCTGGTGATCCGGGTGGTCGAGCACCGCAGTTTG
>NZ_JBEYHH010000037.1:0-67416 GCF_040635175.1 Streptomyces sp. NPDC006997
GGCACGCCGGCGGGAAGGCCCTCCAGCGTCGCGACGAGTGCGGGACCATGGGACTCCCCCGCGGTCAGCCAGCGCAACCTGCTCAACGGTGCTCCTCAGTGCTCGCGCCCTGGTACTGCCTCACGCACGCGTGTCCTCGCGTGCGCCGCGGCGCGACCGGGGTGCGCGGCCCTGGCCCGCCACCTCCGATCCTCCCACGTCCGGGCACGTGTCCCGGCCGCCGGTCCATCAGGCGGACGGCCCGGCCGGTCAGCCGGTTCCGCCGGGCCGCCGCGGCGGCGCGTACGCCCCGAGGTAGTCGGCGCCGCTGCCCTGCTCGCTCCGCTGCTGCGGCGCCCAGGGGCCGAGGTGGTCGGCCCCGCTGCCCTGCGGCTGCCGCGGCACCACCGGCGCGTTGCGCGCCGCCCGGCGCCGACCGACCCGGCGCTTGAGACCGACTCCCCAGCTCGCCACGACGACGAGCAGGACCAGCCCCAGCACACCGATCTGCACCCAGTCGGGCAGAAACCCCAGCACGGCCTCGAAGATCGCGGTCTTCCCGGACGCCAGCTGTGTGTCCACGGACATCGGAAACGCTTCCCCTCCCGGCCCACGCCCCCTGCGCGAACCGAGCGGATCCTAGCGCTCTTCCAGCGCGCGTTCGCCCGCTTTCCGCATCACGTCCACGGGCGCCGGCGCGTGGCCCGTCATCTGCTCGACCTGGAGCACCGCCTGGTGCACCAGCAGGTCGAGCCCGCTGACGACCGCGCCGCCGTACGCCGACCAGCGGGCCGCGAGCGCGGTGGGCCAGGGGTCGTAGAGCACATCGAAGAGCGTGGCGGGCATCTCCGGTACGGCGGCGGCGAGCGCGTCGGTCGTCCCCGCCGGGGTGGTGGCGACGACCAGCGGGGCGCGCAGGGCCTCCGCCGCGTCGGACCAGTCGGCGGTGCGGACCTCGACGTCGAGCCGTTCGCCCCACTGCCGCATCTCCGCGGCGCGGGCGGCGCTGCGGACGTACACCGTGACCGGCCCCGGGCAGATCCGGGCCAGCGCGGCGAGCGCGGAGGAGGCGGTGGCGCCCGCGCCGAGGACGGCGGCGGTGCCGACCTGTTCGATGCCGTGCTCGCGCAGGGCCGCGACCATGCCGGGGATGTCGGTGTTGTCGCCGACGCGGCGGCCGTCCTCGGTGAACACGACCGTGTTGACCGCCTCGACCGAGGCCGCCGTCTCGCTGACCTCGTCGAGCAGCGGGATCACCGCCCGCTTCAGCGGCATGGTCAGCGACAGCCCGGCCCACTCGGCTCCGAGGTCCGCGAGGAACCCGGGCAGGGCGGCCTCGTCGACCTCGAAGCGGTCGTACGACCATCCCGTGAGCCCCAGGTGCGCGTACGCGGCGCGGTGCAGCACCGGCGAGAGCGAGTGGGCGATGGGCGAGCCGAGCACGGCGGCCCGGCGGGCGGCTGCGGCCCCAACTGTCATGACCCGTCCTTGGACACAGCGCCCTCTAGCGAGAGGCGTTGAACTTCTCGACGAGCTTCTCGTGCTCGGCGAGCGTCTTGGTGAACTTGCTGGTCTTGCCGTCCAGCGAGATGAAGTAGTACCAGCCGTCGTCCGTGGGGTTGAGCGCGCCCCTGAGCGCCTCCTCGCCCGGGTTGTCGATCGGGCCGGGCGGCAGTCCCTTCACGTAGTACGTGTTGTACGGGTTGTCGAACTGCTTGAGTTCCTCGATCGTCAGGTCGATCTCGCTCTGATTCTTGATGTAGTTGTACGTGGAGTCGAACTCCAGGGCGCCGTACGTCTCGGGGTTCGCCGGCTTGAGGCGGTTGTAGACGACCTCGGCCATCTTGCGGAAGTCGTCGTGGCTGGTGCCCTCGGCCTGCGCCAGGCTGGCCACGGTGAGCAGTTGCCAGGGGTTGTCGAGGCCGAGGCCCTCGGCCTTCTTCGCCAGGCCCAGTTCCTCGTACTTGTCGTTGGCGCGGCCGACCATCTCCTTCAGGATGGCCTCCGGCTTCTGCCCCTTGCTGGCGGCGTAGCTGGACGGGTAGAGGAATCCTTCCAGCGGATCCTTCACGTCGGCGTGGTTCAGCGCCCACTCGGGCAGCCCGAGGCTCTTGAACTCCTGCTTCGCGACCTTCGCCGTGGTGCCCTTGGACAGCTCCAGGCGCTCGTCGATCAGCTTGTAGATCGCGACGTTGCGGGTGCCCTCGGGGATGACGAGGTTGTTCTGGCTCTTGGGGTCGAGCATCATGTCGACGGCGCTCGCCGCGGACATCTCCTTGCGCAGCAGATAGGCGCCCGCCTGGATGGAGTCGCCCTCCGGGTCCTGCGACTGCGCGGCGACGAAGGCGTCCACGCTCTTGACGACGCCCGCGGCCTTCAGCCGACGGCCGATCTCGTAGCCGGTCGCGCCCTTGGGGATGTCGACGGCCACCTCTTCGTCGGTGCCGTCGCCCGCGTAGTCCGGGGCCGCGCCGAAACGGTCCTGGTAGTACTGGTAGCCGAAGTAGGCGACCCCTGCCAGTCCTCCGCCGAACACCAGCGCGACCACCAGACAGGCGCACCCGCTGCGGCTCTTCTTGTCCTTGCCGCCGCGCCCGCGCCGTTCCCCGCGCCCACCCCGGCCGCCGGACTCGTCGTCACGGTCGTCGCGGTCGTCGTCATCGTCGCCGCCCGCGAAGAAGGCGTGCTCGCCCTGGTCGGGACCCGGGTCCCAGTCGGTCTGCGGCTCCGGCTCGGCGCGTCGACGGCTCGGCGGTTCCGGCGGCGGGTAGGCGTCCGGGGTGCTGTAGAAGTCGGGCTGCTCACCACCGTAGGTCCCGGTCTGCCGCGCGTACGGGTCGGCGGGGTCGCCGGGGTAGGCGGTCTGCGGGGAGGAGCCGGTGGTCCAGTCGCCGGTGTCGTGCTGCTGGCCGTACCCCTGTCCCTGTGCCTGGCCCTGGCCGTACCCCTGCTGCTGGCCGTACTGCTGCTGGTCCTGGCCGCCGTAGTACTGGTCGTACTGCTGCTGGTCGTATCCCTGCTGCTGGTCGTACTGCTGCGCGTGGTAGTGCTGCTGCTCGTACTGCTGGGGGTACTGCTGCTGCGCCTGGGCGTACGGGTCCTGCGACTCCTGGCCCCACTCACCGTACTGCGGCTGCTGGGGCTGCTGCGGCTGGCCGCCGTAGGAGGACTGCTGGCCCTGCTGGGCCTGCTGTCCATCCCATCCGCCGTCCCCGTACAACGGGTCCTGCGGATCCCACGGTTCGGAGCCCTGGCCCCGGCCATACTCAGTCATCGATCCCCTAGAGCCGCGAGGCGGCGGTCACGCGGCGTCCGGGTCCGGTGTCCGTGCCGTCTCTCCTGTGCGGCAGCTGTTCGAATGCTGACGCATCGCGCGGAACGTTACCGTATCGCGATCAGATGACCACTTCGACGCCCTCGCCCGGCGGCTTCCCTGACACCCGTTCGGATTCCAGTGCCTGCTGGAGGATGATCACAGCGGCGGCCTGGTCGATGACGGAACGTCCCTTCTTGGACTTCACGCCGGAGGCGCGCAGTCCCTGGGTGGCCGTGACCGTGGTCATCCGCTCGTCGACCAGCCGCACCGGGACGGGCTGGATGCCCCGGGCCAGCTCCCGGGCGAAGACGCGGACCTTGGCCGCGGCCGGACCCTCGCCCCCCTTGAGGGAGCGAGGGAGGCCGACGACGACCTCGACGGGTTCGTACTCCTGGACGAGCTGCCGCAGCCTGCGGTGCGCGGCAGGGACGTCCCGGCCGGGGACCGTCTCCACGGGGGTGGCGAGGATCCCGTCGGGGTCGCAGGAGGCGACCCCGATCCGGGCGTCCCCGACGTCGATCGCGAGGCGTCGGCCACGGCGCATCCCGCGGCCCGCGCCACCCGTCGGTCCGTCGCTCACTTGGCCGTCTCGCCCACGAGGCGTTCGACCGCGTCGACGGCCTCCCCGACGGCGGCCGGGTTCTGGCCGCCGCCCTGGGCGACGTCGGGCTTGCCGCCACCGCCGCCGCCGAGCGTCTTGGCGGCCGCGCGCACCAGGTCACCGGCCTTGAGGCCGCGTTCGCGGGCGGCGTCGTTGGTGGCGATGACCGTCAGCGGCTTGCCGTTCACCACGGTGAACAGGGCGACCACGGCCGCCCGGCCGCCCTGGATCCGGCCGCGCACGTCGAGGACCAGCTTGCGCAGGTCGTCGGCGGTGGTGCCGTCCGGGACCTGCCCGGTGACCAGGGCGACGCCGCGGACGTCCTTGGCGGACTCGGCGAGTCCTGCGGCGGCCTGGAGGACCTTCTCGGCGCGGAACTTCTCGATCTCCTTCTCGGCGTCCTTGAGCCTGCCGAGCATGGCGGACACCTTCTCCGGCAGCTCCTCCGAGCGGCCCTTGAGCAGCTCGGTGAGCTGGTTGACCACCGTGTGCTCACGCGCCAGGAAGTGGTAGGCGTCCACACCGACGAGGGCCTCGATACGGCGCACCCCCGAGCCGATCGACGACTCGCCCAGCAGCTTCACCAGGCCGAGCTGGGCCGTGTTGTGCACGTGCGTGCCGCCGCACAGCTCCTTGGAGAAGTCGCCGATGGTGACCACGCGCACCCGCTCGCCGTACTTCTCGCCGAACTCGGCGATCGCGCCCTGCCGCTTGGCCTCGTCGATGCCCATGACGTCGGCGCGCACGTCGAGGTCGCGGGCGAGCACCTCGTTGATCTTCTGCTCGACGTCGACCATCACCGTCTGCGGTACGGCGGACGGGGAGCCGAAGTCGAAGCGGAACCGGCCGGGCTGGTTCTCGGAACCGGCCTGGGCGGCCGTCGGACCGAGGGCGTCGCGCAGGGCCTGGTGGGTGAGGTGGGTGGCGGAGTGGGCGCGGGCGATGGACGTGCGCCGCCGGTCGTCGATGGCGGCGAGGGCCTTGGCGCCGACCGTGACCTCGCCGACCTGGACGACGCCCTTGTGGACGTACACGCCCGGCACCGGCTTCTGGCAGTCCCGGACCTCGATCACGGCCCCGGAGTCCACCCTGATCCGGCCGGTGTCACCGATCTGGCCGCCGCCCTCGGCGTAGAACGGGGTGCGGTCGAGGACGATCTCGACCTCGTCGCCCTCGGTGGCGGCCGGGGAGGACAGCCCGTCGACGAGGATGCCGACGATCGTGGACTCGCCCTCGGTGTCGGTGTAGCCGATGAACTCGGTGGCACCGGCGGAGTCGGCGATCTCCCGGTAGGCGCCCAGGTCGGCGTGGCCGGTCTTCTTGGCCTGGGCGTCGGCCTTGGCGCGCTCCCGCTGCTCCTTCATCAGGCGCCGGAAGCCGTCCTCGTCCACGGAGAGGCCCTGCTCGGCGGCCATCTCCAGGGTGAGGTCGATCGGGAAGCCCCAGGTGTCGTGGAGCAGGAACGCCTTGTCGCCGGGGAGCACGCCGGCACCGGCGGCCTTGGTCTCGCTGACGGCCGTGTCGAGGATGTTGGTGCCCGCCTTCAGCGTCTTCAGGAAGGCGTTCTCCTCGGCGAGGGCGACCTTCTCGATCCGCTCGCGGTCGGTGATCAGCTCGGGGTACTGCTGGCCCATCATGCCGATGACGACGTCGATGAGGTCCCTGACGACCGGCCCGGTGGCGCCAAGCAGCCGCATGTTGCGGATGGCGCGGCGCATGATCCGGCGCAGCACGTAGCCGCGGCCCTCGTTGCCCGGGGTGACGCCGTCGCCGATGAGCATGGTGGCGGTGCGCATGTGGTCGGTGACCACGCGCAGGGAGACGTCCGAGGCGTGGGCGTCGCCGTAGCGGACGCCGGTCAGCTCGGTGGCCTTGTCGATCACGGCCATCGAGGTGTCGATCTCGTACATGTTCCGCACGCCCTGCAGGATCATGGCGAGACGTTCGAGACCGAGCCCGGTGTCGATGTTCTTGCTCGGCAGGTCCCCGAGGATCTCGAAGTTGTCCTTGCCGGTGCCCTCGCCACGCTCGTACTGCATGAAGACGAGGTTCCAGATCTCCACGTACCGCTCGTCGTTGACGGCGGGGCCGCCCTCGGCGCCGAACTCGGGGCCGCGGTCGTAGTTGATCTCGGAGCAGGGGCCGCACGGTCCGGGCACGCCCATGGACCAGTAGTTGTCCTTCATGCCGAGGCGCTGGATGCGCTCCGTGGGCACTCCGACGACCTCGTGCCAGATGCGCTCGGCCTCGTCGTCGTCCTTGTAGACGGTGATCCAGAGCTTCTCCGGCTCCAGGCCGTAACCGCCCTTGTCCTGGGGGCTGGTGAGCAGCTCCCAGGCGAGCTTGATGGCGCCTTCCTTGAAGTAGTCGCCGAACGAGAAGTTGCCGCACATCTGGAAGAACGTGCCGTGCCGGGTGGTCTTGCCGACCTCTTCGATGTCGGGGGTGCGCACGCACTTCTGCACGCTGGTGGCGCGGTCGAACGGCGGCTTCACCTCGCCCAGGAAGTAGGGCTTGAAGGGCACCATCCCGGCGGGGACGAGGAGCAGAGTCGGGTCGTCCGCGATGAGCGACGCCGAAGGGACGACGGTGTGCCCGCGCTCCTCGAAGAAGCTCAGCCAGCGGCGGCGGATCTCAGCCGACTCCATCAGTGGTCCTCATTCCGGTTGTACGAGTACGTCGTCCGGTCGATGACGTACGTCTTCGTCTTGTTGCTGTTCTCGATGGCGGTGTAGCGCCGGGCGGCCGGGAGCTCGGGGTCGACGGGCGCGTTCAGGCCGAGCGCCTCGCCGAGTTCGGCCTCCCGCTCGGCCATGTTGTCGCGCACGTCGAGCGCGAAGCCGACCGCGCGGTCCTTCAGCCGGTGACCGGCCTGAAGCGCCTTGTTCGCCGCGGTCGCGGCGAGGCTCTCGGGGGTCAGCTGGCGCAGCTTGCGGTTGACCTTGGTGGTGGCCCAGACCCCGGCGGCGACGCCGGTGGTGAACCAGAAGGTACGGCGGAACATCGCTGGCTCTCAGTCCTTCTCTCCGCGGCGGTTTCGCCTGCCCCACCGCGCGGCCGGGACGGTGCGGCCGACGATGACCGTGTGCTGTGCGGCCCGCTCCGGCGCGTCCTCCCGGCGGGAGCCGCCGAGGGCCCGGCGTACGCCGTAGCCGAACGCCGCGACCTTGACCAGGGGGCCGCCGAAGGTGGAGGCGACGGTGGTCGACAGGGCGGACGCGTTCGAGGTGACCTCCTGGACGTCCGAGGCGATCGAGTCGACCCGGTCGATCTGGGTCTGCGCCGAGCGCACCGCCGACGAGGCGTCGGCCAGCAGCGGGACGGCCTGGTCGGTCACGTCCGCCACGAGCTTGGTGGTCGCCCTGAGCGTCTGGGCCAGCCTCGCCAGGGCCACGGCGAGGAAGGACACCAGGATCGCCCAGAAGACGGCCACCAGGATCCCGGCCACCTCTCCACCGGACACTGCGCACCCGCTCCCTGAGCTTTGGAAAAGTCGTGCACCGAGCCTATCGCGCCGGGGGTGGGGCCCCGCACTCGATTAGGGGGCGCGCGCGGTGGGGTCTTGTGCGCCGATTGTACGCACTGAATACGGTTCAGTACGCTCCGTGTTCCATGCGGGACCATCAGCGCACCGAGGACCCTGTACCCGGCAATCTCCCTCTCGAACTCGACGCGTTCGTGGGCCGGACCGCCGAACTCACCGGACTGGGCCGCGCCCTCGACGCCTCGCGGCTGGTGACCGTCACCGGCCCCGGCGGGGTCGGCAAGTCACGTCTCGCGGCGCGCGCGGGCGCCAGACGCACCCCGCGCGACGGCGTCTGGCGCGCGGAACTGGCACCGCTGCGGGACCCGGAGTTCGTCGACCACGCGCTGGTGGAGGCGCTGGCGCTGACCGACCACACCGCCCGGCCGCCGCTCGACGCCCTGGGCGACCATCTCGCCGGGCGTGAACTCCTGCTCGTCCTCGACGGGTTCGAGCACCTGGTGGACGGCTGCGCCCACCTGGTCGGGGAGCTGCTGCGCCGCGCGCCCGGTCTGCGGGTGCTCGCCGTGGGCCGCAGACCACTGGGCGTGCCGGGCGAGCTGCTGTTCCCGCTGGCCCCGCTCGCCGAGGACGACGCGGTGCGCCTGCTGCGGGAGCGCACCGAACGGCAGGGCGTCCCGCTCGCCGACGGCCCGGAGGTACGGGAGCTGTGCCGGCGGCTGGACGGCATCCCGCTGGCCGTGGAGCTGGCGGCGGGGCGGCTGCGCGCGCTCGCCCCGCGCCGGCTCCTCGACCGGCTCGGCGACCGGTTCCGGCTGCTGGACGGCGGCCCGTGCGACGGGCTGCCCCGCCACCGCACGCTGCGCACGGCGATCGGCTGGAGCCACGAGCTGTGCAGCCCGCCCGAGCGGCTGCTGTGGGCGCGCCTGTCGGTGTTTGCCGGAACGTTCGACCTGGAGGCCGCCGAGTACGTGTGCAGCGGCGACGGGCTGCCCGCCGACGAGGTCCTCGACGTGCTGACACGGCTGCTGGAGCAGTCGGTGCTGGCCCGCGAGGAGACCCCGGCCGGGGTGCGCTACCGGATGCTCGACACCGTCCGCGCCTACGGCGCCGAGTGGCTCACGGCGACCGGGGACGCCGAGCGGCTGCGGCGGCGGCACCGCGACTGGTACCTGGGCCTGGCGACCTGGTGCGAGCTGGAGTGGTTCTCCCCGCGCCAGCGGGAGGTCGCCGCGCGGGTCGACGCGGAGCTGCCGAACCTGCGGGAGGCGCTGGAGCACTGTCTGAGTGAGCCGGACGGCACGCATCTGGGGCAGTACCTGGCCGGCTCGCTGTGGTTCCACTGGGTGGGCTGCGGGCGGCTCGCGGAGGGGCGGCACTGGCTGGTGCGCTGTCTGGAGCCGGAGACGGAGCGCGGGCCCGGTGAGCAGTCCCGGCTGAAGGCGCTGTGGGTGCTGGGCTACGTCGCCGTCCTGCAGGGCGATCCGGTCACGGCGCTGGGGGCGCTGGAGGAGTGCCGGGAGGCTGCCGAGCGGGTCGCGAGCCCGACCGCGATGGCGTACGCGGAGCACCGCAGGGGCTGTCTGGCGCTGGTCACCGACGACACGGCGCGCGCGGAGACGCTGCTGCGGTCGGCGCTGGAGCGCTACCGGGAGATCGGCGAGCTGAACAGCAACGTCCTGATGGGCCAGGTCGAACTGGCGATGACCCGGGCCTTCCAGGGCGATCTCGCGGACGCGGTACGGCTGTGCGAGGACGTCCGCCGGGTCTGCGAGGACCACGGCGAGCGCTGGGCGCGCGGGTACGCCCTGTACGTGCTGGCGTACGCCGCCTGGCGCGAGGGTGAGCTGGCCACCGCCCGGGGACTGCTGACGGAGGGGCTGGAGGGCGCGCACTCCTTCCGGGACCTGCTCGGCTCGGTGCTGGCGGTGGAGCTGCTGGCCATGGTCACGGTGGCGGAGGGCGACGCGGCGGAGGCGGCGGTGCTCCAGGGCGCGGCGTCCGGGATGTGGCCGTCGGTGGGCCTGCCGCTGTTCGGCTCGGCCTACTACAACGCCCCGCACGAGCGCTGCGAGGCGCTGGCCCGGGAGCGGCTCGGCGACGAGCGGTACGCGCGGGGGGTGCGGGAGGGGGCGCGGCTCGGCCGGGAGGCGGCGGTGGCGCGGGCCCTGCGCGGGCCGGGCGGCGGGAGCCGCCCGCTGTCGGCGGTCCCGTCGCCGCGTGGGGCGGCGCCGGTCGCCCGGGACGGGGCCGACCAGCACGAACCCGCCGCCCCGCGCACCCGGCGGGGTGGCGAGACGGCGGGCTGAGTACCGCTGGGTGTACTGCGTCCGGCTGGGTCAGCGGGCGTAGTACTCGACGACGAGCTGCTCGTCGCAGATCACCGGGATCTCCTTGCGGTTCGGCTCACGGTCCAGGCGGAACGCCAGGGCCTTGAGGTTCACCTGCAGGTAGCGCGGGGTCTCGCCGTCGGGGGCGAAGCCGCCCTCGCGGGCGATCTGGAACAGCGTCTTGTCCTTGCTGCGGTCGCGGACCTGCACGACGTCGTCCGGGCGGACGCGGAAGGACGGCTTGTCGACCTTCTGGCCGTTGACCTGGATGTGGCCGTGGACGACCATCTGGCGGGCCTGGTAGATCGTGCGGGCGATGCCCGAACGCAGGACCAGCGCGTCGAGGCGACGCTCCAGCTCGATGATCAAGGCCTCACCGGTCTTGCCCTGGACCTTGGAGGCACGGTCGTAGGCGCGGACGAGCTGGCGCTCGGACACGTCGTACTGCGCGCGCAGACGCTGCTTCTCCAGCAGACGGACCTTGTAGTCCGAGTTCTGCTTGCGGCCGCGGCCGTGCTCACCCGGCGGGTAGGGACGGGCCTCGAAGTACTTGACGGCCTTCGGGGTCAGCGCGATGCCGAGGGCACGCGACTTCTTGACCTTGGGGCGGGACTGGTTCGCCACTGTCTCTCATTTCCTAGTTCGGCCTGTCAGGGTGGTGAGGGAGGTCGCATCCGCAGCCGGGGAGACCCTCCGGGTCCGTGCGGGACCTGTCGGGCAGCCGCTCCCCTGGTCTGGGCACATACGTGCAGCACGCGAGTGGCCCACCGACCGGTTCCCGGACCTGCTGGGATGGTGGTGGGCTGCCCGCGACACCGTTCGACGGTGCGCGACGCTCCTGGAGCCGGCCCCTGGGGGCCGGGTCTCCGGCTGGTTGTCCCGTTCTGACAGCGCGGGACTCAGCACTTCGGAGCAGTCTACAGGGTGCTCAGGACCGCTTCCGACCGAGGTTCTTGCGGGTCCACTCCACCGCGTCCGCGTATCGTGCCTCGGCGCCGTGCCGGGTCGGGGTGTAGTACGCGCGGTCCCGCAACGCGTCCGGCGCGTACTGCTGGGCGGCGATGCCCTCCGGCAGGTCGTGCGGGTAGACGTACCCCTGCGCGTGCCCCAGCTTGGCGGCGCCCTTGTAGTGCCCGTCCCGCAGATGCGCCGGCACGGGCCCGGCCAGCCCCTTGCGTACGTCGTCCAGGGCGGCGCCTATCGCGGTGGTCGCGGCGTTGGACTTCGGTGCGAGGGCGAGGGCGATGGTGGCGTGGCTGAGGGTGAGGGCTGCCTCGGGGAAGCCGATCATGGCGACGGCCTGGGCGGCGGCGACCGCGATGGGCAGGGCGTTCGGGTCGGCGAGGCCGATGTCCTCGCTGGCGGAGATCATCAGGCGGCGGGCGATGAAGCGGGGGTCCTCCCCGGCCTCGATCATCCGGGCCAGGTAGTGCAGGGCGGCGTCGACGTCGGAGCCGCGGATGGACTTGATCAGGGCGCTGGCGACGTCGTAGTGCTGGTCGCCGTCGCGGTCGTACTTCACCGCCGCGCGGTCGACCGTCTCCTCCAGCGTGGTCAGCGCGATCTCGGTCTCGCCCTTGTCGAGGGCGGCCCCGGCGGCGGCCTCCAGGGCGGTCAGGGCGCGGCGGGCGTCGCCCCCGGCGATGCGCAGCAGGTGCGCCTCGGTGTCCTCGGGGAGGGTGACGGCGCCCTTCAGCCCGCGCTCGTCGGCGAGGGCGCGGCGCAGCAGGGCGCCGATGTCGTCGTCGGTGAGGGGTTCGAGGGTGAGCAGCAGGGAACGGGAGAGCAGCGGGGAGATCACCGAGAAGTACGGGTTCTCGGTGGTGGCGGCGATCAGGGTGACCCAGCGGTTCTCGACGGCGGGCAGCAGGGAGTCCTGCTGGGCCTTGCTGAAGCGGTGGATCTCGTCGAGGAAGAGGACGGTCTCCTTGCCGTAGCCGCCGGTGGCGCGGCGGGCGCCGTCGATGACCGCGCGGACCTCCTTGACCCCGGCGGTGATCGCGGACAGCTCCACGAACCGCTTGTTGGTGGCCTTGGAGACGACGTACGCCAGGGTCGTCTTGCCGGTGCCGGGCGGGCCCCAGAGGATCACCGAGGACGGCCCGGCCGGGCCCGAGGCGCCCTCGCCGACCAGGCGGCGCAGGGGCGAGCCGGGCTTCAGCAGATGCTGCTGGCCCACGACCTCGTCGAGGACGCGCGGGCGCATCCGCGCCGCCAGGGGGCTGCTGGACGGCTCCTTCTCCTGGCGGTCTTCGGCTGCGGCGGTGAACAGATCGGGCTCCACGCTGGAAACCCTAAATCACCGCACTGACAACGCGGCCCCGGCCGTCAGCTCAGCCAGAAGTCCCACCACCGGGTCAGGATCAGCATCCCGATGATGCCGATGTGCAGCACCGGCATGACCCAGGTGAACTCGTCGAAGAAGCCCTTGAGCCAGCCCGGCGCGGGCAGGAAGCCCTTGCGGACGTTGAACGAGGTCACGTACCAGAACATGATGATCGTGGCGACCCAGGCGAGGCTGCACCACAGGCACAGGGCGTTGATCCGGTACAGCGACTGGAACATCAGCCAGGCGCAGAAGACGACGCCGAAGAGGGTGCCCGCGTTGAAGGTGAGCCAGTACCAGCGCGGGAAGCGGGCCCGCGCGAGCAGGGCCATGCCGACGCCGATCACGATGCCGTAGGCGACGAGGCCGAGCATCGGGTTGGGGAAGCCGAAGACGGACGCCTGGTCGCTCTCCATCACACTGCCGCAGGAGACGACCGGGTTGAGGCTGCACCCGGGGGTGAACGTCTCCCCCGCGACCTTGGCCTCAAGGATCTTGAACTTGTCGATCGTGATGACCCAGGCGGCGAGCAGTCCCGCCGCGCCGGTGATCACCAGCAGCAGGGCGAACGCCCGGCTGCCGCCCTCGGTGCGCGGCCCGTCGGCGGTCCGCCGCGGGTCGGGTCCGGTGGAGACGCCCTGCACAGTCGTCTTGCTCATCACGCCGATTCCGTCGCTAGGGGGTGGGGGGCCGGTTCCCGGCACGGGTCATTGTGCCGTACGGGCCTGTGTGGTGACCGTTCGATCCGCATAAGGACATACGGCCGACCCCGCCCCCCAACAGCTGTCAGCCGAGCCGGGACTCCAGTTCCGCCACGATCTCGTTGACGCCGATCGCCGTCTGCTCGCCGGAGTCCATGTCCTTGAGCTGGACGACCCCTTCGGCGAGGTCGCGTTCGCCGAGGACGAGGGTGTAGCGGGCGCCACTGCGGTTGGCCGCCTTCATCGCCGCCTTCAGGCCCTTGCCGCCGTACGAGAAGTCCGCCGCGATGCCGTTCTTGCGCAGTTCGGTGACCTTGCCGAACAGGACGCGGCGGGCCTCCTCCCCGAGGGGGACGGCGAAGACGCTGGTGGTGGCGGGGAGTTCGAGGGCGACGCCCTCCGCCTCCAGGGCCAGCACCGTGCGGTCGACGCCGAGCGCCCAGCCGACGGACGGCAGCGCGGGGCCGCCGATCATCTCGGACAGGCCGTCGTAGCGGCCGCCGCCGCCCACCGCGGACTGCGAGCCGAGGCCGTCGTGGACGAACTCGAAGGTGGTGCGGGTGTAGTAGTCCAGGCCGCGCACCAGCTTCGCGTCGTCCTCGAAGGCCACGCCCGCCGCCGTGAGCAGCTCGCGGACCTCCTCGTGGTACGCCTTGCAGGCGTCGCACAGGTAGTCGCGCAGCAGCGGGGCGTCGCTGAGCTGCTTCTGGACGTCGGGGCGCTTGTCGTCGAGGACGCGCAGCGGGTTGATCTCGGCGCGGCGCAGGGTGTCCTCGTCGAGGTCGAGACCGCGCAGGAAGTCCTGGAGCGCGGCCCGGTAGACCGGGCGGCACTCCTGGTCGCCCAGGCTGTTGAGCAGGATGCGGAAGTCCCTGAGGCCGAGCGAGCGGTACGCCTGGTCGGCCAGGATGATCAGCTCGGCGTCGAGCGCCGGGTCCTCCGCGCCGATCGCCTCGGCGCCGACCTGCGAGAAGTGGCGGTAACGGCCCTTCTGGGGGCGCTCGTAGCGGTAGTACGAGCCGGAGTACCAGAGCTTGACGGGGAGGTTGCCCGCCTTGTGCAGGTTGGCCTCCAGCGCGGCGCGCAGCACGGAGGCGGTGCCCTCGGGACGCAGCGCGAGCCGGTCGCCGCCCTTGGTCTCGAAGGCGTACATCTCCTTGGTCACGATGTCGGTGGACTCGCCCACCCCGCGCGCGAACAGCTCCACGTTCTCGAAGCCGGGCGTCTCGACGTAGCCGTAGCCGGAGTTGCGCAGCGGCGCGGAGATCGCCTCGCGGACCGCCAGGAACTTGGCGCTGTCCGGCGGGATCAGGTCGTACGTGCCCTTGGGGGCCTTGAAGGTGCTCACGGGAGTTCTCTCGTCACATTCCTCGTCGGGGAGCCTGGTCGGCGGCTCCCTGGCCGTCGGCCACCTGCCGCAGGTACGGGTTGGTGGCACGCTCCCGGCCGATGGTCGTCTGGGGGCCGTGTCCGGACAGCACCACGGTCGAGTCGTCGAGCGGCAGGCACACGCGGGCCAGCGAGTCGAGCATCTCGGCCATGTCACCACCGGGCAGGTCGGTGCGTCCGATGGAGCCGGCGAACAGCAGGTCGCCCGAGAACATGACCGGCGGGACGTCCGCCGCCTCGGGCATACCGAAGGTCACCGACCCCTTGGTATGGCCCGGCGCGTGCGCGACGGAGAGCCGCAGACCGGCCAGTTCCAGTGCGGCGCCGTCGGTCAGCTCCCTGACGTCGTCCGGCTCCCCCACGGTCAGCTCACCCATCAGCGGCATCCCGATGGAGCGGCCGACGGCCTTCTCCGGGTCGCTCATCATGTAGCGGTCGGCGGGGTGGATCCAGGCCGGTACGCCATGCGCGCCGCACACCGGGACGACCGACGCCACATGGTCGATGTGGCCGTGGGTGAGGATGACGGCGACCGGCTTGAGGCGGTGCTTGGCGACGGCCTCGGCGACGCCCGGGGCGGCCTGGTGGCCGGGGTCGATGATCACGCACTCCTCACCGGCGGCGGGGGCGACGAGATAACAGTTCGTCCCCCAGGCCCCGGCGGGGAACCCGGCAATGAGCACGATCGTCCTTCGTTGTGTCGGTTCGAGTGGCTTGTGAACGGCTGCGCCTGAGGCCAGAAGCCTACCGGCGCTGCCGCATCCTCAGGGAACCCATATACGGTACGGGGCACACACGCGCGCGGTTGACTCCAGGGCGCGTAACCCGTCGACGTAACCAGACGCACGAGGAGTAGACCCGGTGGTCAGCCAGGAACAGCGGCGGCGTCAGCTCGCCCGGGAGAAGTTCTTGCGGCAGCAGCAGCGGCGCACCCAGGCACGGCGCAAGACACGCACGCGCAACGCGGTGATCGCGTCGGTGCTCGGCGTGGTTCTGGTGGGCAGCCTCGCGCTGTACACGACCGGGACCCTGAAGGGCGACGACGACAAGAGCAACGCGGGCGCGGAGGTCACGCCCAGCGCCGAGGCGACGAGCAAGGCACCCGACCCCTGCGACAAGCCCGCCAAGGGCGACGTGGAGACGATGAGCTGGAAGAAGGAGCCAGCGGTCACCATCGACAAGTCGGCGAAGTACACGATGAAGCTGGCGACGACCTGCGGTGACATAGACATCGACCTGAAGGCGTCGGCGGCCCCGCACACCGTGAACTCGTTCGACTTCCTGGCCGGGAAGGGCTACTTCGACCACACGTCGTGCCACCGGCTCACCACGAACGGCATCTACGTCCTGCAGTGCGGCGATCCGACGGGCCAGGGCACCGGCGGGCCGGGCTACACCATCCCGGACGAGAACCTGAAGGACAAGAGCCTCAAGGGCGACACCTACCCGAAGGGCACGGTGGCGATGGCGAACCAGTTCGACGCCTCCTCGGGTCAGGGCCGCGACAGCGGTGGCAGCCAGTTCTTCCTCGTCTACGAGGACAGTCCGCTGCCGCCCAACTACACCCCGTTCGGTACGGTTTCCGAGGCCGGGATGAAGGTACTCGAGAAGATTGCCGCCGCGGGTGAGAACACCGGCGCGGGTGACGGGGCGCCGAACGCGACGGTCGTGATCAACAAGGCCACGGTCAGCGAATCCTGACCCCCAACTGCGTAACTTCGGTCGCGCGGGATGCGGACAGGCAACCCGCCGGTCGCCTATGTTGGCCGTGACGAAACTGTGGACGATGCCCGGGGGAGCCGACGCCCCCCGCAGGCATCATGTGGAGGAGGCGCTGTGAGCAGCGACCCGTGGGGCCGCGTCGACGAGACGGGGACCGTGTACGTGCGTACGGCCGACGGCGAGCAGGTCGTCGGTTCCTGGCAGGCGGGCTCCCCCGAGGAGGCGCTGGCCTATTTCGAGCGCAAGTACGAGGGCCTGGTTGTCGAGATCGGCCTCCTCGAGAAGCGGGTGCAGACCACCGACCTGTCGGCGAAGGACGCCCAGGCCGCGATCGACCACCTGCGCGAGCAGATCGACGCGCACCACGCCGTCGGTGACCTGGACGCGCTCCGGGCCCGGCTGGACAAGCTGGTCGAGCTGGTGGACAAGCGCCGCGAGGAGCGCAGGGCGCAGCGGGCCCGGCAGACCGACGAGGCCCGTCAGGCCAAGGAGTCGCTGGTCACCGAGGCCGAGGAGCTGGCCCAGTCCGACCAGTGGCGGGTGGCCGGTGAGCGGCTGCGGTCGCTGGTGGACACCTGGAAGGGCCTGCCGCGCCTGGACCGCAAGTCGGACGACGAGCTGTGGCACCGGTTCTCGCACGCCCGGTCGGCGTTCTCCAAGCGGCGCAAGGCGCACTTCGCGCAGCTGGACGCGCAGCGCGAGGAGGCCCGCCGGACCAAGGAGCGGCTGGTCGCCGAGGCCGAGGCGCTGTCCGCGTCGACGGACTGGGGCCCCACGGCCGCGCGCTACCGCGAGCTGATGACGGAGTGGAAGGCCGCGGGCCGCGCCCAGCGCGAGCACGAGGACGACCTGTGGAACCGCTTCCGCGGCGCACAGGACGTGTTCTTCGCCGCCCGCAGCTCGGTCTTCGCCGAGCGGGACGCGGAGCAGGCGGAGAACCTCAAGCTCAAGGAGGAGCTGGCCGAGGAGGCCGAGAAGATCCTCCCGGTCACCGATCTGAAGACCGCGCGGGCCGCCTTCCGCTCGGTCAACGAGCGCTGGGAGGCCATCGGCCACGTCCCGCGCGACGCCCGCCCGAAGGTCGAGGGCCGGATGCACGCGGTGGAGCGGGCCATCCAGGAGGCCGAGGAGGCCGAGTGGCGCCGGACCAACCCGGAGGCACGCGCGCGTGCCGAGGGACTGACCGGTCAGCTCCAGGCGGCCGTGGACAAGCTCCGCGGTCAGATCGACCAGGCGCGTGCCCAGGGCAACAACGCCAAGGCCGACAAGCTGGAGCGTGAGCTGGAGGGCCGCCAGGCACTGCTGGACCAGGCGCTGAAGGGTCTCCAGGAGTTCGGCGGCTGACGCACGGACACCGAGGAACGGGGCTCCCCACCGCGGGGAGCCCCGTTCTCGTCGTCCTGCCTACGTCCGGTTGCGTGCCGACGTCACGCGGTAGACGTCGTAGACGCCTTCCACGCCCCGGACGGCCTTCAGCACGTGGCCGAGGTGTTTCGGGTCGCCCATCTCGAAGGTGAAGCGGGAGGTGGCGACGCGGTCGCGGGAGGTCTGGACGGCGGCGGAGAGGATGTTGACGTGCTGGTCGGACAGGACCCGGGTGACGTCGGAGAGCAGCCGGGAGCGGTCCAGGGCCTCCACCTGGATGGCGACCAGGAAGACCGAGGACTGGGTGGGCGCCCACTCCACTTCGAGGATGCGCTCCGGCTCGCGCGACAGTGACTCCACGTTGACGCAGTCACTCCGGTGCACCGACACACCGCTACCACGGGTGACGAAGCCGATGATCGGGTCGCCGGGTACGGGCGTACAGCAGCGGGCCAGCTTGACCCAGACGTCCTCGACGCCCTTGCAGATGACGCCCGGGTCGGCGCTGGAGCGGCGCTTGCGGCTCCGGCCGCGGGCGGGCGGGACGCTCTCGTCGATCTCCTCGGTGGCGGCCTCCTCACCGCCGAGCGCCTGGACCAGCTTCTGCACGATGTTCTGCGCGGAGACATGGCCCTCGCCGATCGCCGCGTACAGCGCGGAGATGTCCGAGTAGCGCATCTCGTGCGCCAGGGTGACCAGGGAGTCACCGGTGAGGATGCGCTGGATCGGCAGGTTCTGCTTGCGCATCGCGCGGACGATGGCGTCCTTGCCCTGCTCGATCGCCTCGTCCCGGCGCTCCTTGGAGAACCAGGCGCGGATCTTGTTGCGGGCACGCGGTGACTTGACGAAGCCGAGCCAGTCGCGGGAGGGCCCGGCACCGGCCGCCTTGGAGGTGAAGACCTCCACCAGGTCGCCGTTGTCGAGGGTGGACTCCAGCGGGACGAGCCTGCCGTTGACCCGCGCTCCTATGGTGCGGTGGCCGACCTCGGTGTGGACGGCGTACGCGAAGTCCACGGGGGTGGCACCGGCCGGGAGCGCTATGACGTCACCCTTAGGGGTGAAGACGAAGACCTCGTTGCGGGAGAGGTCGAAGCGCAGCGACTCCAGGAACTCGCCGGGGTCCTCGGTCTCCTTCTGCCAGTCCAGGAGCTGCCGCAGCCACGCCATGTCGTTGATGGCGTCCTTGTCCTTGCCGGACCCCTTCGGCACGTCGGTACGCACCTTCGAGGCACCGGCGACGGCCTCCTGCTTGTACTTCCAGTGCGCGGCGATGCCGTACTCGGCGCGGCGGTGCATGTCGAAGGTGCGGATCTGGAGCTCTACGGGCTTGCCGTTGGGTCCGATGACCGTCGTGTGCAGCGACTGGTACATGTTGAACTTGGGCATCGCGATGTAGTCCTTGAACCGGCCGGGGACCGGGTTCCACCGCGCGTGCACGGTGCCGAGGGCGGCGTAGCAGTCGCGCACGGTGTCGACGAGGACGCGGATGCCCACCAGGTCGTAGATCTCCGCGAAGTCCCGGCCGCGGACGATCATCTTCTGGTAGACGCTGTAGTAGTGCTTGGGGCGGCCGGTGACGGTCGCCTTGATGCGGGCGGCACGCAGGTCCTGCTGGACCTCGTCGGTCACTATGGCCAGGTACTCGTCGCGCTTCGGCGCCCTCTCGGCCACCAGCCGGACGATCTCGTCGTACATCTTGGGGTAGAGGATCGCGAAGGCGAGGTCCTCCAGCTCCCACTTGATGGTGTTCATGCCCAGGCGGTGGGCGAGCGGCGCGTAGATCTCCAGGGTCTCGCGCGCCTTCTTCTCCTGCTTCTCGCGCTTGAGGTAGCGCATGGTGCGCATGTTGTGCAGGCGGTCGGCGAGCTTGATGACCAGGACGCGGGGGTCCTTGGCCATGGCGACGACCATCTTGCGCACGGTCTCCGCCTGCGCGGCCTCACCGAACTTGACCTTGTCCAGCTTGGTGACGCCGTCGACGAGGAGGGCGACGACGTCGCCGAAGTCGCGGCGCAGGTCGTCCAGGCCGTACTCGGTGTCCTCGACGGTGTCGTGCAGCAGGCCCGCCATCAGGGTGGCCGGGTCCATGCCCAGCTCGGCGAGGATGGTGGTGACCGCGAGCGGGTGGGTGATGTACGGGTCGCCGCTCTTGCGCTTCTGGCCGCGGTGCCAGCGCTCGGCGACCTGGTAGGCGCGCTCGATCTGGCGCAGTGTCGACGTCTCGATCTTGGGGTCGTTGCTGCGCACTATCCGCAGCAGCGGCTCCAGGACCGGGTTGTACGGGTTGGCGCGCTGGACGCCGAGGCGGGCGAGACGGGCGCGGACGCGGTTGGAGGAACCGGTGCGGACGGGCTGCGCGGACGCCGGGCGGATGGGCGGCGTGGCCGTGCTGCGCTGCGGTGCGGACGGCTTGGCGGGCTGCTCGGCGGGGTTCGCGGACGGGGCCGGGGCGTGTTCGACCGGCCCGCGGGTGTCGTTCCCGGCGTTCGGCGCGGGCTTCGCCGCGGCGCCCGGGGTGGGTTCGGGCTTGGCGGCGGTCAGGTGCTGGGCCTCGTCTGCCAAGAGGGCTCCTCGTGCGCGATCCGGGTCCCCCGGTCAGGTTCCGGAGACCCCATGGTAGCGATCCCGGGTCGCGGGATCGCCTTCAGGCCAGAGTGAGGCCCGTCTACCCGAGGAACACAAGGGGCGTGCGGGGGATTCCTTCCGCGGGGTCCGGCGGCTCCCGCGTGGCGGTCGACCGGTGCGCGGGACGGCTCCCGCCTGCGGTCGGACGCCTCGCGCGCCCGCGCACGGGACCGCGCGCTCCGCGCCGGGAAAAGGCCGCGCGCCCGGCGGTGGTGCTCGGTGCCGGGCGCGCGGGGTGGTGCGGGTCAGATGGTGAGAAGTGCCTCCAGCGGCGCTCCGTCCAGGGAGGACTCCAGGCGGGTACGGCCGCCCAGGAAGCCCAGTTCCATCAGGACGGCGACGCCCGCGACCCGGGCACCGGCGCGGCGGATCAGGGTGAGGGACGCCTCGGCGGTGCCGCCGGTGGCAAGGACGTCGTCGACGACCAGGACCCGGTCGTCGCCGCTGAGGTCCTCGGCGTGGATCTCGATCTCCGCGGAGCCGTACTCCAGGTCGTACGCCTGGCTCAGGGTCGCTCCGGGGAGCTTGCCCGCCTTGCGTACGGGGATGAAGCCGACGCCCGCGCGGACGGCGACCGGGGCGCCCAGGATGAAGCCGCGGGCCTCCAGACCGACGACCTTGGTGGCGTTCTCGCGGACGGCTATGTCGGCCAGGGCGTCGGTCAGGGCGCCGAACGCCGCCGGGTCCGCGAGCAGCGGGGTGATGTCCTTGAACAGCACGCCCGGCTCCGGGTAGTCGGCCACGTCCCGGATCCGGCTGAGCAGCAGCTGCTCGATGTCGGTCATCGTCGCTTCCCCGAGGGTCGGCCACGGCCCCGGCCACGGGACGCGGGCTGGTTGCGCGGGCCGACGACCGCGGGCGCGGCGTCCTCGGGCTCGTCGTCGTAGTCGTCGTCCGTGGTGGCGGCGGTCGGCGCGACGGCCGGTTCGGCGCCCTGGGCGCGCTTGGCGAGGACGCGCTTCCTCAGCGCCTTCATCTCCGGCTCGAGTTCCTTGAGGTCGGCGACGAGCGGCGTGGCGATGAAGATCGAGGAGTAGGCGCCGGCCGCGAGGCCGACGAACAGCGACAGCGAGATGTCGTTCAACATGCCGCCGCCGAGGACGCCGCCGCCGATGAACAGCAGGCCCGCCACCGGCAGCAGGGCGACCACGGTGGTGTTGACCGACCGGACCAGGGTGCTGTTGATCGAGCGGTTGGCGATGTCGCTGTAGGTCCAGCGGGTCTGTTTGGTGATGCCCTTGGTCTGTTCCTTGAGGCTGTCGAAGACGACGACCGTGTCGTACAGCGAGTAACCGAGGATCGTCAGCAGACCGATCACGGTGCCCGGGGTGACCTCGAAGCCGACGAGGGCGTAGATGCCGACCGTGATGGTGATGTCGTGGATCAGGGCGACGAACGCGGCGATGGCCATCCGCCACTCGAAGGCGATCGCCAGGTAGATCACCACCAGGACCAGGAAGATCCCCAGGCCCTGCCACGCCTTGTTGGCGATCTGGTCGCCCCAGCTGGGACCGACCAGTTCGGCGTTGATGTCCTCCTCGTTGACCTTGAGGTCCTCGGCGAGGGTGTTCTTGATCTGGTCGGACTTGCTGGTGTCCGTGCCCGCGATCTGGATGCGCAGGCTGCCGTTGCCGAGCTTCTGGACGATGGCGTCGTGACCCGACGCCTCCTCCGCGTACTCCTGCGCCTGGGAGACCGAGACGGACGTCTTCGGGGTGGTGAAGACGGCGCCGCCCTGGAACTCGATGCCCATGTTCAGGCCGCGCACCGTCAGGCCGACGATGGCCGTGATGGTGATCAGGATCGAGATGCCGTACCAGAGCTTGCGGTTGCCGACGAAGTCGTAACCGACCTCGCCACGGTGGAGCCGGGCGCCGAGGTTGCCGAGCTTCGACATCTCACGCCTCCTTCGGGTCGACGGGGGCGACGGGACGGCGGGTGCGGCGCAGCGGGGGCTTGGCTCCCAGGGCCTTCGGGTCCAGGCCGGACCAGCGGTGGCCGCTCGCGAAGAACTTCCGGCGCGCCATCAGCGTCAGCAGCGGCTTGGTGAACAGGAACACGACCACGACGTCGAGCACGGTCGTGAGGCCGAGCGTGAAGGCGAAGCCCTGCACCTTGCCGACGGTGACGACGAACAGCACCGCGGCGGCGAGGAACGACACGAAGTCGGAGACCAGGATGGTGCGCCGGGCGCGCGGCCAGGCCCGCTCGACCGCGGGGCGCAGCGAGCGGCCCTCACGGATCTCGTCGCGGACGCGTTCGAAGTAGACGATGAACGAGTCCGCGGTGATGCCGATGGCGACGATGGCGCCGCAGACCGCGGGGAGGTTCAGCGCGAAGCCGATGGCGGGGCCGAGCAGCGACATGATCACGTAGGTGAGCGCGGCGGAGACCAGCAGCGAGGCGATCGCGATGAAGGACAGGCCGCGGTAGTAGACCACCAGGTAGAGCACGACCAGCGCGAGGCCGATGGCGCCCGCGATGAGGCCCGCGTGGAGCTGGTCGCCGCCGAGCGCGGCGGTGACCGTGGTGACGCTGTCCTCCTGGAAGCTCAGCGGCAGGGCGCCGTAGGAGAGCATGTTGGCGAGGTTCTGCGCCTCGTCCTGGGTGAAGCTGCCGGAGATCTCCGCGTTGCCGCCGGAGATGGACTGGCTGACGAACGGGCTGGAGACGACCTCTCCGTCCAGGACGATGCCGAACTGGTTCTGCGGCGACTGGTTCTGCGCGAGCTGGCCGGTGATGTCGGCGAACTTCTTGGCGCCGGAGGAGGAGAAGTCCATCTGGACCTTCCAGCCGGCACCGCTCTGGGTGTCGTAGACGGCGCTGGCGTCGTCGACCTCGGTGCCGTCGACGGCGGCCGGGCCGAGCAGGTACTTGTACCAGACGCCGTTGATCTCACCGCAACCGACCGTGGAGGCGTCGGGCTTGGCGCCGTCACCGGCGTCGGTGCGGGCCGCCTTCTTGGAGCAGTCCAGTGCGGCGTACTCCTGCTGGACCTTGGTGTCGGCGTCGGAGGCGGCGCCCTCGTCCGTGGCGGAGGGGCTGGCGCTCGCGGAGGCCGAGGCCGAGTCGGAGGGCGTGGGGTCGGCCTTCAGCGCGTCGGTGACGGCGCGGCCCTGGGTGGTGGCGGAGCCCGACGGGGTCGCCTTGGCGGTCTCGGTGCCGGTGGCGGACTCGCCGTCCGACGGGGACGCTGACGCGGAGGGGCTGGCGGAGCCGGTGGCCTCGCCCGAGGCGCTGGGCGAGGGGTTCGCCGCGGCGGGGCCGGTGGGCTCGGTGGCCAGGACCGGCCGGAAGTACAGCTTGGCGGTGGTGCCGACCTGTTCCCGGGCCTGCTTGGAGTTGGTGCCCTTGGGGATGTTGACGATGATGTTGCGATCGCCCTGGGTCTGGACTTCCGCCTCGGACACGCCAAGACCGTTGACGCGGCGCTCCATGATGGAGACCGCGGTGTTCATGTTGGTCTTGTTGATCGCCGCCTCGTCGCCGTCCTCGGGGACGGCGCGGAGCGTGATGCTCGTGCCGCCCGCCAGGTCGATGCCGAGACGCGGGGTGGTATGTCCGGAGAGGAACATGCCCCCCGTGAGCGCCACGATGGCGATCAGAATCAGGACCAGCGAGCGCACCGGCTTGCTCTGAGCGCTCGCGCTCCGACCCTTTTTGGGTGCTGCCACCTTCTCGTACTCCCTCTCGGGCCGCTCCGCGCCGGGTCTGCGGGCGTGCGGCCGTGCCATGGTGTCGGGATCCCGTGCGCGACGAGCAGGTCCCTGGGTGCGCGGGTGGTACCCGCGCGCCCTGGGCGTGACTACTTCGCGTCGGAGTCGCCGTCGGACTTCTTCGGCTCCTCGCCCGGCTTCGCGTCGGCGGTGGACGGCTCCTCGGCCGTGTCCTTCTTGCCGAGGTCGACGGAGGCGTCGGCGGAGGTGTCGCCGTCGGAGGCGGCTTCGGCGGACTCGTCGGAGTCGGTGAGGGAGGAGGCGTCGTCCGGCACGAGGCCTGCGTCGGACTTCAGGTCGTGCTCGATGCCGTGCACGATGCGGTTGTACTCGTCGTCGGTGAGGACCGCACCGATGGAGTTCTTGGCGAAGAGCAGCTCCACACCCGGTCCGGCGTCGAGGAGGACGGTGTCCTCGTTGACTTCCTTGACCGTGGCGTACATGCCCCCGATCGTGCGGACTCCGGAACCGGGCTGCATCTGGTTCCGCATGTCGGCGGCCTGCTGCTGCTTCTTCTTGGCCGACCGCGTCATCAGGAACATGGCCCCGATGAGCACGATGAACGGGAGGAGGGTCACGAGACTCACGGGTCGGAACTTCCTTCACACGACCGCGGTGGTGAGCGGCCTGATGGTTGGGGGTGTGCTTGCCGCCACGAGAAGGGCGGCATCGGCGGAGTCTAAGCGAGTCCGCGCGCATGGAACAACGCTCAGCATGGCACCAGGGTTCCTGGGCTGGCCAATGTCCGCACCGTCACGTCCCGAACAAGTCCTGTTGTCCGTTTCCCACAGCGCCGGTGCCGGGTGCGGTGAGGCCGAGATGCGCCCATGCGGCGGGGGTGGCGACCCGGCCGCGCGGGGTGCGGGCGAGCAGTCCCTCCCGTACCAGGAAGGGCTCGGCGACCTCCTCGACGGTCTCGCGCTCCTCCCCCACGGCGACCGCGAGGGTGGACAGGCCCACGGGGCCGCCGCCGAACAGCTTCAGCAGGGCCTCCAGGACGGCGCGGTCGAGGCGGTCGAGGCCACGGCTGTCGACCTCGTAGACCGCGAGGGCGGCGGCGGCGATCTCCTGGCTGATCACGCCGTCGGCCTTGACCTGGGCGTAGTCGCGGACCCGGCGCAGCAACCGGTTGGCGATGCGGGGCGTGCCGCGGGAGCGGCCCGCGATCTCGGCGGCGCCGGGCGCCTCGATCTCGACGTCGAGCAGGCTGGCGGAGCGGTGGATGACCCGTTCCAGCTCGGTGGGCTCGTAGAACTCCATGTGCGCGGTGAAGCCGAAGCGGTCGCGCAGCGGGGGCGGCAGCAGGCCCGCGCGGGTGGTGGCGCCGACCAGGGTGAACGGCGGCAGCTCCAGGGGGATGGCGGTGGCGCCGGGGCCCTTGCCGACGATGACGTCGACGCGGAAGTCCTCCATCGCCATGTAGAGCATCTCCTCGGCGGGGCGGGACATGCGGTGGATCTCGTCGAGGAAGAGGACCTCGCCCTCCTGGAGGGAGGACAGGATCGCCGCGAGGTCGCCGGCGTGCTGGATGGCGGGCCCCGACGTGATGCGGATGGGGGCGCCCATCTCGGCCGCGATGATCATCGACAGGGTGGTCTTGCCGAGGCCGGGGGCGCCGGACAGCAGGACGTGGTCGGCGGTGGCGCCGCGCGCGCGGGCGGCGCGCAGCACGAGGTCGAGCTGCTCGCGGACCTTCTCCTGGCCGATGAACTCGTGCAGGTCCTTGGGGCGCAGGGCGGCCTCGACGGCCTGGTCCTCACCGTCGGCGGACGCACCGACGAGCCGCTCGGTGGCGGTGTCGGGGGTGTCGTCCCAGTTCATGTGGTGTGCCTCGGTTCTCGACTACGGGCTGGCGGGCTCTCGACCGCGGGTTATCGGGCGCGGTTCAGCGTCTGGAGGGCGGCCTTGAGGAGCTGTCCGACCGGGGGCGGGCCGCCCGCGGCCTCGGCCTGCGGGGTGACGGCGGAGACGGCCTCGTCGGCCTCGCGGGTGGCGTAGCCGAGGCCGATCAGGGCGGCGTGCAGCTGGTCGCGCCAGCCGTGGGTGACGGGGGCGCCGACGGCGGGGGCACCGAGGGGTTCGCCGAGCCGGTCCTTCAGTTCCAGGAGCAGCTTCTGCGCACCCTTCTTACCGATGCCGGGGACGGCGGTGAGGGCCTTCTCGTCGCCGGTGGCGACGGCTCTGCGCAGGGCGTCCGGGGAGTGCACGGCCAGCATGGCCTGGGCGAGCCGGGGGCCGACACCGCTCGCGGTCTGCAGCAGTTCGAAGGTCTGCCGCTCGTCGTCGTCGGCGAAGCCGTAGAGGGTCAGGGAGTCCTCCCGGACGACCAGGGAGGTGGCGAGCCTGGCCTGCTGGCCGGTGCGCAGCCCGGAGAGGGTGTTCGGGGTGCACTGGACGGCGATGCCGATCCCGCCCACCTCGACCACCGCGGAGTCGGGGGCGAGGGCGGCGACCGGGCCGCTGACGAAGGCGATCATGCCGTACGGCCTTTCGTTGCGTGGGCGGTGTGCAGGGCGACGGCCTGCTGGAGGCGGTTCTGGGCGGGGGCGCGCCAGATGTGGCAGATGGCGAGGGCGAGGGCGTCGGCGGCGTCCGCGGGCCTGGGGGGCGCGCTGAGCCGGAGGAGCCGGGTGACCATGGCGCCGACCTGGGCCTTGTCCGCCCGCCCGCTGCCGGTGACGGCGGCCTTGACCTCGCTGGGGGTGTGCAGGGCGACGGGGATGCCGCGGCGGGCGGCGCACAGCATGGCGACGGCGCTGGCCTGGGCGGTGCCCATCACGGTACGCACGTTGTGCTGGCTGAACACGCGCTCCACGGCGACGCATTCCGGCCGGTGTTCGTCGAGCCACCGCTCGACGCCCTGCTCGACGGCGACCAGCCGGTCCCCCAGCTCCGCGTCGGCCGAGGTGCGGACCACTCCGACGCCGAGCATGGTCAACGGCCGTCCCGCGACGCCCTCGACGACGCCGACGCCGCACCGGGTCAGCCCCGGGTCCACCCCCAGTACGCGCACGCGCCCTCCCCTCCTCGCGGCTGGACCGCCGCCGCTCTCGCGGACCTGGCTGACCAGCGTCGTGGTTCCCCAACGGCTGGTTGCCGCCCACGGACGGCGATCTTTGTCCTGTCAGGCTAGCCGCTGCCACCGACAACGGCGGCGGGCTGGTAGGACGTGTCCCACCAGCCCGCCGAAGACGCCCAGTCCGCCGCGGTGCTACGCGTCGACCTTCTCCATGATCTCGTCGCTGACGTCGAAGTTGGCGAAGACGTTCTGCACGTCGTCGCTGTCCTCGAGCGCGTCGATCAGCTTGAAGATCTTCTTGGCGCCCTCCTCGTCCAGCTCGACCTGCATGGTCGGGACGAAGTTGGCGTCGGCGGACTCGTAGTCGATGCCCGCGTCCTGGAGGGCCGTGCGGACCGCGACCAGGTCGGTGGGCTCGGAGACCACCTCGAAGTTCTCGCCGAGGTCGTTCACTTCCTCCGCACCCGCGTCCAGGACGGCCATGAGGACCTCGTCCTCGGTCAGCTCGCCCTTGGGGACGATGACGACGCCCTTGCGGTGGAAGAGGTACGACACCGAGCCGGGGTCGGCCATGGAGCCGCCGTTGCGGGTCATGGCGACGCGGACCTCGGAGGCGGCGCGGTTGCGGTTGTCGGTGAGGCACTCGATGAGCACCGCGACACCGTTGGGGCCGTAACCCTCGTACATGATCGTCTCGTAGTCGGCGCCGCCCGCTTCGAGGCCGCCGCCGCGCTTGATCGCCGAGTCGATGTTCTTGTTCGGCACCGACGACTTCTTCGCCTTCTGCACGGCGTCGTAGAGCGTCGGGTTGCCGTCCAGGTCGACGCCGCCCATGCGGGCCGCGACCTCGATGTTCTTGATCAGCTTCGCGAAGAGCTTGCCGCGCTTGGCATCGATGACGGCCTTCTTGTGCTTCGTCGTGGCCCATTTAGAGTGGCCGGACATCTGCCTGTCTCCTTCGCGTAACCCATCCAATGACGAACGTCAGAGATCCTACAAGGACTCCGGCGCCCGGCTCGCGCGCACCATGTCGACGAAGAGCCCGTGCACGCGGTGGTCGCCGGTCAGCTCCGGGTGGAACGACGTGGCCAGCGCGTTGCCCTGGCGGACGGCCACGATGTGCCCCCCGTGCTCGGCGAGCACCTCGGCGGCGGCGCCCACGGACTCCACCCACGGCGCGCGGATGAAGACGCCCTCCACAGGATCGCCGTCGACGCCCCGGACGTCCACCGCCGCCTCGAAGGACTCGTTCTGCCGTCCGAAGGCGTTGCGGCGCACGATCATGTCGATGCCACCGACGGTCTCCTGGCCCGAGCGCGGGTCGAGGATCTTCTCGGCGAGCATGATCATGCCCGCGCAGGTGCCGTAGACGGGCATACCGTCCCGCACGCGCGCGCGGAGGGGCTCCATCAGGCCGAAGAGGACGGCCAGCTTGGAGATGGTGGTGGACTCGCCGCCGGGTATGACGAGGCCGTCCACCGCGGCGAGCTCCTCGGGGCGCCGGACCGGCCTGGCCACGGCGTCGGCCGCGGCCAGGGCGATCAGGTGCTCCCGTACGTCGCCCTGGAGTGCGAGGACTCCGACCACGGGAGCGGTCATCACCAGCCCCGGTTCGCGTAGCGCTCGGACTCGGGCAGGGTGTCGCAGTTGATGCCGACCATGGCCTCGCCGAGGTTGCGGGACGCGTCGGCGATGATCTTCGGGTCGTCGTAGAAGGTGGTGGCCTTCACGATGGCGGCGGCGCGCTTGGCCGGGTCGCCGGACTTGAAGATGCCGGAGCCGACGAAGACGCCCTCGGCGCCGAGCTGGCGCATCAGCGCGGCGTCGGCCGGGGTGGCGACGCCACCGGCGGAGAACAGCACGACCGGGAGCTTGCCCAGCTCGGCGACCTCCCTGACCAGCTCGTAGGGGGCGCGCAGCTCCTTGGCGGCGGCGTACAGCTCGTTGTTGTCGTAGCCGCGCAGGCGGGCGATCTCGTTCTTGATCTGGCGCAGGTGGCGGACCGCCTCGACGACGTTGCCGGTGCCGGCCTCGCCCTTGGAGCGGATCATGGCCGCGCCCTCGGCGATCCGGCGCAGGGCCTCGCCCAGGTTGGTGGCGCCGCAGACGAACGGGGTGGTGAAGGCCCACTTGTCGGAGTGGTTGACCTCGTCGGCCGGGGTGAGGACCTCGGACTCGTCGATGTAGTCGACGCCGAGCGACTGGAGCACCTGGGCCTCGACGAAGTGGCCGATGCGGGACTTGGCCATCACCGGGATCGACACCGCCTCGATGATGCCCTCGATCATGTCCGGGTCGGACATCCGGGCCACGCCGCCGTCCTTGCGGATGTCGGCGGGGACCCGCTCCAGGGCCATGACGGCGACGGCGCCCGCGTCCTCGGCGATCTTCGCCTGCTCCGGCGTGACGACGTCCATGATCACACCGCCCTTGAGCTGCTCGGCCATGCCGCGCTTCACGCGCGCGGTGCCGGTCTCGGGGGTCTGGTTCTCGGAAGGCGTGCTGGACACGGGTGACCTCGCTGACGGGAAAGAGGGCTGCTACCGAGTACCGAGGAAACGTGAGGCGTGCAGGCCACAGCAAGGGCCAATGAGGAAGCGGTGGCTCGTTTTCCGGACGGGAGGTGTCTGGAATACGCCGTTCAGGCGGCCCTCTCCACCAGCGCGGCGGGCGGTTCGTCGTCCATTTCGAAGGCCAGCGGGAACGGGGCGTGCCCGGCCAGCCGGAACCAGCGGACCTTGCGGTGCCGCCGCAGGGCGCGGGCCGCGCGGACGGCGTCGTTGTGGAAGCGCCGGGCCATCGGCACCCGCCGCACCGCCTCCGCCAACTCCGTGACGGCCGCCTCACCGCCGGGGGCGGCGCGCACCCCGTCCACCTGGCCGGGGTCGGCGAGGACCGCGCGCAGGGCTTGGCTCAGCTCGCTCTCCGCGAACTCCCGCTGCTCCTCCTCGGCCTGCCGGGCGGCGTGCGCGGCCTCGTACAGCACGATCGACGCGGCCGGGTCGAGCACCCCGGAGGTGGCCAGTTCCTGCGCCACGGAGGCCCGGCGCAGCAGGTGCGCGTCCAGGGCGGCGCGGGCGGCGTCGATCCGCGCGTGCAGGCGGTCCAGGCGGCCCGCGGTCCAACTCAGGTACAGGCCGATCGCCACGAGGGCGACCAGGATCCAGATGAGGGTTGCGGTCACGGGCGGCAAGGTTATACCCGCGCGGGACGCCGGGCGGGGCGGGCCTCAGCACGCCCGCTGGGGGCGGGCGCCGCGCGGGACGCCGGGGCGGGCTCCCTCAGCCCGGTGCGGGCACCCCGCGCGGAACGCCGGGCCAGGCGACCTCAGCCCGGTGCAGGGACCCCGCACGAACGCCGCGCAGCCCGTCCGCTGGAAGCGGGCCGCCGCGCGGGACGCCGGGGCGGGCCACCACGCGGGACGCCGGGGCGGGCCACCTCAGTCCAGCGCCCGCGCGCAGCCCGCCGGGTGGCCGCCGCGCAGTCCACTGGTCGAGCCCCCGCGCGGAACGCCGGACCGGGCTCCCTCAGCCGCCCGGGCGGCCGCCCCCAGTCCGCTGCGCGGGGCCCCGCGCGGAACGCCGAGTCGGACGGCCCCGTCCACGGGGCGGTCCGCCGCGCGGCCCACCGAGCGAGCCGGCGGGTAGTCGACCGGGTGGGCGCCGCCCCGTCACGGGGTGACCGCCGCCCGGTCCACGTGGTGGGCGCCGCTCAGTCCCTCGGGCGCCGCCCTTCAGTCCCGTGCCAGCCCGAACCGGGCCCGTAGCCCCGTCGTCCGCTCGTCCGCCGCCACCGCCGCCGCGCCCGCCGTCACCGTCTCGTAGACGGAGAGGATGTCGGCGCCGACGGTCGACCAGTCGAAGCGGCGTACATGGGCGCTGCCGCGCTCCCGGAGCTCCTCGCGGCGCCCGGGGTCCCCGAGGAGCCGGACGGCCGCCTCGGCCAGGGCGTCGGCGTCCTCGTTGGCGAAGAGTTCGCCCGCCGCCCCGTGGTCGAGGACCTGGGCGAAGGCGTCCAGGTCGGAGGCGAGCACCGGCGCGCCCGCCGACATCGCCTCGACGAGGATGATGCCGAAGCTCTCACCGCCGGTGTTGGGCGCCACGTACACGTCGACGCTGCGCAGCAGCCGCGCCTTGTCCTCGTCGCTGACCATGCCGAGGAACTCCACGCGGGAACGCAGGTCGGCGGGGAGGGACTCGACGGCCTCCTCCTCGTCGCCGCGGCCCGCCACCAGCAGCCGCGTCCCCGGCCGCTCGGCGAGGATCCCCGGCAGGGCCCGCATCAGCACCGGGAGGCCCTTGCGGGGCTCGTCGATGCGCCCGATGAAGCCGATCGTCCCGCCCTGCCACTCCGGCTTGGGCTCGGCCCGCGCGAAGAAGTCCACGTCGACGCCGTTGGGAATGACCACCGCGTCGCCGCCGAGGTGCTCGACGAGCGTGCGGCGGGCGTACTCGCTGACCGCGATCCGGGCGCTGATCTTCTCCAGCGCCGCCTGGAGGATGGCGTACGCGGCGATCATCGCGCGCGAGCGGGGGTTGGAGGTGTGGAAGGTCGCCACGATCGGGCCCTGCGCCGCCCAGCAGGTCAGCAGGCCCAGCGACGGCGACGTCGGTTCGTGGATGTGGATGACGTCGAACGCGCCGTCGTGCAGCCAGCGCCGCACCCGCGCCGCCGACAGGAAACCGAAGTTCAGCCGGGCCACCGAGCCGTTGTACGGCACCGGGACCGCGCGGCCCGCCGAGACCACGTACGGCGGCAGCGGGGTGTCGTCGTCGGCCGGGGCGAGGACGGACACCTCGTGACCGAGGCGGAGGAAGTACTCGGCCAGGTCACGGATGTGGAACTGGACGCCGCCGGGGACGTCCCAGGAGTACGGGCAGACGATGCCGATCCTCACGAGGGTCCCTTCGCGGGGTCGAGGTCAGCGGTCCACAGCCGTTGCAGCATGTGCCAGTCCTCCGGGTGCTCGGCGATGCCGGTGGCGAAGGCGTTGGCCAGCGCCTGCGTCATGGCAGACGTCCTCTCCGCCCGGGTACCTGACGCGGGTACCTCGACCGGCGGGTGCACCCGGCCCTGCATGACCGGCGAGTCGTCGTACCAGAGGGTGACCGGCAGCAGCAGCGCGCCGGTCTGCTGGGCGAGCAGCGCGGGACCGGCGGGCATCCGCGCCTCCGCGCCGAAGAAGTCGACCGTGACCCCGGAGGCGGACAGGTCGCGGTCGGCGACCAGGCAGACCAGGCCGCCGTCGCGCAGCCGCCGGGCCAGCGTGCCGAAGGCGGTGCCGCCGCTGTGCGGCAGGACCTCCATGCCGAGGCCCTCCCGGTAGGCCACGAACCGGTCGTACAGCGTCTCCGGCCTCAGCCGCTCGGCGACCGTGGTGAACGGGGTCCGCAGCTTGGTGGTGACCCACGCGCCCGCCAGGTCCCAGTTGGCCAGGTGCGGCAGCGCGAGGATCACGCCGTTCCCGGCGGCCAGCCCGTCGGTCAGGTAGTGCACGTCCTTCGGGTCGAACCCGCCCTCGACGCGCTCGGCGCTCCAGGCCGGGAGCCGGAAGGACTCCATCCAGTACCGCAGGTACGAGCGCATCCCCGCGCGGGTCAGCTCCGCGAGGCGCTCCGGTGTGGCGTCGGGCAGCACGCGCGCGTAGTTGGCCGCCAGCCGCCGCACGCCCTTGCCGTCCTGCCGCCAGGCGAGGTCGGCGACGGTGCGCCCGAGCCGTACGGCGACCGGCTCGGGGAGCTTCTTCACGGTGCCCCAGCCGACGCCGTACAGCCCGTCCGTCAACCGGTCCCGGGCGCTCATGTCGCCGCCCCGCCGTCCCGGGGGGCTCCCCCGGCCCCCTGCGCGGCGTTGCGGGCGCCTGGGGCGGCACCAGCGCCGTTCTGGGCGGCGTTGCCGGAGGTCCGCGCCCCGGGCTCCGCCTCCGCCGCCGCCTCGGCCTCCGCGGACTCCCGGCGCACGGTGACGACCCGCTGCACCAGCGTCACCAGGCTGCCGACGGCGACGATCCACAGCGCGATCGGCAGCAGGTACTGGATGCCGGGCACCCCGAACTTGTGCAGGCCCGCGAACCCGGCCGCGACCAGCGAGATCACCAGCCGCTCGGCCCGCTCGACCAGCCCGTTGACGGCGACCGGCAGCCCGATCGACTCACCACGGGCCTTGGTGTACGACACCACCTGGCCGCTGGCCAGACAGAAGATCGACACCGCGCACAGGACGATGTCGTCCCCACCGGCCGCGTACCACAGGGCGAACCCGCCGAAGATCGCGCCGTCGGCGACCCGGTCGAGCGTGGAGTCCAGGAAGGCGCCCCAGCGGCTGGAGCGGCCCAGCTGGCGCGCCATGTTCCCGTCGACGAGGTCGGAGAAGACGAACAGCGTGATCACGACCGTGCCCCAGAAGAACTCCCCCCTGGGGTAGAAGACCAGCGCCCCCGCCATCACACCGGCGGTGCCGATCAGCGTGACCGTGTCAGGGCTGACGCCCCGCCGGATCAGAAACGTGGCGAACGGCGTGAGAACACGCGTGAAGAAAGCACGCGCGTACTTGTTCAGCATGGCCTTCCCGAGGGTCAAGGTCGCCGCGCGGCCCCTGCTGGCCACCGGCTGGCCCATCGTAGCCACGCGCGCGTGTCCGTGGCTGCCGGGCACCGCAGCCCGCGCGGACCAACGGCGCCACGTCCCGAAAGTCGGATTCCCCTCCTCCGTATGGACGCACCGTGACGGGAGTGGAAAGCTCGAAGAATCGCGGGCGTCGCCGGAGCCGCCCCCGCACGCGGTTCCCGCGTGTCCGCGCCCACAGTGACCTCACCGCGCACGGGAGGCAGGACAATGGGCGACAAGGCGAACACACACCCCGGAGCCGCCGGCAGGGCAATGGCGGCCGACCACCCCGCGTCCGTACGGAATGTGGTGCTGGTCGGCCACTCCGGATCGGGCAAGACCACCTTGGTGGAAGCCCTCGCGCTGACCGCGGGGGCGGTCAACCGGGCGGGCCGCGTACAGGACGGCGGCACCGTCTCCGACTACGACGAGATAGAGCACCGCCAGCAGCGCTCGGTGCAGCTCTCCCTGGTGCCCGTCGAATGGAACGGCATCAAGGTCAACCTGCTGGACACCCCCGGATACGCCGACTTCGTCGGAGAGCTGCGGGCCGGTCTGCGCGCGGCGGACGCGGCCCTCTTCGTCGTCTCGGCCTCCGACGGCGTGGACGGCTCCACCCGCATGGTGTGGGACGAGTGCGCCGCGGTCGGGATGCCGCGCGCCATCGTCGTCACCCACCTGGAGTCGGCCCGCGCGGACTACGACGAGATGACCGGGTTCTGCGCCGACGCGTTCGGCGCCGACGACCCCGACGCCGTCCTGCCGCTCTACCTGCCGCTGCACGGCCCGCAGGCGCCCGACGGGCACGCGCCCGTGACCGGCCTCGTCGGGCTGCTGTCGCAGCGGCTGTACGACTACTCGACCGGCGAGCGCAAGGAGTCCGAACCCGCCGAGGACCAGCTGCCGCTCATCGAGCAGGCCCGCAACCGGCTCATCGAGGGGATCATCGCCGAGAGCGAGGACGAGACCCTCATGGACCGCTACCTCGGCGGCGAACGCGTCGATGTCAGCACGCTCGTGACCGACCTGGAACGGGCCGTCGCGCGCGGCACCTTCTTCCCCGTGCTGGCCGCCGCCCCCGCGACCGACGGCGCCCGGCAGGGCCTCGGCACGGTCGAACTGCTGGAACTCGTCACCGGCGGCTTCCCCACCCCGCTGGAGCGCGCGGCACCCCGGGTCACCACCATCGACGGCACCCCGCGCGAGCTGAAGCCCTGCGACCCCGACAGCCCCCTCGTCGCCGAGGTCGTGAAGACCTCCTCCGACCCCTACGTCGGCCGCGTCTCCCTGGTCCGCGTCTTCTCCGGCACCCTGCGCCCCGACGAGACGGTGCACGTCTCCGGGCACGGGCTCGCCGACCGCGGCCACGAGGACCACGATGTCGACGAACGCGTCGGCGCCCTGTCCACCCCGTTCGGCAAGCGGCAGGTCCCCGTCACCCACTGCGTCGCGGGCGACCTCGCGTGCGTGGCCAAGCTCGCCCGCGCCGAGACCGGCGACACCCTGTCCGCCAAGGACGACCCGCTCCTGATGGAGCCCTGGGAGATGCCCGACCCGCTGCTGCCGCTCGCCATCCAGGCGCACAGCAAGGCCGACGAGGACAAGCTCTCGCAGGGCCTGGCCCGGCTCGTCGCCGAGGACCCCACCATGCGCCTGGAGCAGAACCAGAACACCCACCAGGTCGTCCTGTGGTGCCTGGGCGAGGCCCACGCGGACGTCGCCCTGGAACGGCTGCGCAGCCGCTACGGCGTCCAGGTCGACGTCATCCCCCACAGGGTCTCCCTGCGCGAGACGTTCGCCGCGAAGTCCGCGGGCCGCGGACGGCACGTCAAGCAGTCCGGCGGCCACGGCCAGTACGCCATCTGCGAGATCGAGGTGGAGCCGCTGCCGGGCGGTTCGGGCATCGAGTTCGTGGACAAGGTGGTCGGCGGCGCGGTGCCCCGGCAGTTCATCCCCTCGGTGGAGAAGGGCGTACGCGCCCAGGCCGCCAAGGGCGTCGCCGCCGGGTACCCCCTGATCGACGTCCGGGTCACGCTCCTGGACGGCAAGGCGCACTCGGTCGACTCCTCCGACGCCGCCTTCCAGACGGCCGGGGCGCTCGCCCTGCGGGAGGCCGCCGCCGACGCCCGCATCCACCTCCTCGAACCGGTCGCCGAGGTGAGCGTGCTCGTCGGCGACGACTACGTGGGCGCCGTCATGAGCGACCTGTCCGGACGGCGCGGCCGGGTCCTCGGCACCGAGCAGACGCCCGGCGGACGCACCCTCGTACGCGCCGAGGTGCCCGAGATCGAGATCGGCCGGTACGCCGTCGACCTGCGCTCCCTCTCCCACGGCACCGCCCGCTTCAGCCGCCGGTACGCCCGGCACGAGCCGATGCCCCCGCAGATCGCGGAGAGGGTCCGCGCACAGGAGGCCGACCAGGCGTAGCAACACCCGCCCCACACGGCGCGCTTGCCCCCGCGCCACCCCCAAGTGGCCCGATCCCGGGGGTTCTCCTCCACGGTGGCGGACGGCTTCGGCCGTCCGCCACCCGGATGTCAGCGGCTGCGGATACGCTGAGGACCTGATCAACAGGTGTGCGAAGCGGGGAAGTCGGGAAGTCCGCAGGAGCGACAGTGCGTACGGCGAGTGGGGGCGGGAATGACCGTTGACGGCGGTTTCGCGGACTTTTTCGGACCGCAGGTGCCGCGCACGGGCGACGAGGGCCAGACGGCGACCTTCGCGCTGGCCTCGGCGGCCTACCGCGACAACGAGGTCGCGGAGATCCTCAAGGCCAACAGCGAGTGGCACGAGTCGAAGGTGTCCGAGGGCCAGAAGTGGGCCAAAATCTTCCGGCCCAACCTCGGCGAGGCGTTCGCCACGGCCGTCGTCAACCGGATGCTCGGCTCCGGCCGCAAACCGCTCATCCAGTCCTTCGGCGTCGAACCGCAGGTCGTCGTCGAGCACTGCCTCGCGGCCAACCGCATCCGCAAGGAACGGGACAACCTGCTCTCCGTCGTCATGGTGCTGTGCGGCGTGCTCTTCCTGCCCGGACTGCTGGTCTGGCTGCTGGTGTTCACCCTGCGCGGCACCGTCGCCAAGCGCGACGACAAGCGGGCCTCCACCCTCGCCACCACCCTGCTCGTCGCGGTCGGCGCGCTCGCCGTGCTCTTCCTCGTCCGGATGCCCTTCACGGGCTTCTGGGCGTGGTACGCACGCGCGGCCGTGGTGATGCCCGTCGTCGGCTGGTTCTGGGCCAAGCAGATCTGCGAGCGCACCGCACGTGACCTGCGCGCGCGCTGGGACAGCCTGCTCTCCGGCAGCAGCGTCGGCGCCAAGGTGCCCGAGGCCGTGCCCAGCAGCCCCGGCGAGACCGCCGCCGAGCAGCTGCGCCAGTCCCTGGCCAAGCTCAGCGCCGAGCAGCAGTCCAACTCCGTCTTCTACGCCGGCCCCAAGGGCATACTCGGCATGGGCACCCGCTGGGGCACCTGGCAGCTCGCCGAGGACCTCGTGCCCGCCGACCCCGACCGGGAGATCCACCCGTTCCGCAGCTGGGACGTCATACGCTCCATCCACGACCAGCTCCGGATGCTGGAACGCGGCCCGCTGAACACCGGCGGCTTCCCCAAGCCGTCGATACGGCACTGGATCGTCACCCCCGTCGACGAGAACGCGGGCTCGGTGTCCCGCCCCGAGGGCACCGACGTGGAGGCGTACCAGGTCAAACCGCACGCCATACAGGACATCTGCAACAAGCAGCAGTTCGGCAGCGGCGACCGGCACTACCTCGGCGTCCAGTGGGTCCTGTGGGACGGCCAGCTGGTCCTCACCATGCTCATCACCGTGACCGTGCTCTACGAGACCCTGCGCATCGAGGTCACCGGACACGCCCTCGGCCGGGTCCACCCGCTGTTCTCGGCCAAGCCCGCGGCCAAGGAGAAGTCGGTCCAGAAGTCCCTCAAGCGCTGGGAGAGCCGGACCATCAAGCTGCCGCTCGTCGACACCGACGAGGTGGTCCGCCTCGCCGCCCGCGCGCCGCTCACCTGGTACCCGCCGCTGCTGAACTGGCTCGGTGGCTCCCTCAGCCTGCCCGAGCCGTTCGGACTGCGGCACGTGTGGGCCGACAAGCCCTGGCGGCACCGCTTCATGGCCGACGACGCCCTGCGCGCCGCCACCCCGGTGCTGCGGGTCGTCCACTCCGCCGCGATCAAGGTCCTCAAGGAGAACGGCGTCAACACGGAGAAGTTCGGCTCCCGCTCGGCGTCCCTCAGCGGGGCCGTCCAGGACGCGGCCCCGAAGAAGGCCGACCTCTACGACGCGTGAGCCCGGGAGCCCGGTGCGGTGGCGTGCGCGTGACGCGCCTCACCGCACCTGACCGCCGTCACCGTCCCGGCCACGCCTCCGCCAGCATCTTCCGGGTGTCGGCCAGCAGCTGCGGCAGCACCTTGGTGTGCCCCACCACCGGCATGAAGTTCGTGTCCCCGCCCCAGCGCGGCACGATGTGCTGGTGCAGGTGCGCGGCGATCCCCGCGCCCGCGACCGCGCCCTGGTTCATCCCGATGTTGAACCCGTGCGCCCCGGACGCCGCCCGCAGCGCCGTCATCGCCTGCTTGGTCAGCTCGGCCAGCTCGGCGGTCTCGGCACCGGTGAGGTCGGTGTAGTCGGCGACGTGCCGGTAGGGCACGACCATGAGGTGGCCGCCGTTGTACGGGTAGAGGTTCAGCACCGCGTACACCAGCTCACCGCGCCGGACGACCAGCCCGTCCTCGTCGGACTTGGCCGGGATCGAGCAGAACGGGCAGCCGTCGTCGGCACCGGGGCCGCTCGGCTTGTTCTCGCCCTGGATGTACGCCATCCGGTGGGGCGTCCACAGGCGCTGGAACGCGTCCTGCGTACCCACTCCGATCTGCTGCTCCGGCTCACTCGTCATGCTAGGAAGCATATGGCGTCGCCCGAACGGGGCGTGTCGCCGGGCACCCGGAAAACCACCCGGGTGAAGCTGGGCCGATGGACGACGACAGCCGTGAGGCCCGCTGGGAACGCCGCACCGGCGGCCCCCTCACCCTCGCCTCACTGCTCTTCCTCGCCGCCTACGCGGTCCGGGTGCTCGCCGACCCCTCGCTGCCCGGGGCGGCGCGCGTCGCCTGCTACGGCACGATGCTCGCCGCCTGGGCGGCCTTCGCCGTGGACTACGCGGTCCGCTGGCGGTTCAGCGGGCAGCGCCTGAGCTTCGTACGCACCCACCTGTTCGACGCGGTCATCCTGGTCCTGCCGCTGCTGCGGCCCCTGCGGTTCGTGAAGGCGTACGAGCGGGTGAAGCGGCGGCACGGACAGCCGCGGCTCGCGCTGTACGGGCGTGTGATCGCCTACGCCGGGACGTCCGCCGTGCTCCTCGGCTTCGCGGGCGCGCTCGCCGTCTACCAGCAGGAGCGCGGGGCTCCCGGGGCCACCATGCGCACCTTCGGCGACGCGGTCTGGTGGACGTGCTCGACCCTGTCCACCGTGGGCTACGGCGACGTGGCGCCCGTGACGCCGGTGGGCCGCCTGATCGCGGTCGCCCTGATGGCCTGCGGCCTGGCGCTGCTGGGGGCGGTGACGGGGTCGTTCTCGTCGTGGCTGCTCCAGGTGTTCTCCCGGGAGGACGAGGAGAGGCCCCCGTGGAGGTGAACTCCCCGGGGGCCTCCCGCTCAGCGCCGGATCAGACCTGCGCGCGCTCCTCGACGACCTTGGCGATCTTCCCGAGGGCGTCGTCGAACGGGATGCCGTTCTCCTGCGACCCGTCCCGGTAGCGGAACGACACCGTGCCCGCGTTCATGTCGTCGTCCCCGACGATGACCATGAACGGCACCTTCTGCTTCTGGGCGTTGCGGATCTTCTTCTGCATCCGGTCAGACGAAGAGTCGACCTCGACCCGCAGCCCCTTCCTCTTCGCCTCCGCGGCGAACTTCTCCAGGTACTCCACGTGCGCGTCCCCGACCGGGATGCCCACGGCCTGCACCGGCGCGAGCCAGGCCGGGAAGGCGCCCGCGTAGTGCTCAAGCAGGACTGCGAAGAACCGCTCGATGGAGCCGAAGAGGGCCCGGTGGATCATCACCGGCCGCTGCTTGGAGCCGTCGGCCGACGTGTACTCCAGCTCGAACCGCTCGGGCAGGTTGAAGTCGAGCTGGATGGTCGACATCTGCCAGGTCCGGCCGATGGCGTCCCGGGCCTGCACGGAGATCTTCGGACCGTAGAAGGCCGCGCCACCCGGGTCGGGAACCAGCGGCAGCCCCTGCTTCTCGGCGACCTCGCGCAGCGTCTCGGTCGCCTCCTCCCAGGCCTCGTCCGACCCGACGAACTTGGTCTCGTCCTTGGTGGACAGCTCCAGGTAGAAGTCGGTCAGACCGTAGTCGCGCAGCAGGTCCAGCACGAAGGTGAGCAGCTTGTCCAGCTCCTCGGACATCTGCTCACGCGTGCAGTAGATGTGCGCGTCGTCCTGGGTGAAGCCGCGCGCGCGGGTCAGCCCGTGCACGACGCCCGACTTCTCGTAGCGGTACACGGTGCCGAACTCGAACAGCCGCAGCGGCAGTTCACGGTAGGACCGGCCGCGCGCGTCGAAGATCAGGTTGTGCATCGGGCAGTTCATGGGCTTGAGGTAGTAGTCCACGCCCTCGTCGAGCTGCATGGGCGGGTACATGCCCTCGGCGTACCAGTCGAGGTGGCCCGAGGTCTCGAAGAGCTTCCCCTTGGTGGCGTGCGGGGTGTAGACGAACTCGTACCCCGCCTCCTCGTGGCGGCGCCGCGAGTAGTCCTCCATCACCCGGCGGACGATGCCGCCCTTGGGGTGGAAGACGGCGAGGCCGGAGCCGATCTGCTCCGGGATCGAGAACAGGTCGAGCTCGGAACCCAGTTTGCGGTGGTCGCGCTTCTCGGCCTCGGCGAGGAACTCCAGGTGCGCCTTCAGCTCGTCGCGGGACGGCCAGGCGGTCCCGTAGATGCGCTGGAGCATCGGGTTCTTCTCGCTGCCGCGCCAGTAGGCGGCGGCGTTCCGCATCAGCTTGAACGCCGGGATCGCCCGGGTCGACGGCAGGTGCGGGCCCCGGCACAGGTCCTTCCAGCACAGTTCGCCGGTCTTGGCGTCCAGGTTGTCGTAGATGGTCAGCTCGCCGCCGCCCACCTCGACGTCCGCGCCGTCGTCCGAGGACGCGGAGCCCTTGATGCCGATCAGCTCCAGCTTGTACGGCTCGTCGGCCAGCTCCTCACGGGCGGCCTCGTCGGTCACCACGCGGCGGGAGAACCTCTGGCCCCGCTTCTGGATCTCCTGCATCTTCTTCTCGATGGCCTTGAGATCCTCGGGCGTGAACGGCTTCTCCACGTCGAAGTCGTAGTAGAAGCCGTCCCGGACGGGCGGGCCGATGCCCAGCTTGGCCTCGGGGAACAGCTCCTGCACGGCCTGCGCCATGACGTGCGCGGTGGAGTGGCGCAGGATGTTGAGACCGTCCTCGGAGGAGATCTCGACGCCCTCGACCTCGTCGCCGTCGGAGACCGCGTAGGCGAGGTCCTTCAGCTCGCCGCCCACGCGCGCGGCGATGACCGAGCGCTCACCGGAGAAGAGGTCGGCGGCCGTAGTGCCCGTCGTCACCACGCGCTCTTCCCGCTCGGAATCGCGTTGGATGATCACACGGACGTCTGACACCGGTCTCTCCTGACTGAAGGCGAATGCGAGCGCCGTACCCGAGCGCGCGCCGTAGCCGGAATCGTACCGACCCGCCCCCTCCGATCGCGAAACGGTTAGTGTCAGTCCTCGCCGCCGCACGCCTCCTCGAAGAGGCCGAGGTCCTCCTGGAGGGACTTCAGGAGCCGGTCCCGCTCGCCCTCCTCCACCTGTACGGGGACGACCCCGCACGCGCCGGTCAGCCGCCGGAAGCCGCCCCGGCTCTCCAGCCGTCCGTGCACCCGCACCGGCAGTCCGACCAGGTGGGCGTGGCCCGCGAGGCGGTAGTCCTCCTCGTCGAGGGTGAGCCGGACGTGCGGCACGTCGGCCCCGGCGAGCACCCGCAGCCGTACGGTGCCCGCGCCGCGCGGCTGTGTCCTGCGCATCCGCACCACGGCGCCGGTGATCCGCACCGGCACGGAGGGTTCGGCACGCAGGTAGCGGGCCCCGGCGGCACGCAGCGCGGGCAGGTCGCCGGGGGAGAACTCGACGGGGTCGGCGCCGGGCACGCAGCCCTCCGGCACTCCGGCGGCGGGCGCCCAGGCGACGGCGATCCGGGCGCCCTCGGTGCCCCGCACCAGCGTGACCAGCGCCTCGGTGAGTTCACGGCTGACGCCCGCTGCCACGGCGCTGTCGAAGGCGTCCATGGCGCCGGTGGCGCGCTGGTAGTCGACGGCCTCGCGGGCGGCGCACAGGGCGTGGTGCAGCCGTATGGAGAGAGGGCGTCCGGTGTGCACGGGGACGACGGCGGTGAGGTGGTCGCCCCCGGAGGCGGGGCCGACGAGGACGTCGGCCAGCAGGGCGGCGGCGGGTCCGCGGTGCCGGGCGCCGTGGTACCCGGCACGGGCGCGGGTCGCGAGGGCGGCGGCGAGCAGCAGGTGCCGGGCGGCGGCGCGCAGCCGTTCCTCGTCGGTCCAGCGGGCGGGTCCGGCGGGGGTGGCGCGCCACCAGTGGACCTCGTCGCCGGGCACGGTCAGCCCGAGGAGCACCTCGCGGGCGGAGGGCGCGGTACTGCGGGTGAGGGCGTCGAGCGCCTCGCCGAGCAGGTCGTCGCTGTCGGGGAAGGCGCGGCTCTCGGGGACGAGGAGGCTGGTGCCCCGGGCCCCGGGTCCGGGCGGGGTCCAGCGGCTGTAGCGTCCGGGGGCGCCGCCGCGCCGTTGCCAGCCGTGCCGGTGCAGCAGGGCGGCGAGGACGGCGGGGTCGACGTCGGCGGGGTCGGGGGGCGGGCTGCGGTGGGCGTGCGTCGGGTGGGGCCGGGCGGGTTCGTCCTGCGGGCGGTGCGTCATGGTCTGCCTCCCGAGCCGACCCGCGTCATGATCTCGCACAGGGCCTGGTCGTCGAAGATCCGCGCGGTGGGTATCCGTACGGTGGTCCGGGTCCGGCCGGTGACGGGGTGACCGGCGAGGTTGACCCAGTAGCAGCAGTGCCTGAGGTCGAGCCGGTCGTGGCTGGCGCGCAGCCAGTCGTCGCGGGACCGCGGGACGAGCATCACGACGAGGATCTTGTGCACCGAGACCGGGGTGCGGGCGAGTTTCACCAGGTGGTCGTTGTCGAGCGTGAAGGAGAAGGAGCGGCCCGGCGGGTTCGGCGGGGTCTGGTACGTGGCCTTGAGCTGCACCTTGATGGTGACCTCGTCGTCGACGGTGTGGCCGGGGGCGCTGTGGCTGACGTGCCAGTCGATGCCGTGGTCCGGGAACGGCTGGGCGAGGGAGCAGCCCGCCGCGGCGGCGACGGCGTGGAGGTAGGCCACCTGCAGGGTCTCCATGCAGGCGGTGGTGGCGAGGGAACCGCGAGGGGGGCCGGTGCGTTCGGGCAGCAGCCCGCCCCGCTCGGGCTGCGCTACCGCCATGACCGAACAGCCTTCCGAGCACAGTGATCGTCAAGTGCCGGGTCGCGCGGCGGTGTGCTGACGACAGCGCTGAACTGCGCCGACCCGTACTCCTGTTGTCTCCGGGCGGCGTACGGCGCAAACGGCCCGGGTATCACCGAAGCGGCGGCCGGACGGAGCGTCAGCGGTCGTGGGTGAGCGAGGAGTTGGTCGTATGGCGTGCTGGTTCGAGGGTCCGCTGGCGGCCTTCGACACGGAGACGACGGGTGTGGACGTGGAGGGCGACCGGATCGTGTCGGCGGCGGTGGTCGTCCAGGACGCGACGGGCGGACGGCCGCGGGTGCGGCGTTGGCTGGTGAATCCCGGGGTGCCGGTGCCCGCCGAGGCGACGGCGGTGCACGGGCTGACGGAGGAGCACCTCCAGCGCAACGGGCGCTGGCCCGCGCCCGTGATGTACGAGATAGCGGCGCAGCTGGCGGAACACGCCGCGGCGGGGCGGCCGTTGGTGGTGATGAACGCGCCGTTCGACCTGACGTTGCTGGACCGGGAGTTGCGTCGGCACCGTGCCGCGTCGCTCGGCCGCTGGTTCGAGTCGACACCGCTGCTGGTGCTCGACCCGCGGGTCCTCGACAAGCACTTCGACCGCTACCGCAAGGGCCGCCGCACGCTCACCGACCTGTGCGCGCACTACGGCGTCGCGTTGGACGAGGCACATGACGCGGCGGCGGACGCGCTGGCCGCGCTGGAGGTCGTGCGGGCGCTCGGACACCGGTTCGCGGCCCGGCTTGAGCGGTTGTCCCCCGCTGAGCTGCACACGCTCCAGGCGGTGTGGCACGCGGCGCAGGCGCGGGGACTCCAGGCGTGGTTCGCGCGCAGCGGCACGGACGAGGCGGTGGACCCGGCGTGGCCGCTGCGCCCGGAGGCGCCCGCGGCGGCGGCGTGAGGAGGTACGCGGAAGGCCGGTCCGCGGTGGCGGACCGGCCTTTCCCGGTGGGCGATACTGGGTTCGAACCAGTGACCTCTTCGGTGTGAACGAAGCGCTCTCCCACTGAGCTAATCGCCCGGGAACGCACCGAACAATACAGGTGCGACCGGGCTGGCATCAAACCGCTTGCAGGTGGGCGGTCAGCCCGCGGTGTCCGGAGCGCATCATCAGCCAGTGGTTGGCGCGGAACACCGGGCGTCCCGGCAGGGCCAGCCGTCTGAGCAGGGGCTTGTTGACGTCGACGACCTGCTCGTAGCGGGCGACGCTGCCGGTGCCCCGTGGGGTGACGCTCCAGCGCAGCCAGCCCTCGATGTCGCCGGAGACCGCCGCCTCCAGCACCCCGGCCGCCGCGTCCCTGCGGACCTGGCGCGCGGTGAACGTCATGTCGTACGGCAGCAGGGAGCGGATGCTGATGACGCCGCTGGTGTCGTCGGCGCGGTCGACGCGGCGGACCTGGTGCCACCAGCGGGGGTAGTCCTCGGCCCGCATCAGCGCGTCGTAGACGGCGGCGGGCGGGGCGGGCAGGGACCAGGTGCTGCGGAAGCGGTAATGGTTCCAGTCCATGGGGCGAGTCTGCCCGGCGAGGCGCCGGGGGACGTATCTGAGTACGGGCTGAGTACGCGCACTCATGCCCCGGCGGCGTGACGCGGGCCACACTCGCCAGCATGACGCACCTGCCGCCCCCGGCCGAGGAACTGCGGGTCCTCGACGCCGAGCTGTACCAACTGGACGCCCGTCGGGCCCTGTTGCTGGCCCGCCGCGCCTGGCTCGTCTCCCGGTTGCAGCCGGTTGAGCCGGTACGGCAGTGGGGCCCGGCGCCCGTCGCGCCGGGCCCGGACGCCTCCGCGCCCCGTGTCCAGAACGTGCTGCTGCTCCTGGGCGGCGCCCTGCTCACTCTCGCGGCGACCGCGTTCACCCTGGTCAGCTGGGGGGAGTTGGGGATCGCCGGGCGGGCGCTGGTGCTGGGCGCCGTCACGCTGGCCGCGCTCGCCGTGCCGCTGCCGCTGCTGCGGCGGGGGCTGCGGTCGACGGCCGAGACGGTGGCGGGGCTCGGGCTGGCCCTGACGGTGCTCGACGCGTACGCGCTGTACGGGGCCGCGCTGGGTGCGCTGGACGGCACCGGGTACGCGGCGGCGGCCTCGGCGGTGCTGGCGGCGGTCTGGACGGGGTACGGCCGGGCGCTGGCGCGGTGGGCCGACCCGGGGCTGCGGCTGCCGGTGCCCGCCGCGGTGCTGGTGGCGCAGCTCTGCCTGCCGCTGGGAGCGGTGGCCGTCGACGCCGGTGGGTACGGCGTCACGGTGGCGCTCCTCCTGACGGCCGGGCTGGACACGGTGCTGGCGCTCCGGGTCTCCGCCTCCGCCGTCCGTGTCGTCGCCGTGGTAGGCGGGTACGGCGTGGGCGGCTGGGGCGTGTTGGCGGCCGGGTGGCTGTCCTGGACGGCGCCCGGTCCGAGCGCCGCCGCCCGTGCGGCGGCGCTCCTCCTCTTCGCCGGGGGCATCGCCCTGGGCGCCGCCTGGCGGGCTCCCGGCGTGGCGGTCGGCAACGCGGTGGCGGCGGGGCTGCTGATGACTGCCGGGCTGGCCGGGGTCCCGCACGCCGCGCTGCCGGACCTGTGGACGGTGCCGGTGCATCTGGCGTGCGGGATCGCGCTGTTGGCGGTGGTCCGGGTCGACCGGGTACCGCGGGGGGTGCGGGCGGGGCTGGCGTGGGCGTCCGGTGCCGTGCAGGCGGTCGCCGTGCTGTGGGCGCTGCCGGTCGTGCTCGTGGCGCTCGCCGGACCGGCCGCCGTGCTGACCGGGGTCTGGTCGGGGGTGCCCGGTGACGCGCGGGCGGCGGTGACGGAGATCCTGACGTGGCCGCCGGACGCGGCACTCGCCCCCGCCGTGCTGGCCGCGGTCGCGGGGGTGGTGTGGTGGGCGGTCCGCGCCCCCGAGTGGCGCCCTCGCGCCCTGGCCGCGGCGGCGGTGCCGGCCTGGGCCGCCGTCCTGGTCCTGCCCGCGACGCTGCGGCTGCCGTACCTCGCGGCGCTGCTGGCGTGGGGCGTGCTCACGGCGGCGCTGCTCCTGCTACGGCGGGCGGTGACGACGGTGCTCGCCCTGCTGACGTCGCTGGCGCTCGCGCTGCTGGCCCTCGCCACGGAACCGGCGACGCTGGGGGTGCTCGCGTTCCTCACCGCGCTGTGCGCGTCGGCCGCCCGGCGCCGCGCGCCCGCCGCCGCGGCCGTGGGGTACGCCACCGCGCTGGCGGTAGCCACCGGTGCCTCGGCCGACTGGCCGCCGCGGTACGTCGCGCTGCTGGTGCTGGTGGTCCCGTCGGCGGCGGCGCTGTGGGCGACCCGGGTGGCGGGACCGGTCCGGGTGACGGTGGAGGTGGCCGGAGCCGTGGCGGCCCTGGTGGCCGTCGGTCTCGCGGTGACCGATCCGCCGGTGCTGGCGCTGGTCCTCGCGCTGGCCGGGGTGATCGCCGCGGCGACCGCCGTACGGGCCGACCGCCGTCCCGTCGGCTGGGCGGCGACTGCCCTGTTCGTGCTGGCCGCGTGGGTGCGCCTGGCGGCCTGGGAGGTGGGGACGCCGGAGGCGTACACGCTGCCGGTGACCGTCCCGGCGCTGCTCGTCGGCGCGCTGCGCAGGCGGCGCGATCCGGCGTCGTCGTCCTGGACGGCGTACGGCCCCGGGCTGGCCGCCACGCTGGTGCCGAGCCTCCTCGCGGTCTGGGGTGACGCGCACTGGCAGCGGCCCCTGCTGCTGGGTGCGGCGGCGCTGCTGGTCACGCTGCTGGGCGCCCGGCACCGGCTCCAGGCGCCCCTGCTGCTCGGCGGTGCGGCGCTGCTGCTGACCGTGCTGCACGAACTGGCCCCGTACCTGGTCCAGGTCGCGGGGGCGCTCCCCCGCTGGGTGCCTCCCGCCCTCGCCGGACTGCTGCTGCTCGCCCTGGGCGCGACGTACGAGCGGCGCATCGAGGACGTCCGACGGTGGCGGGAGGCGCTGGGCAGACTCGACTAGGCGGCTACGACGGCATCCTGTCGCCGAGGAGCGCCAGGTTCTCGATGGCGGCGAGGCCGTACAGCGCGGTGTCGTTGGTGGACACCCACGCGGCCTCGCTGCCCTCGACCAGCGCCGTCGGGCCGGTGATCCGCTCGGTCTTCCAGGGGGCGGACTCCTTGTAGCCGTCGGAGTTGTAGAACTTCGTCCAGGCCCGCTGGGCGAGCTTCTCGTCGCCGGTCCGGACGGCGGCGTAGGCGTCGAGGCGGGAGTGGCCCTGGAAGAGGATCAGGCTGCCGAAGTGGGAGCCGTAGCGGGCGGCCTGTTCGGTCTTGGAGGCGTTGAAGTAGCGGCAGTAGTCGTAGTACGCCTCGTTGAACTCCGGCATGTCGACGAGGTCGATCAGTTCGGCGCACAGTTCGTTGAGGCCGAAGACGGCGGACAGGTGGGAGACGCCGACCACCGGCTCCGTGGCGACGGCGAACCGGCCGGTGTCCAGGTCGTACAGGCCGGTGCCCTGGACGAAGCCGTTGGGCTGGGCGGCGATGGTCTCCATGGTGGACAGCACGCGCGCCTTGGCCTTCTCCCACTTCGGTCCCTTGCGCTCCCACTCGGTGAGCCACGCGGAGACCAGGCCGCTCCAGTCGGTGCCGAAGCCGATGGACAGGGCGTGCCGGTCGGGGGTGTACGGCTCGGTGCGGATCTTGCGGATGGGGTCGAGGACGAGGAAGGTCTCGTCGGAGTCGACGTTGGCGTGCATGAGGTCGCCGACGCGTTCGTCGGCGGTGAGGAAGTAGTAGAAGCGGCGGTAGGTGGTGTTGGCGATGCGCTGCTGCTTGGCGCTGTCGGCGTAGTGCTGGACGCCGTGCCGGGTGCCCAGGCCCGCCCACTCGCCGAGGTGGTAGACGTCGACCTCGCCGGTGTGCCGGGTCATGGCCTCGGCGAAGCGGAAGATGTCGGAGCGGCCGGAGCGCAGGTAGGCGTACCAGAGCCACAGGTCGGGTGAGAGCTCGGAGTTGTCCCAGGCGTAGCCGCCGACGTCGTAGCGCCACTGGTGCCGGACGGTGTCGTAGGTATGCATGATGTCGCCGTAGTCCCAGAAGCCGTACCACCGGCGCTGCTCCACCTGGTCCCGGTAGTAGGTGAAGAGGAAGTCGAGGTGGTCCTCGATCCTGGCCTTGGCCGGGGTGGAGCGGTCGGGCTCGGAGTACAGGCCGGGGCCGAAGACGCCCGCCTTGATGAGCTGCTTGGGCGGGGCGGCGAGCTGTGGCAGCACGCGTACGGCGTCGATCTGCTCGGCGAGCCGCTCGGCGGAGGGCGTGGACTCGTTGGCCCAGAACAGCAGTTCCGAGGTGCGGGCGATGCCGTAGGGGGTGCCGAAGCCGGGCTCGTAGTCCTCGTAGGTGATGTTGAGGCCCTCAAGCTGCTCGGGGAAGGTGTCCTGGCCCATGCCGTCGTGGTAGAAGCGCAGGTCCATGGGCTGCGCCTCGGGTGACCAGAGCCAGAGGGTGACCTCGGCCTCGTCGGTGTGGGCGTCGCGGATGTCGAGCTGGGCGGGGAACTTCTCCCAGAAGTCGCGCAGGCCGAAGGAGAGGCCGCCGCTGGCGCCGCCGACGTAGCCGAAGCCGTTGGCCCGGCGTCCGCCGCCCGCGCCGATCCAGCCGTGGCCCTTCTTGGTGCGCTTGCGCAGGGTGAAGCCGTCGGCGGAGAGCTGGGAGAGGGTGTAGTCACCCCATTCGGGGATGTACTGGAGGCGGGTGGTGACGCGCTGGTCCCAGGTGGCCGGGTCGGGCAGCTTCTCGCCCGCGTACTGGGCCGCCTGCACGGCGGCGCCCGGGTCGCGGCGGAGTCCGGTGACGCCCTTGACGGCCTCGCGGAGCATTCCGGTGCCCTCGCCGCCGATGCGGACGTGGCGGTCGTAGGACGCGTCGCGCATCGGGACGGTGAAGCGGACGCCGAGGCCGCGGATGAAGTCGCCGCCGGCCTTGCCGGGTTCCTGGGTGCCGTCGTAGGTGATGGTGTGCACCATGCGGAAGGAGTCGGCGCCCGCGTAGAAGTAGAGCCGGAGGGAGAACGGCAGCCAGCCGCGGGAGCCCTTGCGGTGCTTGCCGTCGACGCGGACGACCGCGCGGACGGGCCCGTCCTGCTCGACGGTGACCTCGGAGATGACGCCGTCGAAGCGCTCGTACTTGACGGTGCCCTGGTCGCCGTCCTCGATCTCGGGCTGGCGGAGCATGACGAGGCGGCCGTTCTTGGCGATCACCGTGGAGCCGCGGGTGACGGACTTGACGAGGGTGGCGCCGGACTTGCCGATCCGCGCGGTGATCACGCCGGTGGAGACGTCCACGGTGCCGCCGCCCTGGTCGACGGTGACCTTCTTCGCGGGGGCGGCGGCCTCGCCGGGGGCGAGGGTGAGCTTGCCGGAGCCCGCGGCGCCGACGGCGTGCGCGGTCCACTTCAGGGAGCCGTCGGGCCAGTAGGCCAGCGGCCAGGTCTGCACGGGTACGGCCGTGCCGTCCGCGTCGGTCAGCGCGAAGGTCTGGTCCTCCTGGAAGGCGCCCCTCGGCCAGGGCACGCCGACGGTGGAGCCGGGCGCGGCGCCCAGGCCGCCGTCCTCCAGCCAGTCCAGGACCACGGGGTCGGCGTCGCCTGCGGCGGCCTGCGGGGCGGCCTGCGCGTCCCTGGCGCCGAGCGCCCAGCTGAACTGGGCGGCGGCTCCGGCGACGGCGGCTGCCTTGAGGAGGGACCTACGGGGGATGGGGGACATGGCCTTTCCTTTCCGAGCGAGTGCAGGATGGTCAGGGGCATGACAGATCCAGGCGCGGCACCCCGGGGGGCACCGGCCTTGGGTCGTACGGGGGCGGAGGGCGGCTCAGCGGGTGCGGTACCGCTCCTCCACGGCGACGGCCGCCGCCGCGACGGCGCCCAGGACGGGCACCGCCAGCGGCGCGACGAACAGGGCGGACACGGCCACGACGGCCAGTCCGCCGACGATCAGGAAGGAACCGGCGGGGTCGGACACGGTCCGGCTGGCGGCGTCCGCGAGCAGCGCCCGCCAGGACGCGCCCGGCGTCCACAGGGCCGACGCGCGCAGCAGGGCCACGGTGGCGCCGATCAGCGCGAAGAGGCCGACGGCGCCGACGAGCGGACCGCCGGGCAGTCCGGCGCGGACGGCCTCGACGTCCACCCAGACCGCGACGGCCGCCGCCCACCCGGCGAGCCCGACGGCCCACCCGCCGCGCAGGGCGGCCCGGAAGTCCACCACGAAGTCCGCGAGGCCGCCGCTCACATGGGTGGTACGGCGCCGCAGGTGCCGGGCACCCGCGGCGAACGCGGCCGGGTAGGTGACGAGCCCGAGACAGGCCACGGCGATCCACACGCCGGTGAGCATGGCCTCGGCGAAGACGGAGAACCGCTCGCCGAAGACCGGCCCCCTCGGCTCCTTCCGCCGCGGGGAGCGTGCCTGCGCGCGTGCCTGCGCCATGATGACCGCCTCAGCCCTTCAGTCCGGACGTCGCCATACCGTCGATGAGGTAGCGCTGGAAGGCCATGAAGAAGGCGATCACCGGCACCAGCGCCACCAGTGACATCGCGATCATGCTGCCGTAGTTGGAGATGCCCTCCTGGTCGCGGAACATCATCAGACCGAGAGAGACGGTGTACTTGTCGGGGGTGTTGAGGTAGATCAACGGCCCCATGAAGTCGTTCCAGGCGTTGATGAAGGTGAAGATGGCGCTGGTGATGAGGGCGGGACGGCTCAGCGGCAGCACGATGGACCAGTAGGTCCGCAGGTGCCCGCACCCGTCGAGCTTCGCGGCCTCGTCCAGCTCGCGCGGCAGCCCGCGCATGAACTGCACCATCAGGAAGACGAAGAACGCCTCCACGGCCAGGAACTTCCCCGCCACCAACGGCACCAGCGTGTCGACGAGTTCCAGGTTCCGGAACAGCACGTACTGCGGGATGAGCAGCACGTGGTACGGCAGCAGCAGCGTGCCGATCATCAGCGTGAACAGCAGGTTCCGCCCGGCGAACCGGATCTTGGCGAAGGCGTACGCGGTCAGCGAGCTGGAGAGCACCACACCGGCCACGGCGAGGCCCGCGTACATCAGCGAGTTCCAGAAGAAGCTGCCGATGGAGATGCCGGAGATGCCGTCGGCGAGCCCGGAGAAGTTCTCCCAGACCGGCTCGGTGGGCAACAGGTCGAGGCTGGCGATGATGTCCTTGCTCGGCTTGAACGAGGCGCCGATCACCCAGACCACCGGGTACAGCACGACCGCGAGGACGAGGAGCGCGCCCACGTGCCAGGCGATCGACCCGGTGCGCCGCCGCTCGGTCGCGGTACGCCGCGCGGCGGCCGTGTCAGGGGCAGGGCTGGTGACGGTGGTCACTTGGCGGCCTCCTCGTAGTGCACCCACTTCTTCTGCGACCAGAACAGGACCGCCGTGACGAGCGCCACCGCGACCACCAGCGTCCAGGCCATCGCGGAGGCGAAGCCCATCTGGGCCTCCTTGAAGCCCTTCTGGTACAGGTAGCAGGTGTAGACGAGCGTGGCGTCGGCCGGTCCGCACCGGGTGTCGGAGACGACGTACGCGGAGCCGAACACCTGGAACGCGTGGATCGACTCCAGCAGCACGTTGAAGAACAGCACCGGGGAGATCATCGGCAGGGTGATGTTCCAGAACCGGCGCAGCGGACCGGCCCCGTCCACCTCGGCCGCCTCGTACAGCTCTCGCGGGACCTGCTTGAGACCCGCCAGGAAGATGACCATCGGCGCCCCGAACTGCCAGATACTCAGCGCCACCAGGGAGTAGAGGACGTAGTCCGGGTTGCCGATCCAGCCGCCCACGTCGACGCCGAAGATCTTCTGCGAACGGTCCACGATCGCGTCGTCCGAGAACAGCGCCCGCCACACGAACCCCACGGAGACGCTGGCCCCGATCAGCGAGGGCATGTAGAACGCGGCCCGGTACAGGCCCTGTCCGCGCCTGCTCTGCGCGAGCAGCAGCGCGACGCCGAGGGCGAGCAGCAGTTTCAGCGGCGTGGCCACGACGACGTACTTCAGCGTGACCTCGACCGACTTCTGCCAGCGCGGGTCCTGGAACATCGTCGTGAAGTTGTCCAGCCCCACCCACTTGGGCGGCGTGAACAGGTTGTAGCTGGTGAACGCGTAGTACAGCGACGCGACCATCGGCCCCGCCGTGAGCAGCAGGAAACCCGCGATCCACGGCGACATGAACAGGTAACCGGCGAGGTTCTCGCGGCGCCGCCCGCGCCGCCCGGCCGCGGGAGCGGCGGACCGCTTCCCGGCCGGGCGCACGGGCGCTTCCTTGACGAGCGTCATGGTGGTACGTCCCCTCAGCCCGCGAACGCGGCCTTGGCCTCGCTGAACAGCGCCTTGGCGGCGTCGGCCGGCTTGGTCTTGCCCTGGGAGACCTCACCGCCCAGCCGCAGGAACGCCGCCTCGATGACATCGGCGCCGGACGGGTGCGGGGTGATCTTCCCGAGCACCCCGGCCGCGGCGACCTCCTCCTCGTACGCCTTGACGCCCTTGTTGTTGTCGTCGGTGGGCGTGAACGCCTCGTACTGCTCGGTGGTGGCGAGGATGCCTCGGTCGTAGCCCATGATCTTGCCGACCTCGGGGTCGTGGACCATGAAGTCGATGAACTGGGCGACCTCCTTGGGGTGCTTGGTCCCGGAGAAGCCGCTGAGCATCAGCGAACCGAGGTACTGGCCGGTGTTCTTGCCGTCCGTGGTGGGAATCGGCGCGAGCCCGTAGTCCGACTCGCCCTCACCCTCGTAGCGGATGGAGAAGTTGTCCCAGGTGAACTCGGAGGCGGCGAGACCCGCGGAGAGACCGGACTTGGGGGCGACCTGCTCGATCTTCCTGGGGTCGGCGACGAGCCCGGACCTCACGCGCTTGTAGCCGTCCTCCCACCACTGCGTCAGGTCGTCCTCGGTGAATCCGAGGTCGGAGTCGGTGAAGAACGCCTTGCCGTTCTGACGCAGGTACAGGTCGTAGAGGTACATGATGCCGAAGTAGCCGGTGTCACCGGCGACCTTCAGCTTGTCCTGGATCGTCTGGAGGGTGTCGAAGTACTCGTCCCAGGTCCAGCCGAACTTCGGCTCGACGCCCGCCTTCCTGAACGCCTTGAGGTCGATGACGAGGGACATGGTGTTGGCACCCACGGGAATGCCGAGCTGCTTGCCGTCGACCTGACCGTTCGCCAGAACTCCGTTGCGGAAGTTCTCCAGGCTCAGATTCCCGGCGTCCGCCTGCGTCTTGAGGTCCATCAGAATCCCGCGCTGGTCGTACTTGCGCAGGAACCCGACCGCATTCTGGAAAACGTCCGGGGGATTCCCGCCGGATGCCTGGGTCTGGAACTTCTCCCAGAACGCCGCGTAGTCGGTGAATTCCGGCTTGATCTTGATCTTGGGGTACTTCTTCTCGAAGAGCGCGATCGTCTTCTTGATGGCGATGGTGCGCGGCTCGCCACCCCACCACGCGTAACGGAGGGTCACCGTCCCGTCCGCGGATGTACCGTCCCCGCCACATCCGGTCGTCAGGCCCAGCCCGAGCGTGGCCGCCGACGCACCGGCCACCTTCAGGATCGTTCGCCGCTCAACATTCCTGCTGGTTCCCACAGTGGGCCCTCCCCGCAGTGTCGTTCCGCCTGCATGAATCGTTTCAAGTAAGCGCTTGCTGGCACAAGTTACGGAGGGGCTACGGGTGCGTCAATGATTCGGACAGCAATTTTTTCCGACGCTGTGTGAGGCGACGCGCGAATACAGGGCTCGGCGAGGCGTCGAACGAGGCGAAAGCGCAGGTGGGAGGAGCGGGGTCGGCTGGTCGAACGGGTGGGGCTGGAGGGCAGCTGAGAGGTGGCTGTGGGGCGGGGGTGGGGTGGGTGCGGCGGCTGGAAAGCGTTGGGCGGCGGGTGCCGGTCAGACGGCGGGGCGGGGGCGGGCCGTATGCACGCCACGAGCGCCCCCTGGCGCCCCCGCGGCCAGTCACCCGCCTCCGACATCCCGGTGGCGGCGGGGAGAGGCCCTACGGCCCGCCAGCCCCCCTCCACGGCACGCCGCGCCGCCCAGTCGCCGACACCGGGAGCACGCACACATGACACCGGCCCACCCGCGCGTTCGCAGGTGGGCCGGTGTCCCGGGTGGGCGATACTGGGTTCGAACCAGTGACCTCTTCGGTGTGAACGAAGCGCTCTCCCACTGAGCTAATCGCCCGGACGCAGGAAGAACATTACCGCATGTCAGCGGGTGCCTGTGACCGGGCACCAGCGGCCGGAGCCCGACCCCGGTCTCCGGTGCCCGTCACTGCGGGTCACTGATCCTTGATCTTCCACGGCATCATGAAGCCGAACTTCCACACGTAGATCCCGACCAGCACCGCCACGATGACCAGGCCGATCGTCGTCAGGATGATGTTCCGGCGCCGCACCTCGGGGTCGAGGGCGCGCTGGGCGGCCTCGGTGACCTTGCGCTTGGTCCAGCGCAGCACCAGCTGGGCCCAGACGAACTCGGTCGCCCAGATGGCCATACCCCCGAAGATCACCACCCAGCCCGGTCCGGGCAGCGGCAGCATGACCACTCCCGTGGCCACCACCGCGAGGCCGACGATGAAGACCCCCACCTGCCAGCTCAGGTGCAGCACACGACGCGCCTTGATGAAGGCGGGCGCCCGTGAGCCGAGCGCGCGCTCACCCTGTGCACCGTCCACTTCCGCATCTCCCGACGCCACGGCGACCTCGCCCGGCCCGTCACTCCCCGTGTTCATACACCCAGACCCTACCGGAACGATTCCCGTCACCGAAATGGTCGTACCAGGAGAACAGGTTCTCGGCCGGAAGAGTTACGTAAAGCCGCACAAAACCCTCAGAGGGGTTTACAACGGCACCGTAGGTGGCATGTCGATTTCGCCGACGTGCGAATCCCCGAGCGCACACTGAGCGAAAGGCCCTGGCGCTTATGAACACCACGGTCAGCTGCGAGCTGCACCTGCGCCTCGTTGTGTCGAGCGAGTCCTCCCTGCCTGTCCCCGCAGGCCTGCGGTACGACACGGCCGACCCCTACGCCGTGCACGCCACCTTCCACACCGGAGCCGAGGAGACCGTCGAGTGGGTGTTCGCCCGCGACCTCCTCGCCGAGGGGCTTCACCGTCCCACCGGCACCGGCGACGTCCGCGTCTGGCCGTCGCGCAGTCACGGCCAGGGCGTCGTCTGCATCGCCCTCAGCTCCCCGGAAGGCGAGGCCCTGCTTGAGGCCCCGGCGCGGGCCCTGGAATCGTTCCTCAAGCGAACCGACGCCGCCGTGCCCCCCGGCACGGAACACCGGCACTTCGATCTCGACCAGGAACTGTCGCACATCCTGGCGGAGAGCTAGGAGGCCGGCAGCCACCACCAAGCCGCCCGGCGCCGTCCACTCGGGGAGACGGCTCGGGCCACGACAACCGCATACGGCACACACCGGCGCCGTCGCGCCGCGGACCACCGCGGCCGACGGCGCCGGTGCGTGCGGCCCCGGGCGTGCCGCCCAGCGGTGCGCGCGGTCCGGGGGTGTGTGCGGCCCAGAGGTGTGTGGCGGTCCGGGAATGTGTGCGGCTCGGAGGTATGTGGCGGTCCGGGAATGTGTGCGCTCCGGGAATGTGTGCGGCCCAGAGGTATGTGGCGCTCCGGGAATGTGTGCGGTCCGGGAGTGTGTGCGACCCAGGGGTGCGACGCGGCCCCAGGCGTGTGCGGCCCGGGAACCCCCGACCCGCCGTCGACGTTGTCACGGCATCCAGCGGCCGGGCGGACCCGGACCCGGCACGGCGTGTCCGGAAGCCACTACCATCGGCCAGCATCGGCGGGCGCCCGCCCGACCACCAGGCCAGGGAGCGAAACGTGCTGATCACCCACGACACCCGGTGCGCCCTCGACACCGTGGTGGATCTGGTGAACACCTCGCCGGAGGACGATGCGACGCCGGACGCGCTGTCCGATGTCGTAGCGCTCGAAGAGTTCGTGCGAACGCACGAAGTCAGCGATGTCGGTGTGCTCTCGGAACTCGACCTCTCGGACGTGCGCGAGATCCGCGGCAGGTTCGCCGGGATCTTCGCGGCCCCGGACTCCCGGACCGCGGCCAAAATGATCAACGAGCTGGTCGCCGCCGCGGGCACCACACCCCGGCTCACCGACCACGACGGCTACGACTGGCATGTGCACTACTTCGCGCCCGGCGCCTCGGTCGCCGACCACCTGGCGGCCGACTGCGGGATGGCGCTGGCCTTCTTCGTGGTCGCCGGGGAACGCGAGCGGCTGCGGCGCTGTGAGGCCCCGGACTGCCGACGTGCCTTCGTCGACCTCTCCCGCAACCGCTCCCGCCGCTACTGCGACAGCCGCACCTGCGGAAACCGCCTCCATGTGGCCGCCTACCGGGCGCGCCGCAAGGAAGCGGCGAGCTGAGCGGAGGACGACCGTCGACGCGGGCCCCGGCGGGTGGCGCCGGGGGCCGCGGGTACGGCTTACAGCAACAGCAGATCGTGCAACGCGGCTGTAAGCAGCAGACACCCGATCACCGCAAGGAAGATCATTAGCGGTGGCTGGGAAAGGGCGAAGAGGCATCCACGCGGCTCGTCCTGCGGCGGCGCGGCATCGCTCTGGGTCGTATCCAGCATCTCGCGGGCGATGATGGCCTAAACCCGCACCCGCCACGCGATCAACACGCCAACCAGCCCCGGGAGTTCGCCGGAATCCGTGAACGGACCGGTCACCTTCCGCCCGCGCGCCCCTCGGGCGGGGTCATATGCCGTGCTTCTTGAGGATGGCCTCGATGTCGCTGAAGTCGTCCGCGGCGTCCGCACGGGCCCCGGAGCCGCTCGCGCCGCCCTGCGGCCGGGCCTTCTGGCGGGTGCTCGCGCCCAGGGCGGGTGCCGAGGCGCCCGGCTCCACGGCACCGCTGCGGGCGGCGGCACGGGCGGCCTTGCGCTCCTGACGGCCGCCTCCGCGACGGCGCTCCACGGCACGGGTGGTCGTGAACAGCGCCCAAGCCGCACCCAGCACCCCGACCCCCGCCCACGCCGTGGGACTGAAGGCGGTGTCGGCGGCCCACTCCACGACGCCCGTCATCACCAGTCCGAGGGGGACGAGCGCGTAGGCGGCGATCCGGGTGGCGGCGAGGAATCGCTTGCGGTAGGCGCTGACCGCGGCGATGCCCAGCCCGGCCGCGGCGACGGCGGAACAGACGGTCTCGGCAATCATCCGGTCCTCCAGGCAGGCTCGGTCGGGCAGCGGGCGCTTCGCCCCTTCCATCCTGCACCTCCCGACCCCCGCCAGGCCATGCTCCGGCCGGACATCAGGGACATCTCCGGGTCGCCTCCTCCGCAGGTGCCGGTCACGACGGCACTCGCCGAGCCCACCCCTGGTCCCGTTGTGGGACACCGGCGCCGGGGCTGGGAGACTGGCCCGCATGAACGACTCCTCCCCCGCCCCCGTCCTCGACGTCTGGTGCGAACTCCAGTGCCCGGACTGCCGCAGCGCCCTGGACGACGTCCGCGCCCTGCGCGCCCGCTACGGCGACCGGCTGGAGCTGCGGCTGCGGCACTTCCCGCTGGAGAAGCACAAGCACTCCTTCGCCGCCGCGCAGGCCGCCGAGGAGGCCGTGGAGCAGGGGCAGGGCTGGGCCTACGTCGAGGCGGTGCTCGGCCGGGTCGAGGAGCTGGACCGTAGGGGAGAACCCTTCCTGGTCGAGATCGCCGGCGAACTCGGACTGGACGCCGCGGAGTTCGACACCGCGCTGATCGACGGCCGCCACATCCTGATCGTCGACGCCGACCAGGCCGAGGGCAAGGCGATCGGCGTGACCGGCACCCCGACGTACGTCATCGGCGGCGAGCGCCTCGACGGCGGAAGGAGCCAGGAGGGCCTGCGGGAACGCGTGGAGGCGATCGCGGACCGCCTGCTGGCCGAGGGACAGGGCTGACTCAGAGCAACGGTTTGTACAGGACGTAGCCGGTGGTCCGGTAGCCCAGTGACTCGTACAACCGCTCCGCCGGAACGTTGCCCGCGAACACGTTGAGTTCCAGCACACCCTTCCCCGCCGCCACGGCCTGCGCCTCCGCCAGGAGCATCAGCGCGCGGCCGTGCCCCCGGCCGCGGTGGGCGGCGTCGGACTCGACGTCGAAGACGTACGCCTTGTCCTGTTGCAGTGCGAGCCACAGGGTGCCCACCCGGGTGCCCTCGTGCTCCAGGACGCTGAACAGCATGTTCCCGGTGTCGATCCCGCGCGGCAGCACCTGCTCCTGATCGCGCCGTGCCTTGGCGCGGGCGACGGACTCGGGCACGCCCCGCTCCACCCAGGCGCGGACGTAGTGCTCCGACTCGTGGGCGTGCCAGTCCTCGAACTCCGCCGGGGACATGGGCCGCGCCACGCTCCCGGCGGGCAGCGCGGGCGGGGTGGCGCCGAGGTGCTTCCCCATGCCGCGGTTGCGGTGGACGTACCCGAGGGCCTCGAAGAGCCGGAGACCGGCCGTGGCGTCGACCGGGACGGCGGCCTCGATCTGTCCGCACCCCCAGCCGCGCGCCACCTCCTCGGCGGCGAGCGCGGCGACGGTCCCCCGCCCGCGGCGCCGGTCCGGCTCCTCGATGCTCAGGCCGAGGATCCGCGCCACGGAGGCGCCGAGGCCGGGTGAGGTGCCGACGTGTACCGCGCCGACGGGCCTGCTGTTCACGCATACCTGGTAGCGGCGCGAACGGCTCCCGTCAGCGGCGCGCTGAAGCGGCTCGGTCGGCCGCAGGGTGGTGGTCATCAGGGGTGTTCTACCCGATGGCGATCGGCTCCGTCAGCCCGGTTTCACCAGGCGCTCAGGGATCGAGGTGCTCCGCGGCCCGCTCCTCGAACACCCGCATGGCCTTGGCGGTGACCGGCCCCGGGGTGCCCGCCAGGTCCCGGCCGTCCACGCGGTGTACGGCCTGCACGTCCCGCAGGGTCGACGTCAGGAAGACCTCCTCGGCGCGTTCCAGCACGTCCAGCGGCAGGTCGGTCTCCCTGGCGCCGGTCCACTCGACGACGAGCGCGCGCGTGATGCCCGGCAGGCACCCGGAGGCGACCGGCGGCGTGTGGAGCTGCCCGTCGAGGACGACGAACACGTTGGACCCCGTGCCCTCGCACAGCTGCCCCACGGTGTTCCCGAACAGCGCCTCGGAGGCGCCCTGTTCGTGGGCGCGGGCGAGGGCGACGACGTTCTCGGCGTACGAGGTGGTCTTCAGGCCGGTCAGCGCGCCGCGCTCGTTGCGGGTCCACGGCACGGTGATCACGGCCGTGGTGTCGGGTCGCCGTACGGTCGCCCCGACCGCCACCACCAGCGTCGGCCCGTGCTCGCCGCGGTCGGAACCGAGCGGACCGTGCCCGCCGGTGTAGGTGACGCGCAGCCGCCCCAGCGGCGTCGGGTTGGCCTCCAGGACGGCGGCGCAGGCCCGGCGGACCTCGTCGTGGTCGGGGTCGGGCAGGCCGAGGCCGCGGGCGGAGCGGGTCAGCCGGTCGAGGTGCCGGGTGAGCGCGAACGGCCGCCCGTCGACGGCCTTCACGGTCTCGAAGATGCCGTCGCCCACGGTGAGCCCGTGGTCGAAGACGGAGACACGGGCGCCCTCCGCGTCCTGGAGCCCGCCGTCGAGCCATATCTTCACGTCAGAGTCCCTCTCCACTGTGCTCGTACGCCCCCGACGCTACCGCGAGCAGCCGGGACGCCTTCAGCTCGGTCTCCCGCCACTCCCCCTCGGGGTCCGACCCCCAGGTGATCCCGGCGCCGGTGCCGAAACGGAGCGTGCCCGTCTCCCGGTCGAGCCAGAAGGTGCGTATGCCGACGGCCAGCTCGCCCACGCCCCGGTCGGCGTCCACCCAGCCGATGCCGCCGCAGTAGGGCCCGCGCGGCGCGGTCTCCAGGGTGTCGATGATCCGCAGGGCGCTGGACTTCGGCGCTCCCGTGACCGACCCGGGCGGGAAGGCGGCGGCGAGCAGCTCCGCCCATCCGGCACCGGCGCGCAGTACCCCGCGCACGGTGGAGACGAGGTGTACGAGCCCCGGGTGCTTCTCCACGGCGCACAGGTCGGGCACGCTCACACTCCCGGGCTCGCACACCTGCCCGATGTCGTTGCGCACCAGGTCGACGATCATGACGTTCTCTGCGTGGTCCTTCTCCAGCAGGTCCGCCTCGGTCCGCCCGGTGCCCTTGATCGGCCCGGACTCCACGACCCGCCCGTCGCGGCGCAGGAACAGCTCGGGCGAGGCGGTGGCGACCTCCACCCCGTGCCCGGGCAGCCGGATCGTCCCGGCGTACGGTGCCGGGTTGCCGCGGGCCAGCAGCGCGGTCAGCGCGTCCACGTCGGCGTCGGCCGGCACGGGCGCCGACAGCACCCGGCAGAGGTTGGCCTGGTAGACCTCACCGGCCGCGATGTGCTCACGGATCCGCCGTACGCCCGTGGTGTACGCGGCGCGGTCGAGGGACGACGTCCAGTCACCGGCGGCCGGTCCGCGCCACGCCCCCGGCACCGGCGCGGGCACCGCCCGGGTCCGTACCTCGGCGAAGCGAGCGCAGGTCAGACGGCCCTCGAAGTCCGCGCAGACGGCCCAGAGGCCCCGGGAGTCGAGCGCCGTGGGATCGTCGGTGACGTCGAGGAGACCGGTGGCCAGTCGGTCACCGAAACGGGCGAGAGGTGGGAGGTCGAGCACGCTGTCGAGTCTATGGCGGGTCTCCCCCGGGGTGCCCGGACCGGCCGGTTCAGCGGGTGTAGCGCAGCACGCTGCACAAACGCGTTTTTGTACTGGCCCCGGAATCCGCTAGAGTTCAACTCGTCGCCGAGCCGCGCAAGCGGTCCGAAACGACAGGCGGACGTAGCTCAGTTGGTAGAGCGCAACCTTGCCAAGGTTGAGGTCGCGAGTTCGAGCCTCGTCGTCCGCTCGAAGGAACGCAGGGGATCTTCCGGGTCCCCTACACTCCTGGTGGAGTGGCCGAGAGGCGAGGCAACGGCCTGCAAAGCCGTCTACACGGGTTCAAATCCCGTCTCCACCTCCATGGACGATTAGCTCAGCGGGAGAGCGCTTCCCTGACACGGAAGAGGTCACTGGTTCAATCCCAGTATCGTCCACTGGATCTCCGGATCCCCCCGCGCGATTAGCTCAGCGGGAGAGCGCTTCCCTGACACGGAAGAGGTCACTGGTTCAATCCCAGTATCGCGCACGCAGCACCCTTGATCAGCGATCAAGGTCCCGAGGACGATTAGCTCAGCGGGAGAGCGCTTCCCTGACACGGAAGAGGTCACTGGTTCAATCCCAGTATCGTCCACTGGATCTCCGGAAAGCCCCCGGCCGCGTTCCACGGCCGGGGGCTTTCTCGTACGTGCCGCGCGGCTCAGCTGGAGAACAGCATGTGCCCGAAGCCCTTCTTCCCGTGTCGACCGTAGTGGCCGCCGTGACCGCCATGACCGCCGTGCGGGGCACCCCAGGCCGGGGCGGGCGGAGCGGGGTACGCCTGCGGTGCGGGCGGGGGCGGCGGGGCGGGCTGCGTCCACTGGGACTCCAGCCGGGTCAGCGCCTCCAGCTCGCCGTAGTCGAGGAAGATGCCCCGACAGTTGGCGCACTGCTCTATCTGCACACCGTTGCGGTTGTAGGTGTGCATCTGCCCGTGACACTTCGGACACTGCATCGTCGGCTCAACTCCTCGCCGGTCGGTCCTGCTTCGGGTCTCGCCAGGACAGACTCTGTCCGGCTGCGGTCGGTTGCACCCTACTTCGCGCGGTTCGGGGCCGACTCCGGGGGGACGGCGGCCATGCGGTCACAGGCGTCGACGAGGGCCTGCTCCACGTCGTCCAGCGCGCGGCCCGCGTCCTCCGCCTTCACGATCGCGCGAGCGGCGGTCTGCGCGGTGAGGGCGCGGGCGGGCACGTCCAGGGCGGGCCAGGGATCACCGTCCACCGGGACGGCGGGGCCCCGCGCCTCGCGGTAGGCGCCCAGGAAGCGGTCCCACTCCCGCGGCGGGAGGATTCCGCAGGCGTACCAGGCGGCCGGGCGGCCCAGGTCCCAGGCCGGGACGCCCACGCCGAGGTCGTCCACGTCGATGAGCCGCCAGGGGCCGTCCGGGGCGGGGTGCCGGACGAGTTGGCCGAGGTGGAGGTCACCGTGGCAGAGGGTGGCGGTGTCCGGCATCGGTGTCTCGGCGCGGGCCCAGGCGGGGAGGGCGGCCCAGGCGCGTCGTACGGCGGAGGTGGCGGCGGGGGCGGCGCCCTTCAGGTGGGCCACGGCTCGGGCGGCCTTCTCCGGGCCGCGCATCGGGGGGAGGCCGGTCGGGGGGCGGGTGCGGTGGAGGTGGGCGAGGAGGGTGGCGGCGGCCTCCCAGGGGGCGGCGTCGGGGTCGTCCGGGTCGACGGGGGTGCCGTACGGCCAGAAGGTGACGAGGCGGTCGTGCAGGGTGACCGGGGTCTCGGCGAGCGGGGGCAGGAGCAGGCAGGGGAGGGCGGCGGCCGTGCGGAGGCGCGGGGTGAGGGCGGCGGGGGTGGTGCCGGGGGCGTGTGCCTTCGCGACCGTTTCGGCGTGCCGGACGACGGTGGCGTCGGGGCGGTGGGCGAGCGTACGGGACGCTCCGCAGGGGCAGGTGGGGCTGCGGGTGTGTGCCTCCGCGGTGGCTCTGACGGTCAGCGCGACCGGGAGGGGGGTGTGGGTCACGGGGGCTCCTTTCTGACCGCGAGGGTATGTCGGGGAGAGCGGGGGTGTGCTGGCAGGGGATGGGGGCGCACACGGCGCTGCGGGCTGCGGGGTTCCCGGCGTGGATACTGACGCGACGGCGACGCGCACGGTCCGACACTGGTGAGGTGCCCCGGCGTGAATGCCGACACGGAGGCGGGTCGCCCGGCCCGGCGCTGATGGGCTGCCCCGGCGTGAACGCCGACGCGAGGGCGGCTCGCACAGCCCGGCGCCGCGGGGTGCCGCTGCGCCCGCCCGTGCCGCCCCAGCGGCACGACTGCCGCGGCTAGGGGGAGATCGGTGCCCATCGCGGGCAAAGGTAATGCCAGGCGCAGCTCCCCAGCTGCGCCTGGCATTGTTGCCGTCCGCCGCACCCCCGTCCCCACGGGGTTATGGGTGGATGTCCCCGCCCGGACCGCTCTTCCGGGCCTGGGGTCGCCGCTCAGCGCCCCAGCATCTCGCCCACGGACGACGCCTGTAGGGTCACTGTCTCCCAGCCGTCGAAGACGACGAGGAGCAGGACCGCCAGGGGAAGAGCCATGAGTGTCGCCACCAGCGGATGGCGGCGACCCCGCCCGCGGACCACTGTCCGCGACGCCGTGTGGGCCATGGCCCCTCTCCTGACCTTGTCGGTTCGTCTGCAGCGGCGGGCGTCTGACCTCGGGGGACGAGTGCTGCACCCGCCGCTTGACCTCAAATCTAGGCGCGCGGCGACCACCGCACGTCATGCCTTCGTACCGATTGGCGGGCCTCCCGGAGGATGAGCCACGCGCCGCCGACTACTCCCCTGGTTGGAGACGTCGGCTCAGGTCTCGGGGTCATCCCGGAGGGGCTGCCTCGGCACGGGCTGTTCGACCAGCGCCAGCACCCGGGTGGCCATGAAGCGGGCCGTCCGCACCACCGACCCCCGGCGCGTGACTTCGCTCACTTCCACCACCCCCCGCCGCACCACCGTCTCCACCCTGCGGCCCGCCCGGGTCGCCACCACCTCGTACGTCCGCGTGGTGTCACCGGCGTCCACGACTCTCTCCACCCGGTCACCCTTCACGGCACCAACCCCCCTCTCATGACGGACGGTTGTGATCACCCACGTCCACAAGCCGCCCCGCCCGCACACTCCCTGACCACCCTTCAAGTCTCCCACCCACCACTGACAATCCCTCCCCACCCGAGGGCGCGGCCTCTGCGCGCACACGGCCGTGGAAACGTAAGCTGTGGCTCGTCACAGGGACCGGGCAGCGGGGATGAACATGGCGATGATGCGCCTGAGGCGCGAGGACCCGCGCGTCGTCGGCTCGTTCAGGCTTCACAGACGGCTCGGCGCGGGCGGAATGGGCGTTGTCTACCTGGGCTCCGACAAGAAGGGCCAGCGGGTCGCGCTCAAGGTGATCCGGCCCGACCTGGCGGAGGACCAGGAGTTCCGGTCGCGTTTCGCGCGCGAGGTGTCGGCCGCCCGGCGGATCCGCGGGGGCTGCACCGCCCGGCTCGTCGCCGCCGACCTGGAGGCCGACCGTCCGTGGTTCGCCACCCAGTACGTACCGGGACCCTCCCTGCACGACAAGGTCGCCGACGGCGGCCCGCTGGTCGCCGCCGACGTCGCGGCCGTCGGCGCCGCGCTGTCGGAGGGGCTCGTCGCCGTCCACGAGGCCGGGGTCGTCCACCGGGACCTCAAGCCGTCGAACATCCTGCTCTCCCCCAAGGGCCCCCGGATCATCGACTTCGGCATCGCCTGGGCGACCGGCGCCTCCACCCTCACCCACGTCGGCACGGCGGTCGGCTCCCCCGGCTTCCTCGCCCCCGAGCAGGTGCGCGGCGCCACCGTCACCCCGGCGACCGACGTGTTCTCGCTGGGCGCCACCCTCGCCTACGCCTCCACCGGCGACTCCCCCTTCGGGCACGGCAGCTCCGAGGTGATGCTGTACCGGGTCGTCCACGAGGAACCGCACCTGCACGGCGTACCGGACGCGCTCGCCCCGCTCGTGCGGGCCTGTCTGGCGAAGGATCCCGAGGACCGGCCGACCACCCTCGACCTGTCGCTGCGGCTGAAGGAGATCGCCGCGCGGGAGGCGCAGGTCCTGCTGGACGGACGGCCGCCCGCGCCCCGCGCCGCCGAGGCCGACCGCCCTACGGGCCGCCTCGCGGACACCTACCCCGACCCGCAGCGCGTCCAGCGGCGCCCGCAGGCGGCCCCGGGCACCCCAGCTCCCCGCGGCACCGGCCCGTCACGGGGCGGCGGCGCCGGCTCCCGCAACCAGCGCCCCGCGCCACCCCAGTCCCCGTCCTCGCCCTCGTCCTCCTCCGCACCGCCGTCGCAGCGGGGCGGCTCCCCCGCACGCGGCGAGGGCGGCTCCCGCCCCACTCCCACCGGCCGCAACACCGCGCAGAACCCGGCCAGGAACACCGGCAGGAACCCGGCCAGGAACACCTCCCGCAACGGCTCCCGCTCCCCCGGCACCGGCCCCGGCCGCCCGGGACCGGGAACGGGACGCCAGGCACCCCGCAACACGGGCACGGGCGGCGGCCGTCTCCGGCGCCCCGCTAACCCGCGGCTGCTGCGGCAGCGGCTGTTCGTGTTCGTCGTGGTGACCCTGCTCGTGGCGCTCGGCATCGCCCTGGTGCAGGGCTGCCAGAAGTCGGCACGCGGCCTCGACCACCCGCGGACACACCAGACCGCCACGGGCCTGATCGCGTCGGCTACAGACCCGGCCGCCCCGTAGCCACCGCGTAGAAGGCGACCGCCGCCGCCGCGCCCACGTTCAGCGAGTCGACGCCGTGGGACATCGGGATGCGCACCCACTCGTCGGCCGCGACCAGCGCCTGCGTGGACAGCCCGTCGCCCTCCGCGCCGAGCATGAGGGCGACGCGGTCCATGCGGTGCGGGGCCGCCTCGTCGAGGGACCGGGCCTTCTCGTCGGGGGTGAGGGCGAGCAGTGTGAAACCCGCCTCCCGGACCGACTCCAGCCCCTTGGGCCAGGTGCCGAGACGGGCGTACGGCACGGAGAACACCGCGCCCATGGAGACCTTGACGCTACGGCGGTACAGCGGGTCGGCGCAGTCCGGCGAGAGCAGCACCGCGTCCATGCCGAGGGCGGCGGCGGAGCGGAAGATCGCGCCGATGTTGGTGTGGTCGTTGACCGACTCCATGACGACCACCCGGCGGGCGCTCTGGAGCAGGTCGGCCGCGGTGGGCAGCGGTCTGCGCTGCATGGAGGCGAGGGCGCCGCGGTGCACGTGGTAGCCGGTGACCTGTTCGGCGAGTTCGGGGCTGACGGCGTACACCGGGGCGGGCAGCTCGTCGATGACGTCGCGCATGGCGTCGACCCACTTCGCGGAGAGCAGCATCGAGCGCATCGCGTACCCGGCGTCCCTGGCGCGCCGGATGACCTTCTCGCCCTCCGCGATGAACAGGCCCTCGGCGGGTTCGCGTCGGCGGCGCAGTTCGACATCGGTCAGGCCCGTGTAGTCGCGCAGGCGCGGGTCGGCGGGGTCGTCGACGGTGATGAGATCGGCCACAGGGTGATACTGCCTTGTCCTGGGTGTGGTGCCAACGGCTGGGAACGGGTGCTGTTACCCGCGGTTACTCGGCGGGGTGCGCGACGGTGCCCGGGCCCACGCCGACGACCTCGCCGATGACGATGACCGCCGGGGGCTTCACCTCCTGCGCGACGACGGTCTCCGCGACCGTCGCCAGGGTGGCGTCCACGCGGCGCTGGGCCGCGGTGGTGCCCTCCTGGACCAGGGCGACGGGCGTGTCCGGGGACTTGCCGTGCGCGACCAGGGTCTCCGCGATCCGGCCGATCTTGTCGACGCCCATCAGGACGACCAGCGTGCCGGTGAGCCGCGCGAGCGCCGCCCAGTCGACGAGGGAGCGCTCGTCGTCGGGGGCGACATGCCCGCTGACCACGGTGAACTCATGGGCGACGCCCCGGTGGGTGACCGGGATGCCCGCCGCGCCGGGCACGGAGATGGAGCTGGAGATGCCGGGGACGACGGTGCACGCGATGCCCGCCTCGGCGAGCGCCTGCGCCTCCTCCATGCCACGGCCGAAGACGAACGGGTCGCCGCCCTTCAGCCGTACGACGGACTTGCCCCGCTTGGCGTGTTCGATCAGGGCGTTGTTGATGGCCTCCTGGGCCATGAACCGCCCGTACGGGATCTTCGCCGCGTCGATCACCTCGACGTGCGGCGGGAGTTCGGCGAGCAGGTCGCGCGGGCCGAGCCGGTCGGCGATGACGACGTCCGCCTCGGCGAGCAGGCGACGGCCGCGGACCGTGATCAGGTCGGGGTCGCCGGGGCCGCCGCCGACCAGGGCGACGCCCGGGGTGCGGGTGCGGTGGTGCGGGGCGACGAGGGTGCCGTCGCGCAGGCCCTCGACGACCGCGTCCCGGATGGCGGCGGTGTGGCGGGGGTCGCGGCCCTTGGCGCTGGTGGTGAGGACGGCCACGGTCACGCCCTCGCTGGTGCCGGTCGCCGGGGTCCAGGCGGTCGCGGCGTCGGCGTCGTCCGCGCGGACGCACCACAAGCGGTGGCGTTCCGCCTCGGCGGAGGCGCGGGTGTTGGCGTCGGTGTCGCTGGTGGCGATCAGGGCGTACCAGGCGTCGGCGAGGTCGCCGTCGGCGTAGGGGCGCCGGGTCCAGGTGATCTCACCCGCGTCCGCCATGGCCTCCACGGAGGGGGTGGCCTCGGGGGACACGAGGTGGATGTCGGCGCCCGCGGCGATCAGGGCGGGGAGGCGGCGCTGGGCGACCTGGCCGCCGCCGAGGACGACCACGCGGCGGCCGGCGAGGCGGAGGCCTACGGGGTAGGCGGGGTGTTCGGCCATGAGGGGGCGGCTCCTCGAACAGCGGGGTTCAGTGGGCGCACTGCGGCGTTGAAGCGGCCCTGACGTGCGGAATTTTATGCACACGCGGGTGAGGGATCGCCGTGCCCACCCGTTCCGCCCCGCGGAACGACTGCCGGAACAGACCCTGCTCGCCCTGCCACCAGCGCCCGCGCGGGCCGCCCCACTGGTGGGAGATGTTGACGGCGTCGCCCTTGCGGTCCCGTCCGCCG
>NZ_JBEYHH010000038.1:0-64774 GCF_040635175.1 Streptomyces sp. NPDC006997
CCGCTAAGCCAGCCCGGCGTGCAGGCGAGACGCCAGCGCGCCCCCGCTTCCCGGCCCGCCCCGCAGCCCACCCGGAGCACACCTCCCGCCACCCCCGCCACCCCCACCGGCCCGCAAGCCGCTAAGCCCACCCGGCGTGCAGGCGAGGCGACGACGCGCCCCCACACCCACCCCCACCCAGAAGCAGACGTGAGGGACCAACAGGCCCCGGCCCCCCGTCTTTCCGGGCCGTCCGCGCGCTTCTCACCCGTGCTGGAGCGGCCCGGGGTCAAGGGGCGGCCGCAGGCCGATCGGCGCAGCCGACGCGGAGCGACAGCGCAGCGCCCTTGAGGCCGGGACGCGGAAGCACGATCCTGACAAAAGAAGCGGGCGGCCCCGACGGTCACGGCGTGGTGGGCGTGAGTGTTGGGGGCTCAGTCGCGAGGGAAGTCGGCCGTCTTGATGGTGAGGCCGAGGGGAGTGTGGGTGAGGTCGACGTCCGTGCCGAAGGTGATCGTCGTCTCGGTGGTGTAGTCGCCGTCCTTCGGGTCGGTGTAGACGTGGCACTTGCCCTGGTAGGGGTCGGCGATGAGGTAGACGGGGACCTCGGCCTTGGCGTAGGCGATCTTCTTGGGGCCGTAGTCGTTGCGGGCCGTGCCCCGTGAGATGACCTCGGCGACGAATTCGACGTCCTCGTGTCGCCACTGGCCCGCTTCGTCCGCCGAGGTGCCCTCGCGCATCTTCACCACATCAGGGCAGAAGCCGTTGTCCTGGCCGGGGAAGTCGATGCGGACGTCCGAGTACCACTTCGCACGCCTCCTCCCGAAGTGGTCTTCGAGCGCCCAGAGAATCTCCTGGATGATGTCGAAGTGAATGCCCCGCTGCGGTGTCATATAGACGCTGCCCTCAACGATCTCGACCCTGAATCCTTCGGGGACGGGCATCCGCTCAAGTCGCTCGAACCACTCGTCCAAGCTCAGGTGGTCGACCTCGGCCATGGCGATCCTGTCGTCTACGAGGGTCATCGTGGCGCTCCTCCCGGCTGCGCTCCGGCGAGTACAGCCGCGCGGTATAACGATACGCACGGTGACCGGGTAACGGCGTCGTTCCGTCACCCAGCGTACGGCGCCCCGACGCCCCACCCCTGGTACAGCGCCTCCGCGAACGTCGCCGCGATCCGGTGCTCGCCGCTCGCGTTGGGATGCGTGCCGTCGTAGGTGTCGGTGTGGATGTCGTACGACTCCGGGAGGGCCGCCAGCAGGAGGGGTGAGCGGGGTTCGTCCAGGTCGGCGGTCGTTTTCGCCAGGAGGTCGTTGAAGGACGAGACCTGGTTGGCGAAGGCGGCGTCGGAAGCCGCGCGGATGTTCGGGATCACCGGGAGGATCACCATCCGCACGCGCGGGTTGGCTCCCCGCGCCTCCGCCACGAAGGACCGTACGTTCTCCGCCGTCTGCTCGGCGTTGGTGTAGAAGCCCAGGTCGATCAGGCCGAGGGAGACGAGCAGGACGTCCGCGCGGCAGGCGCGTACCGCCTCGCCGATCAGGGGGGCCATGTGCAGCCAGCCCTCGCCCCAGCCCGCGAGGTGGGCGCGGGGGAAGTCGGGGTCGGCGTAGGCGTAGGAGGTGGGGGCGTCGGCTGACTTGTCGTAGAGGGTCTCCCGGGGGCCGACGACGGCGAACGGGCCGCCGTACGTCTCGCACAGGTGCCGCCACAGGCGGTAGCGCCAGGTGTGCTCGCCCGCGCTGCCGATGGTCATGGAGTCGCCTACGGGCATGAACCTGAGCATTCGCTCATGATGGACGATCGCGGGGGCGGGCGGGGCGTGAGGTCCACCACCCTCCGTGAACCGCCGCCCGGGATGGCAGGCTTGGGCCATGCGCCGATCCTTCGTTCGCCTGCTGAGGGCCGTCCTGCTCGCCTTCCTCGTCTGTGCGGTCGCCGTGCCGTCCGCCTCCGCCGACGGCGACGACGGCTTCACCATCAAGGATCCGCGCATCACCGAGTCCAGCGGGCTCGCGGCCTCCCACCAGCACCCCGGCGTCTACTGGACCCACAACGACAGCGACGACGGCGCCTACCTGTACGCCGTGGACGGCTCCACCGGCGAGACCGTCGCCACGCTCACCCTCACGGGGATCGGTGAGCCGCGTGACGTCGAGGCCATCTCCATCGGGCCCGATGATCAGATCTTCGTCGGGGACATCGGGGACAACCTGGGGGGCACGTGGGACTACGTCTGGATCTATCAGCTTCCCGAGCCGAAGGAGCTGAAGGACCAGACCGTCAAGGCCACGCAGTACGTCGTGACGTACTCCGACGGGGCCCGCGACGCCGAGTCGCTCGTCGTGCATCCGAAGACCGGGCGTGTCTACATCGTCGACAAGAACACCGAGGGCGGGCGTCTGTACGAGGGGCCCGCGGAGTTGTCCTCGTCCGGGACGAACGTCTTCAAGCCGGTTGCCGGTCTGCCCGACCTCGAGGCCACCGACGCCGCCCTCTCCCCGGACGGCGACACCCTCGTCGTACGCAGTTACTTCGGGTCCGTCGCCTATGAGTGGAACGGCGGGAAGCCGAAGAAGACCGGGCGGGTCGGGGTGCCCTTTCTCGGGCAGGGGGAGTCCGTCACCTTCACCGCTGACGGGGAGAAGTTGATGTACGGGGCTGAAGGGGCCGACAGTCGGGTGGAGCCCGAGGACGCGCCGGGGGCAGCGGGGGAGGGGTCCTCGCCTTCCGGGGAGGGGCGCGCCCCGGGGGCCGCCGACGGGGAGGACGGCGGTGGGCGCGGGCTTCAGGTCGGTGCCGTCGCCGTGGCGGGGCTGTTGCTCGTGGTGGTTCTTTTCCGGCGGGCTACTCGGTCGCGCGGCGCCTGACCGTGACCTCCAGGCCGTCCAGGATGCGCTGGAGGCCGTACTCGAAGTGGTCGAAGTCGGGGCCCCAGGTGTTCTCGTCGAGGCCGGCGAGGAGCGGGTAGCGGCCGGACGCCATGACCCTCGCTGCCCGTCGTCTGGTTCGCGCTGGGCGGGAGGCCACCAAGCGGAGGGAGGAGACGTGACCGGGGGCGCCCGGATCGGCTCCGGGCGCCCCCACCGTCGTACGCGCGATCGGCGTTACGGCGTCACAGCTGCTCGATGACGTAGTCGACGCACTTCGTCAGCGCCTCGATGTCCGCCGGGTCGACCGCCGGGAACATCGCGACGCGGAGCTGGTTGCGGCCGAGCTTGCGGTACGGCTCGGTGTCGACGATGCCGTTGGCGCGCAGCACCTTGGCGACCGCCGCGGCGTCGACCTCGTCGGTGAAGTCGATGGTGCCGATCACGGCGGACCGCTTGGCCGGGTCCGTGACGAACGGGTTGGCGTACTTGACGTCCTCGGCCCAGCCGTACAGGGTGCGCGCGGAGGTCGCGGTGCGGCGCACCGACCAGTCGAGGCCGCCCTGGCCGTTGAGCCACTCAAGCTGCTCGTTGAGGAGGAACAGGGTGGCGAGCGCCGGGGTGTTGTACGTCTGGTTCTTGCGGGAGTTGTCGATCGCCGTCGGCAGGCTGAAGAACTCCGGGACGTGGCGGCCGGAGGCGTGCACGCGCTCGGCGCGCTCGATCGCCGCCGGGGAGAACACGCCGATCCACAGGCCGCCGTCGGAGGCGAAGGACTTCTGCGGGGCGAAGTAGTAGACGTCCGTCTCGGCGACGTCGACGGGCAGGCCGCCCGCGCCGGAGGTGGCGTCGACCAGGACCAGGGCGCCCTCGTCGGCGCCCGCGACGCGCTGGATCGGCATCGCCACGCCGGTGGAGGTCTCGTTGTGGGTGAAGGCGTAGACGTCGACGCCCGCCTCGGCCGCCGCCTGCGGGTGGGAGCCCGGGTCGGCGGAGATCACGGTGGGCTCGGCGAGCCAGGGGGCCAGCTTGGCGGCCTTGGCGAACTTGGAGGAGAACTCGCCGAAGCTGAGGTGCTGCGACTTGTTCTCGATCAGTCCGTGCGTCGCGATGTCCCAGAAGGCGGTGGAGCCGCCGTTGCCGAGGACGACCTCGTAGCCCTCGGGCAGCTGGAACAGTTCGCTGATGCCTTCGCGCACCTTGCCGACCAGGTTCTTCACCGGAGCCTGGCGGTGGGAGGTGCCCATGAGGGACGTGCCGGTGGCCGCCAGTGCGGCCAACGCCTCCGTCCGCACCTTGGAGGGACCCGCGCCGAAACGACCGTCCGCGGGCTTGATGTCAGAGGGGATCTGGATCTCAGCCACGGTCCGGAGCCTATCCGCTACGGGAAACCCGGGCGCAACTTCGTCCGGCCGCTGAGACAAGGCTGAGACCAGGTGAGGGGCCGTGCGGAGGAGGGGGCGGGGCGGACCGCCCCACCCCCTCCTCCGCAACGTGTTCAGGCGCCGAGCCGCACCGGCAGTTCGAACAGGTCGTTCTGCGTGACGACCGGCTTGTTGCGCAGTTCCGACGCCGGGACCGCCAGGTCCAGGCCGGGGAAGCGGGCGTACAGGGCCGGGAGCGCGACGCCCGCCTCCAGGCGGGAGAGGGCCGCGCCGGGGCAGACGTGGGGGCCGTGGCCGAAGGCGATGTGCCGGTTGGTCGTCTCCCGGGTGATGTCGAACTCCCCGGCGCTCGGGCCGTGCGCCTGCTCGTCGCGGCCGATCGCGGCGTACGACACGATCAGCGCGTCCCCCTTCGGCAGCACCTTGTCGCCGACCGGGATGTCCTCGGTGGCGAAGCGGATCAGGACGTGCGAGGTCGGGGTGGACCAGCGCAGGGTCTCCTCCACCACGGCCGACCAGTCCGCCTTGCCGGAGAGCACGAGTGCGCGCTGGTCGGGATGGGTGGAGAGGTTGACGACCGCGTTGACGATCAGAGAGATCGTCGTCTCGTGACCGGCGGCGATCATGAGCTGGAGGGTGGAGACGATCTCCTGGTCGGTGAGCTGGTCGCCGTCCTCGGAGGCCGCGATCAGGGCGGAGGTCAGGTCGTCGCCGGGGTGGGCGCGCTTCTCCGCGACCGCGTCGGCCATGATCCCGGCCAGCTCGGTGAGGGTGGCGATGACCTCGTCCGGCGGGGTCTGGGTGGAGAAGAACTTCTCGAACAGCTCCTTCAGGCGCGGCAGCCGCTCCTCCGCCAGGCCCATCAGGTCGGCGACGACGTACATGGGCAGCGGGTAGGCGAACTCCGCCTTCAGGTCGACCACGTCACCGTCGTGCGCGGCCACCCGGTCCAGCAGGCCCTCGGTCAGCTCGGTGATCCGGGCGCGCATCCGCTCCACCCGGCGCGGGGTGAGCGCCTGGGCGACCAGGGTGCGCAGGCGGCGGTGGTCGGCGCCGTCCACGGTCAGCATGGAGCGGCCCGGGTTGGCCAGCCCGATCAGCGGCCAGTCGGGGGCTATCTCGCCGCGCTGCCAGGCCGTCCAGACGTTGATGTCCTTGACCACGCGCGCGTCGGTGAGCAGCTTCTTCGCCTCGGCGTGGTGGGTGACCGCCCACACCGGGACGTCGCCGGGCAGCATCACCGCGGCCAGCGGCCCGGCCGCCCGCAGCGCGGCGCTCTCGCCCTCCAGGTCGGAGACGAAGGGGTCGAGGTGGATACGGGTCTGTTCGGTGCCGGTCGTCGGCGTGTCCGTGCCAGCCGTCATCTCTGCGTGCCTCCAAGGGCGGGGGTGGGTGTGAAGGTCACCGGGAGTTCGGTCAGGCCGCGCAGCCACGGTGAGGGGCGGCGGGTCAGCTTGTCGGCGGGCACCGCGAGGTCGATGTCCGGGAGCCGGTCGAGCAGCACCTCGATGCCGGTCCGCGCGATGACCTCGGCGATCTCCTGCGCCGGGAACGGGCACCGGTGCTCGCCGTGCCCGAAGGAGAAGTGCGCGTTGTTGCCGCCGGTCAGCGCGGAGCCGTCGGTGCGCACCTGCGGGTCGGAGTTGGCGCCCTGGAGGCCGAGCAGCACCAGGTCCCCGGCGCGCAGCCGCCGTCCGCCGAGCTGGGTGTCGCGGGACACCCAGCGCCCGGCGATGTTCTGGCTCGGGGTGTCCTCCCAGAGGACCTCGTTCATGGCCTCGGCGACGCTGTTGCGGCCCCCGAACAGGGAGGCGGCGAACCGGCTGTCGGTGAGCATCAGGTGCAGGGAGTTGCCGATCCAGTCGGCGGTCGGCTGGTGGCCCGCCGCCGTCATCACCATCAGGTCCTGGCAGATCTCCTCGGCGGTGAACCCGGACGGGTCGGCGATCATCCGCGACACGACGTCCTCGGCCGGTTCCTGCTGCCGGGCGGCGACCAGTTCCGTCATCGACGTGAACAGGTGCGTCTGCCCGGCGATCGCCTTCTCCCGGCCGTCGATCATGTCGTTGAGGGCGGTGACCAGGCCCGGCCCCGCCTCGTCGGGGAAGCCGAACAGCCGGGCCAGCACCCGCACCGGGAGCAGCATCGCGTACTCGGCGATGACGTCCGCGCTGCCCTGCGGGCAGATGCCGTCGATCAGCTCGTCGGCGAACTTCTCGGCGTACCCGCGCAGTTCGTACGGGTCGATGGCGTCCAGCGCGTTGCCGAGCATCGCGGCGCGCTCGCGGTGGCGTTCGCCGACCGTGTAGAGGATCGAGGGCTGCTTGTGGCCGATCATCGGCAGCAGCGGCCAGTCGTCGGGGATGTTCTCCCACTGGTTCCACAGCTCGGAGTCGCGGCTGAACAGCACCGGGTCGCCGGTGACCTGGTGCAGCTCGCGGTAGCCGAGCACCAGCCAGGCCGGTACGTCGCCGTCGAGCAGCACCGGCACCACGCTGCCGTGCTCGCGCCGCATCTCCCGGTAGACGCGGGCCGGTTCGCCCTGGAGCGCCGGGCCGCTCAGATGGACGGGGGTGGGGGCGGTCACACCAGCTCCTGACGGGTGGCTCGGGAGGGGTCGGCGTACCGGGCCTGGATGTGTTCCACCAGCGTGATCAGCACCAGCTTGCTGGAGGCCCGGGAGCGCGCGTCGCAGCGCACCAGCGGTACGTGGGGGTCGAGGTCGAGGGCCTCGCGGACCTGTTCGGGCGGGAAGCCGGGGCCGCCGAAGTCGTTGCAGGCGACGATGAACGGCGTGCCGTGCTTCTCCAGGCGGTCGATGGCGTACCAGGAGTCGTCGATGCGCCGGGTGTCGACGAGGACGACCGCGCCGAGGGTGCCGGAGAACAGCCGGTCCCACAGGAACCAGAACCGCTCCTGGCCGGGCGCGCCGAACAGGTACAGCACGTTGCGGGCGTCGAGCGTGATGCGGCCGAAGTCGAAGGCGACGGTGGTGGCGGTCTTGCCGCGCACCTCGCTGGTGTCGTCGACCGACTCGCCCGCCTGCGTCATCGTCTCCTCCGTGTTGAGGGGACGGATCTCGCTGACCGAGCGGACCATGGTCGTCTTGCCGACGCCGAAGCCGCCCACGACCACGATCTTGAGGCCGTTGTCGGCCGAGGCGCCCAGCGGCGCGCGCGTCGCGGACGCCGGGCGCGGCTCAGCGGGCGTGCGCGGGTCAGAGGTTGCGGAGTCCAACGAGCACCTGCTCCAGGATGTCGGGGTCGGGTACGGCGGCCGTACGCGGGTGCCGGGCGCTGACCCGGCCCCCCGCTTGGAGGTCGGCCAGCAGGATGCGGGTGATGCTCACCGGCAGCTTCAGCTCGGCCGCGATCTCCACGACCGCCGTGGGGCGTTCGGTCATGCGCAGGATCGCCGCGTGCTCGGACTGCATTCCGGGCACCGGGTCGCACTCGGCGACCACGAGCGTCACCAGGTCGAAGGGGTTGCCCGGCCCGGACCGGGTCCGTCCGCCGGTGAGCGTGTAGAGCCGGTCCGGGGCGTCGTCCCTGCCGGGGCGGCTCATGAGCTGCGGGGCGGGGCGGTCAGGTGCTCGCCCAACTGCTCGACGAGCTCACTCATGTTGTGCCCCACGAGTCCGGGGTCGGCGTCCTCGGCGGTGACGACGGCGAGATGGGCGCCGTCGCCCGCCTCCACGATGAACAGCACGCCGCCGTAGAACTCGGTCATCGCGGAGCGCACACCCCCGCTGCCGTCGCCGAACTCCACCGACGCGCCGTGCGACAGCGACTGGATACCGGCGGCGATGGCGGCGAGCTGGTCGGCCTGGTCCGCGGACAGCTCCGGCGTGCGGCACAGCTTCAGTCCGTCGCGGGAGAGCACGAGTGCGTGCCGCGCGCCGGGCGTGCGCTCCAGCAGGCCCTCTATCAGCCAGGTGAGCTTTTCGTCGGCGGTCGTCGTGCCGGTCATGTGGTGGTGTCGCCTTCCGATGCGGGGGTGGTCGGTACGGGGGCAGCGGGACCGGTGGGGGTGTCGCCGCTCTGGGCCTCCACCTTGCGAACGGCCTCGCGGAAGCTGCTGAAGCGGGCGGTGCGGGCCCGGGTCTCCTCGGCGGTGGGGGCGGGGCGGGGGGTGGCGTCCCGGTCGCCGGAGCCGCGGGACCGGGCGCGCTCGGCCTCGGCGAGGGTCCGGCCGCGGCGGCGCTTGGGGAGCGCGCGGGGCGCCTCCGACGCGGTCTCCGACGCCGGGTCGGCCCCGTCGGGCGCGGTCTCGTGGGTGGGGGCGGGCTCGCGGTCGACCTCCCGGCGGAGGGTGAGGGTGGGGTCCGGGTCGAGGGCTGTGCCCAGGTCCGGGAGGGAGGCCGGGGGCGGGGTCGGCGTGGTGCTCGACGGGGAGTGCGTGCGTTCCCGGCGGGGGAGCTGGTGGGGCTCGGGGGCCTCGGAGGGCTCCGAGGGACGGGGGGTCGTCTCGGGGGTGGTGGGGGCCGGGGCGGCGGCGGGTGGCGCCTCGGGGGTCACCGCGGACTCCTCGCGCGCCTCCGCGGCCTGGTCGGGCGTCCCCACGTGCCCCTTCGCGGACCCCTGCGGCGTGAGCCTCTTCGGCGCGGGCGCCGCGCTCCTGGCCGGTGTGCCGTTGAGGGCCTTCGGGGCCGCCCCGGCCGTCGACTCCTCCGGCGCGAGGATGTCCTGCGGTACGAGCATCAGCACGCCGGTGCCGCCACGGGCGGAGGGGCGGTAGGAGACCTTGAGGCCGTACCGCTGGGCCAGCTTGCCCACGACGGTGAGGCCGAGCCGGGTGCCGGTGAGGCCGCCGAGGTCGGCCGACTCGCCGGAGACGGCGCGTTCGGCGCGGCGGAGCTGGGCCTCGCCCATGACGAGGCCGCTGTCCTCGACGGAGATGATGACCCCGGCGGGGACCTCCTCGACGTACACGTGGACCTCGGCGGTCGGCGGCGAGAAGTTCGCGGCGTTGTCGAGGAGTTCGGCGAGGGCGTGCATGACGCCTTCGGCGGCGTGCCCGGCGACGGCGGTCTCGCTGGTGGAGTGCACCCGCACCCGCTGGTAGCCGCCGATGCGGCCCATGGCGCCGCGCAGGATGGACTCCATGCCGATGGGCCGGGCCCAGCGGCGGCCGGAGCGGGCGCCGGTGAGGACGGCGACGGAGTCGGCGAGGCGTCCGGCCTGGGCGGTGCGGTGGTCGAGGTAGAGCAGGTCGGCGAGGACCTCCTCGTCGGCGTGCCGCTCCTCCATGCCGCGCAGGTCGGCCAACATGCTCGTGGCCAGCGCCTGCATCCGGCCGGCGGCGTTGGCGGTGGCGGAGAGGGTGGCGGCCCGCACGGTGTTGGCCTCGCGCAGCCGGGCGCCGAGGCGGGCGTTGTCGGCGACCAGCCGTTCGCGTTCCTCGGTGAGCTGCGCGGTCCTGGCCGCGCTCTCCTCGGTGAGGCGGGCGGTGCGGGTGGCGTACTCCTCGGTGAGGCGGGCCGTCTGGGCCGCGTGCTCCTCGGAGAGCTGGGCGAGCTGGGCCGCGTGCTCCTCGGTGAGCCGTGCGGTCTCCTGGGCGTGCGCGGTGGTGAGGCGGTCGCGTTCGGCGGCGAGGGAGTCGGAGAGCCGGGTGCGCTCCTGGTCGAGTTCGGCGGTGAGCCGGGCGCGCTCGCGGGTCAGTTCGCCGGTGAGCCGGTCGTGCTGCCGCTGCGACTCCTCGGCCAGCCGGGCGCGTTCCTGGAGGAGGCGGCCGATGTCCTGGGTGACGGCGTCCAGCCGTCGCCGGGCGGCCCGTTCGGCCTGTCTGGCGTACACGGCGACGGCGACGGCGGCGCACAGCGCGACGGCGGCCAGCGTCCCGACGACCGCCACGTACGTGTGCGCGGAGTCCGGCGCGAGGACGGCCGCGACGACGACGCCGAGTGCGGCGAGCGCCGCGGTGAGCAGCGGGACGGGGAGCAGGCCGCGCAGGGCGGGGCGGTCGCCGGGGAGCGTGGGGGAGGTCATCAGGTGGTGTCCTCGGTCGGGTCCGCGGGCTGTCACCGTTCGTCCTGGGTGGCCCTCGGGCGGTTCCTTGAAATGTCCGGTCTCATTCGGGCGGGAGCCGACACTCACGCGCAACTGGCGGACACTATAGGTGAGTTCCTGATCAGCCTGGGAAGGTTCTTGAGAGGTTTCCGGGGCGCCCGGTCTGACTTCTCAGAAATCGGTTTCCCGTGGATCGCCTGGAACCGGGGCGAATCGGAGAGCGCACGGGCCTCGCGGGGGGCGCGTACGGGCCGTGCGCGGGCCGCCCGTGCGGCGCGGCGCCCACGGGGCATCCTGAGGGCATGACGGGCATGAGGGGCATCACCGATCTCGAAGCCGACCTGCGGGCCACCGTCCGGGGCGAGGTGGGGTTCGGCGTCACGGACCGGGCGCTGACCACCATGGACGCCTCCAACTACCGGCGCGTCCCGCTCGGCGTCGTGGCGCCACGCGACGCCGACGACGTGGCCGCCGTCCTGGAGGCGTGCCGGGCGCACGGGACGCCGGTCGTGCCGCGCGGCGGGGGGACGTCCATCGCGGGGCAGGTGACCGGGACGGGCGTGGTGCTGGACTTCACCCGGCACATGAGCGGGTTGCTCGCCCTGGATCCGGCGGCGCGCACGGCGGTCGTCCAGCCCGGACTCGTCCTCGACCGCCTCCAGGAGGCCGCCGCGCCGCACGGGCTGCGCTTCGGCCCCGACCCCTCCACCCACAGCCGCTGCACCCTCGGCGGCATGATCGGCAACAACTCCTGCGGCTCCCACTCGGTGGCCTGGGGGACGACGGCGGACAGCGTCCGCGAGCTGACGGTGCTCACCGCGCGCGGGCGGCGGCTGCGGCTCGGGCGGGAGTGGCAGGGCGCCCCGGAGGGCCTGCGGGGGCTGGTGGAGGTCGAGCTGGCGCGGCTGCGCACCGGCTTCCCCGACCTGCCCCGCCGCATCTCCGGCTACGCGCTCGACGCGCTGCTCCCCGAGCACGGCGCCGACGTCGCCCGCTCGTTCTGCGGCTCGGAGGGCACCCTCGGGGTGCTCACGGAAGCGGTCGTGGACCTGGTCGAGTCCCCACGCGCGCGTGCGCTCGCCGTGCTCGGCTACGGCGACGAGAGCGCGGCGGCGCAGGCGGCGGCCGGGCTGCTGCCGTACGGGCCGCTGACGGTCGAGGGCATGGCGCGGGACCTGGTGCCGGACGCGGCCGGGCTGCCGCGCGGCGGCGCGTGGCTGTTCGTGGAGACCGGCGGGGCGTCGGAGGCGGAGGCACGCGCGCGTGCGGAGGCGGTCGTGCGCGCCGCCGACGTCGTGGACTCGGCGGTCGTCACCGACCCGGCGGGACAGCGCGCGCTGTGGCGGATCCGGGAGGACGCCAGCGGTACGGCGACGCGGCTGCCGGACGGCTCGGAGGCGTGGCCCGGCTGGGAGGACTGCGCGGTGCCGCCCGCCCGGCTCGGCGCCTACCTGCGCGACTTCCGCGCCCTGCTCGCCGCCCACGGCCTGCGCGGCACGCCGTACGGGCACTTCGGGGACGGCTGCGTGCACGTCCGCATCGACTTCGACCTGCTGACGGAGGCGGGCGTCGCCCGTTTCCGCGGCTTCTCCGAGGAACTGGCCGGACTGGTCGTGTCCCACGGCGGCTCCCTCTCCGGCGAGCACGGCGACGGACAGGCACGCGCGGAACTCCTCCCCGCGATGTACGGCGCCGAGACGGTCCGCCTGTTCGAACGCGCGAAGGCCGTCTGGGACCCCGACGACCTCCTCAACCCGGGGATGCTGGTCCGCCCGCACCGCCTCGACGAGAACCTGCGCTTCGCACCCCTCCCGCGCGAGCCGGTCGACGTCGCCTTCGGCTACCCCGCCGACGGCGGCGACTTCTCGGCGGCCGTCCGCCGCTGCGTCGGCGTCGCCAAGTGCCGTACGACGACGGCGACCGGGCCCGCCGTGATGTGCCCGTCCTTCCGCGTCACCGGCGAGGAGGAGCACTCCACGCGCGGGCGTGCCCGGCTGCTGCACGAGATGCTCGCGGGCGAGGTGGTGACCGACGGCTGGCGGTCCACGGAGGTCCGCGACGCCCTCGACCTGTGCCTGTCCTGCAAGGGCTGCCGCTCGGACTGCCCGGTCGGCGTCGACATGGCCACGTACAAGGCGGAGTTCCTGCACCACCACTACGCCGGACGCCGCCGCCCCGCCGCCCACCACGCGCTGGGCCGGTTGCCCCGCTGGCTGCGCTGGACCGCTCGCACGCGGACCGCGCCGCTGGTCAACGCGCTGGCCGGGGTACGGCCGCTGGCGGCGCTGGCGAAGCGGCTGGCCGGGATCGCGCCGGAGCGGGGGATCCCGCGGCTGGCGGGGGAGACGTTCAGCGCGTGGTGGCGTCGGCGGCGGCCCGCCGGGCGGGCGAGCGGCGCGCTGGTCGTGCTCTGGCCGGACACCTTCACCGAGCACCTGTCGCCGGACGCGGGACGGGCCGCCGTACGCGTGCTGGAGGCGGCGGGGCTGCGGGTGGCGCTGCCGCCGACGCGGCGGCTGGCGACGGTGGGGGACGGCTCGTCGAGGCTCCTGGACCCGCTCGCGGCACTGCGCCGCTCGCGCGTGTGCTGCGGCCTGACGTACGTCTCCACCGGCCAGCTCGACGAGGCCCGCGCGGTGCTGCGGCGCACGCTGGAGCTGATGGCGCCGGTGCTCGCGGCGGACGTGCCGGTCGTGGTCCTGGAGCCGAGCTGCGCGGCGGCCCTCCGCTCCGACCTGCCGGAACTGCTGGGCGACGACCCGCGCGCGGCGGCGCTGGCGGCGCGGGTGGTGACGTTCGCGGAGGCGCTGGAGCGGTACGCGCCCCACTGGCGGCCACCGCGTCTGGACCGTCCCGTCGTCGGGCAGACCCACTGCCACCAGCACGCGGTCCTGGGCGACGCGGCGGACCGCCGACTGCGCACCGCGGCCGGGCTGACCGGGGAGCTGACCGGCGGCTGCTGCGGTCTGGCGGGGAACTTCGGCTTCGAGAAGGGGCACTTCGGGGTGTCGCGGGCCTGCGCGGAGGAGGCGTTGCTGCCCGCGGTGCGGCAGGCGCCGGGGGAGGCGGTGGTCCTGGCGGACGGCTACTCGTGCCGGACCCAGCTGGAGCAGCTGGCGGGGGTGCGGGGGAGGCACCTGGCGGAGGTGCTGGCGGAGCACCTCTGACCGGGGCGGGGGCCTCAGACGGTGGTCTCCCCGCGGACCAGGGGGCGGCACACGGGCTGGACGTCGGCGGGCAGCTCGTCCGGGTGGCACCAGCGGGCCTCCAGGATCTCGGCGGGGTCGAGGCGCAGCTCACCGCCGAGCAGCTCGGCCTCGTAGGCCACCTCCAGGCGGGTGCGGTGGCCGCTGTTCAGCATGATCAGGCGGCCTGCCGCGACGTCGAGGTTGGTCTCCTCCCTGACCTCCCGGACGAGGCTGTGCCGGAAGTCCTCGTTCTTGTGCGCGAAGCCGCTGGGCAGCCCCCACTGGCGTCCCGGCGGCCACATCCGGTGCCGGAGCAGCAGCACCCGGCCCTCGCCGTCACGCACGACCCCGGTCACGCCGACGACGAACTTGGCGTTCAGGCACCAGACCAGACGGTGCTGTACGGGGCGCAGGGCGCGCCAGAGCACGGGCAGGAGTCGTCGCACGGGGCCTCCGGAGAAGGGTGGGGGGATCCCAGCGCGGACGCTACCGGGTGCCGGGACCCGTCCACGCACTGGTAACCCGTTGACAGCCGCGCACCCCACGCCGGACAGTTGCGTGGGGCGCTTACACGCCTGACCGAGTCCACTCCGGTGGCCTGGTAAGTACAGTGAAGTGAACGACCTGCCCGCACTCGACCCGGAGTCGCCGTGACCACCCCCAGCGCCCTTCCCGGCCCCCCGACCTCCGCTGCCCCGGCCGCCGCCGGTTCCGCGCCGGACGGCGCCTCCGGCCGAGGCGGCTCCCTGGGTCCGGTCGGCCTCGTCCTGGCGGGCGGCATATCCGTCCAGTTCGGCGGCGCGCTCGCGGTGAGCCTGATGCCGCGCGCCGGGGCGCTGGGCGTGGTGGCGCTACGGCTGCTGGTCGCCGCGATCGTGCTGCTCGTGGTCTGCCGGCCCCGGCTGCGCGGCCACTCCCGCACCGACTGGAACACGGTCCTCCTCTTCGGCCTCGCCATGGGCGCGATGAACGGCCTCTTCTACCAGGCCGTCGCCCGCATCCCGCTGGGACCGGCGGTCACGTTGGAGGTCCTCGGCCCGCTGGCCCTCTCGGTCCTCGCCTCCCGCCGCGCGATCAACATCCTGTGGGCCGCCCTCGCCCTCGCCGGGGTGTTCCTGCTCGGCGGGGGCGTGGGTGACCTGGACCCCGTGGGTGCCGCGTTCGCGCTGGGCGCGGGGGCGATGTGGGCGGCGTACATCGTCTTCAGCGCCCGCACCGGCCGCCGCTTCCCCCAGGCCGACGGGCTCGCCCTCGCCATGGCGATCGCGGCGGTGGTCTTCCTGCCGCTGGGCATCGCCGAGTCCGGTACGAAGCTCATGGACCCGGTGACCTTCGGCCTGGGAGCGGCGGTGGCCGTCCTCTCCTCCGTCCTCCCCTACACCCTCGAACTCCTCGCCCTGCGCCACCTGCCCGCGTCGACCTTCGCGATCCTGATGAGCCTGGAACCCGCCCTCGCCGCCGCGGCGGGCTTCCTCATCCTCAGCCAGACCCTGTCCCCCACGGAGGCCGCCGCCATCGCCCTGGTCATCGCGGCGAGCATGGGGGCGGTGCGGACGCAGGTGGGGCGGGGTCGGGGGCGGGTGAAGGGGAAAGAGTGACTTCGCTCTGATTGTCCGGGCGTTCCGCCTCTACCATCGAAGGACAGCAGCCTGAGCTAACGCACTGGGGTGACCGTGAGCAACTGGGCCGATTTGTCGAACGGCAAGCGCATCAAGCATCTGCGGGGCTCCGATCTGACGCAGCAAGGGCTGGCGGAGGCGGCAGGACTGTCCCTGGCTGTGGTGCAGAAGGCGGAGCAGGACCGAGGGGAGCTGTCGATCGGTTCGCTGCTCAAGCTCGCCAACGCTCTGAGGACGGACGTGTCCGTGATACTCGGCCAGCAGGCCCCCCGCCGAGGAATGAATCAGGACACCAGGGCCGCTCTGCGCCGGATCTCCGACGCGGTGCACGAAAGCGCCCTCGGAGACTGGGACTGTGTGGGGGAGCCGAGCACGCTCGACCAGCTGTCGACTGTTCAGGACCGCGTGTACTCCGCGTACTGGCGGGGCGAGTTCGGTGAACTGAGCGGACTCGTTGCGCAGGTGCTGCACGAAGGGACGGTCCAGTACCGGGAAGCGACGGGATACGAGCGTGAGCGGCTGGGACTGGTCCTCGCTGGCGCCTACTGGTTCTCCGCTTCAACCGCCGTCCTGTTCGAGCAGCGTGACCTCGCCCTGAGTGCGCTCACCTCCGCTCGTCGCCTGGCTGAAGACTCCGGGGACCCCATTCTGGCGGCGCTCTTGGAGTCGACGCTGTCATGGATTCACCTGCGCAGTGCCAAGGTTCCCCGGGCCGTCGCAGTCGCGGAGCGTGCGGCCCTGCAAATCGAGCCCTCCTTCGGTAGGGCGCCTCGTCCTCAGTTGGTCGCGTACGGCCGATTGATGATCTCTGCGGCGGTGGCGGCATCGCGCAAGGGCGACGCGGTGACGGCGGACGACTACCTGTCGCAGGCGCACGCGGCTGCGGCGCGGCTGGGCCGCGACGAGCAGCTGCACGGCACGCGCTTCGGCCCGACGTCGGCCAGCACCGAGGCTGTGGGAATCGCCGTAGCTCTCGGGAACTACGGAAAGGCACTGAAGCTGGCCGCGCACACCAAGCTGCCTCCCTCCACGCCGAAACTCGCCCGCAACCGCTACAAACTCGACGTCGCCCTCGCCCAGTGCGCCGCCGGTCTGCATGACCAGGCCGCGGACACCCTCATCGAGGTCGGCCTCGACGCCCCGGAATGGGTCAAGCACCAGGCACTTCCCGGCATCATCGGCAAGCGCCTCGCGCACGTGTCGACGGCGCGGGTCCGCAGGATCGGTGACGTCATCGGTGTGCCGTTGCTCACATGATCCCTACGGTGCGTACGAGTTGAGGCTGGATGACTCCGTCCGGCCTCACCCTCCGTCACTTCACTAGGGGTGATCGGTCGGTCACGATTGATGCATGGTCAGCAAGAGAAGTGAAGGCGATCTCCAGCGCCGCAGGGCGCTCGCCGACGCGGCGGCAGGCGTCGTCCAGCGGTTCCGCTGTGTGATCTACCTGTGCGCCGCCCCCAACACCAACATCGCGGTGCCCCGCGAGGAGTGCACGGAGTACGCCCAGGCGTTCGGCTGGGAGATCACGGAAGTGATCGAGGAACGCGCGGGTCTCCTGCCCCCACGCGGGCGCGCCGGGCTGGAGCGGGCCCTCGGGTACGTCAGCAGCGGAGAGGCCGGGGCCGTGCTCACGGCGTGGCGCTCGATGATCTCGTCCCTCCCGCAGGAGTACGACGAGGTGGCCCGCGAGATCGAGAAGTCGGGCGGCTTCCTGCACGTCAAGCACTCGGCGCGCACGGAACAGAGGGCACCGTTGTGACCCGGCGCCTGTTCGCGAGCGCGGCGTGACGTTCGTCCCGGTCACCGCGCGCCGGTGGCGTGACCCGTGGCCGCTCGTCGCGCGGACGGACGACGGCAACCCGTGGACGACGGGCACCTGCTGGCTGTACTGCCGACGGCAGGGCGTGCGCGTGCTGTGGGTCGGCTCGGTGACCACGCCCGGCGCGACGGGCGACATGTACGCCTGCGGCCCGTGCGTCGCGGAACTGGACCACATGGTGCGCGCGGACCTGGCTGGTGACGAGCACGGCGATCTGAGAAGGAGAGACGGAAACATGAGCCAGATCAACCAGGAGACCCCGTGGGGCCTGCGCCGTCTGGTGCCCCTGCGTAACGGCTCCCCCTCGCCGCACCGGTACAAGCCCCTGCACGCGGGCGCGTACGAGATGGAGGGCGAGCCTGCCGGGATCTGGGCCGCCCCGGTCGGGGCGGACGAGATCGACGACGCGGTGTGTCACAGCGCGCACCTCTTCCAGGCGCGGGTGCCGAAGACGGCGGACGTGCGGGTGGTCGTCGTAGGCGAGCAGGTGTTCAGCGCCCGGATCGTCGCGCCGCCGGGTGTCCTCGACTGGAGAGCCGCGTACCAGGACCTCACCTACGAACCGGTCGCCTGCCCGGAGGATCTGCGCTGGCGCCTACGGCGTTATCTCGCCGCCTTCGGGCTGGACTTCGGCGCCTTCGACTTCGCCGTGACCGCGGACGACGCATGGTGGTTCCTGGAGTGCAACCCGAACGGCCAGTGGGCGTGGCTCGAAGACGCGGCCGGACTGCCGATCACCCACGCCATCGCAGACCTGCTGGAGAACGGAGCGAGCCCGCATGACTGATCCCCTGCGCTCGGCGCACCTGCGCGCCGATCTGGCCCGGCGACTGTCCGAGGGAGGCGCCCTGAGCCGTCCGGAATGGGAGGCGGCGGTGGTCTCCGTACCCCGCGAGGCGTTCCTGACGCGCGGCTGGTTCGAGTACGAGGAGGGCGGCTGGTACCGGCCCGCGTCCGGGGACTTGCCGGGAGGGCTCGCGCGGATCTACGAGGACGACACCCTCGTGACCCAGGTGGCCGGGGGCGTGTTCCCCGACCAGGTCGAGGGGCGCATCGCCGCGGCCCCCTCGTCGTCGTCCACGCTGCCGAGCCTCGTGGTGCGGATGCTCCATGAACTGCGGGCCAACGACAGGACGCGCGTCCTGGAGATCGGCACGGGCACGGGCTACTCGACGGCGCTGCTGTGCCATGTCGTCGGCGAGGACAACGTGACCACGGTCGAGGTCGACGCCGAGGTGTCCGCACGGGCCGGGATGGCGCTCGCGGGCGCGGGGTACTGGCCCACCCGCGTGGTCGGTGACGGGCTCGCGGGCCATGCGCCGGGCAGCCCGTACGACCGTGTGATCGCCACGTGCGGTGTGCGCACCGTGCCGGTGGACTGGCTCGCCCAGACACGGCCGGGCGGCGAGATCCTGGTCACGGTCGGTGGCTGGCTGCACGCGTCCGAACTCGTCCGCCTCACGGTCGCCGAGGACGGCACGGCCAGCGGTCCCGTCCTCGGCGGCCATGTCTCCTTCATGCTGGCCCGCCCCCACCTGCCGCCCCCGCTGGGCATCCTCCCGGACCTCGGCGAGGGCGACGCGATGCCCACGGAGCTGGGCGCGGACGTCCTCGACGACTGGACGGCCCGGTTCGTCGCACAGTTCGCCGCCCCGCGTGCTCAGCGGCTCACTCTGGAACACGACGGCCGGACGGAACACGTCGTGATCGACGTGGACGCCGAGGCATGGGCGGTCGTCTACAGGGCCGGCGCGGGGGACGGCGCGCGGTGGATGGTCCGGCAGGGCGGTGCGGCACGGCTGTGGGACGACATCACCGGGCAGGTCACACGGTGGCGGACGGCCGGTTCCCCGTCGGCCGACCGTATGCGGCTGCACGTCGGCCCCAACGGCCAACGCCTCACCTGGACCTAACCCCCCACCTCCCCCACACCAACCCCGCCCCCGCCACCCCGTACGGCACCGAGAGCACCGCGAACGCCACCCCGTGCGACGCCCCCGACGTCACCGCCGCGTACGACGCGAACACGGCGATCGTCACCGCCTCCGTCGCCACCCCCGCCAGGGACGTCACCGTCGCCCGCGCCGGGCCGGTGATGGTGTGCTGGAGGCGGGCGTCGGCCAGGATGGTGGCCAGTTGGAAGCCGCCGAAGGCGAGGCCGACCAGGACGACGCCCGCGGGTGCGCACCAGAGCGCGCCCGCCGCCATCGCCACGCCGGAGAGGGCCAGCAGGACCCCGAGGTGGACGGCGCCCAGCCGTGCCGCACGCCCCGCGACCAGCCCCCCGACCGTCGCGCCGACGTAGATCACCAGCAGCAGCCACGGCACGGCGAGGTCCGCCACCCCCGTCTCCCGCACCAGCAGCGGCGTGTACTCGTCCAGCGCGCCCCAGACGCCCGTGACGACCGGGACGAGGAGCAGGGCGCCCAGCACGGCACGGCTGCCGCGCACCTCCTTCACGCCGTCCCGCAGGGCCGCCGACCAGCTGTCCGGCGCCGACTCGGGCGCCGCGTCCCCCCGGTGCTCGGGCAGCCGCCACGCCGCCACCGCCGTCAGCACGCACCCGGCGACGCTCGCCGCGCCCACGGCCCCGTACCCACCGGACGCGAAGACGGGCCCCGCCACGGCCATCGCCGTCACGACGCCGAACAGGCCGAGGGAGTGCACGCGCCCCATGACGTGGGCGTAGCGGTCCGAGGCGCCGACACGGTCCAGCTCCTCGTACACCAGCGCCTCCAGGGCGCCCGAACCCAGTGCCCCCTTGACGCCCCACAGGACGAAACCGGCGGCGAAGGCGAGGTAGGACGGGGTGAGCACCCACAGGGCGTAGCCCACCGCCGTGATCAGCGGGCCCAGCCAGAGCAGCAGGCGCCGCGACACGGCGTCGGCCCAGGCGCCGGACGGCACCTCCACGACGACGGACGTCAGCGACCAGAGGGCGAACAGCGAGGAGATCTGCCAGCCGGACATACCGCTGTCGGCGAACAGGAGCGCGTACACGGGGTAGAGCAGGACGAGTTCGTCCAGGTACGCGTAGCAGTACAGGGGGCGTGTCAGCCGCCGTACGGCACGGGCGTCGCCCACCCGCGCGGGTGAAGTGGTCATGGGGCCTTCCCAGAGGGTCGTCGCTTCGGATGCCGGGATGACGGCTCCGGAGGCGGCCCTCGGGAGGCGGGCTCAGTAGATCAATGTCGCCAGGTCATGCCCCGAGGGTAGGCGGGGGCACCGGTCACGCGCACCCTGTTTCCGTCGGTCACCGATTCATGCAAGCACGCTTGATTGTTTCTCTCCCCGCTGCCATGCTCCCCCTCACGCCGCCGTGCCCGAGGGGAGCCAGCCGTGTCCGATCCCACGCCCGTGATCGACGACCTGCGCCGGGAGAGTGAGGAACTCGACGCCCTGGTGCGGGAGTTGGGTGAGAAGGAGTGGCGGCTCGACACGCCCGCGCCGGGCTGGACGGTGGCGCACCAGATCGCCCACCTCGCCTGGACGGACCGCGCGGCGCTGGTCGCGGTGACCGACGTTGACGGCTTCCAGGGCATGGTCGAGCAGGCCCTCGCGGCGCCGGACACCTTCGTCGACCAGGGCGCCGAGGACGGTGCCCGGACCCAGCCCGCCGAACTCCTCAGGTCGTGGCGGGAGAGCCGTACCGCCCTCGACCGCGCCCTGCGCGCGGCCCCGCAGGGCGCCCGTTTCCCCTGGTACGGCCCTCCGATGTCCGCCGCCTCGATGGCCACCGCCCGGCTGATGGAGACCTGGGCGCACGGCCTCGACGTCGCCGACGCGCTGGGCGTCACCCCTGCCCCCACCGACCGGCTGCGGCACGTCGCCCGGCTCGGCGTCCGCACCCGCGACTTCGCGTACACCGTGCACGGGCTCACCCCGCCCGCCGAGCCGTTCCGCGTCGAACTCACCGGACCGGAGGGGGACGTATGGGCGTACGGCCCTGAAGAGGCCGCCCAGCGCGTCACCGGGCCCGCGTTCGACTTCTGCCTGCTCGTCACCCAGCGCGCCCACCGCGCCGACCTCGCCCTGCGCGCCGAGGGCGCCGACGCCGACCGCTGGCTCGACATCGCCCAGGCGTTCGCGGGCCCGCCCGGCGCCGGACGCACGCCCAGGGGGGCGGCCGGATGACCCTCCGCATCGGCAACGCCTCCGGCTTCTACGGCGACCGCTTCGACGCCGTCCGCGAGATGCTCACCGGCGGCGAACTCGACGTCCTGACCGGCGACTACCTCGCCGAGCTGACCATGCTGATCCTGGGGCGGGACCGGCTGAAGGACCCCGCCGCCGGGTACGCGCGCACGTTCCTGCGGCAGTTGGAGGAGTGCCTCGGGCTCGCCCACGAGCGCGGGGTGCGGATCGTCGCCAACGCGGGCGGGCTGAACCCGGCCGGGCTCGCGGACGCCGTACGGGAGCTGGCGGACCGGCTCGGCCTGCCGGTGCGGGTCGCGCACGTCGAGGGTGACGACCTCACCGGCGCCTACCCGGGGAGCCTCACCGCGCACGCCTACCTCGGCGGGTTCGGGATCGCCGCCTGTCTGGACGCGGGCGCCGACGTCGTCGTCACCGGGCGCGTCACGGACGCCGCGCTGGTCAGCGGACCGGCCGCCGCGCACTTCGGGTGGGCGCCGACGGAGTACGACCGGCTCGCGGGCGCCGTCGTCGCGGGGCACGTGCTGGAGTGCGGGACGCAGGCCACGGGCGGCAACTACGCCTTCTTCCAGGAGGCCGCCGGGCGGGCCGACCTCACACGGCCCGGCTTCCCGCTCGCCGAGGTGCGTGAGGACGGCTCGTGCGTCATCACCAAGCATCCCGGGACCGGGGGGTTCGTCGACGTCGGCACCGTCACCGCGCAGCTCCTGTACGAGACCGGCGGCGCCCGGTACGCGGGCCCCGACGTCACCGCCCGCCTCGACACCGCGCGCCTCACCCAGGACGGTCCCGACCGGGTGCGGATCGAGGGGGTGCGCGGGGAGGCCCCGCCACCGACGCTCAAGGTCGGCCGGACCCGGCTCGGCGGCTTCCGCAACGAGGTCGTCTTCGTCCTCACCGGCCTCGGCATCGACGACAAGGCCGCGCTGGTCAGGGACCAGATGACCCGGGCGCTGGCCAAACGGCCGCCCGCCGAGGTCCGCTGGGAACTCGCCCGCACCGACCATCCCGACGCCGCCACCGAGGAGACCGCGAGCGCCCTGCTCCGGCTCGTCGTCCGCGACCCCGACCAGGAGGCCGTGGGACGCGCCCTCAGCGGCGCCGCGATCGAACTCGCCCTCGCCAGCTACCCCGGCTTCCACGTCACCGCCCCGCCCGGCAAGGGCAGCCCGTACGGCGTCTTCGAGGCGTCGTACGTGGAGCGGGGCGCCGTGGCGCAGGTGGCCGTCCTGCCCGACGGGCGGCGCGTCCCGGTGGCCGCCGCCCCCCACACGCGCGTACCGGAGCCGCTGCCCGAGCCGCCCGCCCCACCGGTGGCCGAAGGACCCACCCGCCGCGCCCCCCTCGGCCGGGTCGTCGGCGCCCGCAGCGGCGACAAGGGCGGGGACGCCAACGTCGGCGTGTGGGCGCGGTCGGAGGAGGCGTGGCGGTGGCTCGCGCACACCCTCACCGTCGAACGGTTCCGGGAACTCCTCCCGGAGACCGCGGACCTGACCGTCGTACGGCACACCCTGCCCAACCTGCGCGCCCTCAACTTCGTCGTCGAGGGCGTCCTCGGGGCGGGCGTCGCCGCCCAGCACCGTTTCGACCCGCAGGCCAAGGCGCTCGGCGAATGGCTGCGCTCCCGCCACCTGGACATCCCGGAGACCCTGCTGTGACGGTCCTTCCCACCTCCCTGGACACCACGGGCGCCGACTACGCCGCCCACCGCGAGGCCATGCTCGCCAAGCTCGCCGCACTCGACACCGAGCACGCCAAGGCGCTCGCGGGCGGCGGCGAGAAGTACGTCGCCCGGCACCGCAAGCGGGGCAAGCTGCTCGCGCGGGAGCGCATCGAGCTGCTGCTCGATCCCGACACGCCGTTCCTGGAGCTGTCGCCGCTCGCCGCGTGGGGCAGCGAGTACACCGTCGGCGCCTCCCTCGTCACCGGGATCGGGGTGGTGGAGGGCGTGGAGTGCCTGATCACCGCCAACGACCCGACCGTGCGCGGCGGCGCCTCCAACCCGTGGAGCCTGAAGAAGGCGCTGCGCGCCAACGACATCGCGCTCGCCAACCGGCTGCCCTGCATCAGCCTGGTGGAGTCCGGGGGCGCCGACCTGCCCTCCCAGAAGGAGATCTTCATCCCCGGCGGGGCGATCTTCCGGGACATCACCCGGCTGTCGGCGGCCGGGATCCCGACCGTCGCCGTCGTCTTCGGCAACTCCACGGCGGGCGGCGCGTACATCCCCGGGATGAGCGACCACGTGATCATGGTCAAGGAGCGCGCGAAGGTGTTCCTCGGCGGGCCGCCGCTGGTCAAGATGGCCACCGGGGAGGAGAGCGACGACGAGTCCCTGGGCGGCGCGGAGATGCACGCGCGCGTGTCCGGCCTCGCGGACTACTTCGCCGTCGACGAACCCGACGCCCTGCGCCAGGCGCGCCGGGTCGTCGCCCGCCTCAACCACCGCAAGGCGTACTCGGACCCGGGACCGGCCGTCCCCCCGAAGTACGACGAGGACGAACTCCTGGGGATCGTGCCCGGAGACCTCAGGACCCCCTTCGACCCGCGCGAGGTCATCGCCCGGATCGTCGACGCCTCCGACTTCGACGAGTTCAAGCCGCTGTACGGGACGAGCCTGGTCACCGGCTGGGCGGAGCTGCACGGCTACCCGGTCGGCGTGCTCGCCAACGCCCAGGGGGTCCTCTTCAGCGCGGAGTCGCAGAAGGCCGCCCAGTTCATCCAGCTCGCCAACCAGCGCGACATCCCGCTGGTCTTCCTGCACAACACCACCGGCTACATGGTCGGCAGGGAGTACGAGCAGGGCGGCATCATCAAGCACGGCTCGATGATGATCAACGCGGTCAGCAACAGCCGGGTCCCGCACCTGTCGGTCCTCATGGGGGCGTCGTACGGCGCCGGGCACTACGGCATGTGCGGGCGCGCCTACGACCCGCGGTTCCTGTTCGCCTGGCCCAGCGCCAAGTCGGCCGTCATGGGCCCGCAGCAGCTCGCGGGCGTCCTGTCCATCGTCGCCCGGCAGTCCGCGGCGGCGAAGGGCCAGCCCTACGACGACGAGGCCGACGCCGCCCTGCGCGCCATGGTCGAGCAGCAGATCGAGTCCGAGTCGCTGCCGATGTTCCTGTCCGGGCGGCTGTACGACGACGGCGTCATCGACCCGCGCGACACCCGCACCGTCCTTGGCCTGTGCCTGTCCGCCGTGCACACCGCGCCCTACGAGGGCGTACGGGGCGGCTTCGGCGTCTTCCGGATGTGAGAGGGAACCCGACGTGATCACTTCTCTGCTCGTCGCCAACCGGGGCGAGATCGCCTGCCGGGTCTTCCGCACCTGCCGCCAGCTGGGCGTCCGGACGGTCGCCGTGCACTCCGACCCGGACCAGAACGCCCTCCACGCGCGCGTGGCCGACGCGACGGTACGACTGCCGGGCGCGACGCCCGCCGACACCTACCTGCGCGGCGACCTCGTCGTGAAGGCCGCCCTCGCCGCCGGGGCCGACGCCGTCCACCCCGGCTACGGCTTCCTCTCCGAGAACGCCGACTTCGCCCGCGCGGTCCGCGACGCGGGCCTGCTGTGGATCGGCCCGCCGCCCGAGGCGATCGAGGCCATGGCGTCCAAGACCCGCGCCAAGGAACTCCTGGGCCTGACCCCGCTGGCCGAGGTCACCGAGTCCGACCTCCCCGTGCTGGTGAAGGCGGCGGCGGGCGGTGGCGGACGCGGGATGCGCGTCGTACGCCGCCTCGCCGACCTCGACGCCGAGCTGACGGCCGCCCGCGCGGAGGCGCTGGCCGCGTTCGGGGACGACGAGGTGTTCGTCGAGCCGTACATCGAGGACGGCCGCCACGTCGAGGTGCAGGTCCTCGCCGACACCCACGGCACCGTGTGGGCGCTCGGCACCCGGGACTGCTCCCTCCAGCGCCGCCACCAGAAGGTCATCGAGGAGGCCCCCGCGCCCGGCCTCACCGACGCCCTGACGGCCGAGTTGTACGACACCGCCGTACGCGCCGCCCGCGCCGTCGACTACACCGGCGCCGGGACGGTCGAGTTCCTCGTCGCCGACGGCCGGGCGCACTTCCTGGAGATGAACACCCGCCTCCAGGTCGAACACCCCGTCACGGAAGCCGTCTTCGGTATCGACCTCGTGGCCGCCCAACTCCGCGTCGCGGAGGGCGAGCGGCTCGAAACCGAGCCCCCACGCGCGCGTGGCCACGCCGTCGAGGCCCGCCTCTACGCCGAGGACCCCGCCCAGGGCTGGGCCCCGCAGACCGGCACCCTGCACCGCCTCACCGTCCCGGACAGCGTCCGCCTGGACACCGGCTACACCGACGGCGACACCATCGGCGTCCACTACGACCCCATGCTCGCCAAGGTCGTCGCCCACGCCCCCACCCGCGCGGAGGCGATCCGCACCCTCGCCGACGCCCTCGACCGGGCCACGGTCCACGGCCCCGTCACCAACCGCGCCCTGCTGGTCGGCTCCCTGCGCCACAAGGAGTTCACGTCCGCCCACCTGGACACGGGCTTCTACGACCGTCACCTGGCCGAGCTGACCGACCCCGCCCCCGACCCCCACGCCCCCCTGGCCGCCGCCCTGGCGGACGCCCACGCACACGCCCGCTCCCGCTTCGGCGGCTGGCGCAACCTGCCCTCCCGGCCCCAGACCAAGCGCTACCGCATGGCGGGCGAGGACCACGAGGCCCGCTACCGCCCCACCCGCGCGGGCGGCTTCGAGACGGACACGGACGGGGTACGGGTCGTCCACGCGGACGCGGACCTGGTCGTCCTGGAGGCCGACGGCGTACGCAGGCGGTACGAGGTCACACGCCACGGCGACCAGGTCTACGTCAACTCCACCCGCCTCACCGCCCTCCCCCGCTTCCCGGACCCGGCCACCCCACACGCCCCCGGCTCCCTCCTGGCCCCCATGCCGGGCACGGTCGTCCGCGTCGCGGAGGGACTGGCGGAGGGGTCCCGCGTGGAGGCCGGACAGCCCCTGCTCTGGCTGGAGGCGATGAAGATGCAGCACGAGATCAAGGCGCCCGCGACCGGGACTCTCGGCGCCCTGAACGCCGCTCCTGGCCAGCAGGTACAAGTCGGGACGCTCCTGGCGGTGGTGACTGCGACCCCCTAGGGGCGCGGGGCCGCATTCGATATGCGGCTCCGCCACGTGAGCGCGACCTGCCACAACCCACCCGTACTCGGAGGATGACAGTGACCACCCTCATCGAGACCGAAGAGCACAAGGCTCTCCGATCCGCGGTCGCCCAACTGGGCAGCCGCCACGGCCGCAACCACAACCGCGAGGCCCTCTGGACCGAGGCGGGCAAACTCGGCTACCTCGGCGTCAACCTCCCGGAGCAGTACGGAGGCGGAGGCGGCGGTATCACCGAACTCTCCCTCGTCCTCGAAGAGCTGGGCGCCGCGGGCTGCCCCCTGCTCATGCTCGTCGTCTCCCCGGCGATCTGCGGCACGGTGATCGCCCGCTTCGGCACGGAGGCCCAGAAACGCGAGTGGCTCCCCGCCCTGGCGGACGGCACCCGCACGATGGCGTTCGGCATCACCGAACCCGACGCGGGCTCCAACTCCCACCGCATCACCACCACCGCCCGCCGCGACGGCGCCGACTGGCTGCTCACCGGCCGCAAGGTCTTCGTCTCCGGCGTCGACATCGCCGACGCCACCCTCATCGTCGGCCGCACGGAGGACGCCCGTACCGGCAACCTCAAGCCCTGCCTGTTCATCGTCCCGCGCGACGCTCCCGGCTTCCAGCGCAACAGGATCGACATGGAACTGCACGCCGAGGAGAAGCAGTTCGAGCTGGCCCTGGACGACGTACGACTGCCCCAGGAGGCGCTCGTCGGCGACGAGGACGCGGGGCTGCTCCAGCTCTTCGCGGGCCTCAACCCCGAGCGGATCATGACGGCGGCGTTCGCGATCGGCATGGGCCGGTACGCGCTCGCGCGGGCGGTCGAGTACGCCCGGGAGCGTACCGTGTGGAAGGCCCCCATCGGCGCCCACCAGGCCATCGCGCACCCCCTCGCGCAGGCGCACATCGACCTCGAACTCGCGCGGCTGATGACGCAGAAGGCGGCGCACCTGTACGACGCGGGCGACGACGTCGGCGCGGGGGAGGCCGCCAACATGGCGAAGTACGCGGCCGGTGAGGCGTGTGTGAAGGCGGTCGACCAGGCCGTGCACACTCTCGGCGGGAACGGCCTCACGCGCGAGTTCGGGCTCGCGTCGCTGATAACGGCCGCGCGCGTGTCTCGTATCGCGCCGGTGAGCCGGGAGATGATTCTCAACTACGTCTCCCACCAGACCCTGGGACTGCCGAAGTCCTACTGAGGTCCCCCAGACGTGTCCGGCACAGCGTCGTGCGAGGAGGAACCGATGTTCCGCAGCGAGTACGCAGACGTCCCACCCGTAGAACTGCCCATCCACGAGGCCGTCCTCGGCCGGGCCGCCGAGTTCGGGGACCTCCCCGCGCTCATCGACGGCACCGACGGCACCACCCTCACCTACGAGCAGCTCGACCGCTTCCACCGGCGGGTCGCCGCCGCGCTCGCCGAGGCGGGCGTGCGCAAGGGGGACGTGCTCGCCCTGCACAGCCCGAACACGATCGCCTTCCCGACCGCCTTCTACGCGGCCACCCGCGCGGGCGCCTCGGTCACCACCGTGCACCCGCTCGCCACCGCCGAGGAGTTCGCCAAGCAGCTCGGTGACTCCGCCGCCCGCTGGATCGTCACCGTCTCGCCGCTCCTGGAGACCGCGCGGCGGGCCGCCCGACTCGCGGGCGGCGTGGAGGAGGTCTTCGTCTGCGACAGCGCGCCCGGCCACCGCTCCCTGATCGACATGCTGGGCTCCACCGCGCCCGAACCGCACGTCGACGTCGACCCGGTCGAGGACGTCGCCGTGCTGCCGTACTCCTCGGGGACGACGGGCACCCCCAAGGGCGTGATGCTCACCCACCGGCAGATCGGGACCAACCTGGCGCAGCTGGAGCCCGTGATCGGCACCGGCGTCAACGAACGCGTCCTGGCCGTGCTGCCGTTCTTCCACATCTACGGCCTCACCGCCCTGATGAACGCGCCCCTGCGCAACGGCGCCACCGTCGTCGTGCTGCCCCGCTTCGACCTGGAGCAGTTCCTCGCCGCGATCCAGAACCACCGCATCACCGTCCTGTACGTGGCCCCGCCGATCGTGCTCGCCCTCGCCAAGCACCCGGCCGTCGCGCAGTACGACCTGTCGTCCCTGAAGTACGTCATCAGCGCCGCCGCACCCCTGGACGCCCAGCTCGCCGCGGCCTGCTCCAAGCGGCTCGGGCTGCCGCCCGTGGGCCAGGCGTACGGCATGACGGAACTGTCCCCCGGCACCCATGTCGTCCCCCTGGACGCCATGCGCGAGGCGCCGCACGGCACCGTCGGCAAGCTGATCCCGGGCACGGAGATGCGCGTCGTCTCGCTCGACGACCCCGCCAGGGACCTGGGGCCCGGCGACAGCGGGGAGATCCTCATCCGGGGGCCGCAGGTGATGAAGGGCTACCTCGGGCGGCCCGACGCCACCGCCGCGATGATCGACGAGGACGGCTGGCTGCACACCGGGGACGTCGGGTACGTCGACGGGGACGGCTGGCTGTTCGTCGTCGACCGGGTGAAGGAGCTGATCAAGTACAAGGGGTTCCAGGTGGCGCCCGCCGAACTGGAGGCCCTGCTGCTCACCCACCCCGGCGTCGCGGACGCCGCCGTCATCGGCGTCTACAACGACGACGGCAACGAGATCCCGCGCGCGTTCGTCGTCCGCCAGCCGTCCGCTCCGGACCTCTCCGAGAACGAGGTGATGAGGTACGTCGCCGAGCGGGTCGCCCCGTACAAGCGCGTCCGGGAGGTCGTCTTCATCGACGGCGTGCCGCGTGCCGTCTCCGGGAAGATCCTCCGCCGTCAGCTCCGGGAGGCCGGGTGACGTCCCCTCTGATCGGCCGGGCACGCGCGCGGGGCGTCGAGACGGTCAGCCTCGACTCGCCGGCCACCCGCAACGCCCTGTCCGCCGCCCTCGTCGACGCGCTCGCGGGGGCCCTCGCCGAGTGCGGCGAGGACGACGACGTGCGCGCGGTCGTCCTCACGCACTCCGGGAACACCTTCTGCGCCGGTGCCGACCTGCGGGACCCGCCGCACCCGGACGCCCTGGTGGGGCTGCTCCGGCAGCTGGTGGAGCTGCCGAAGCCGGTGGTCGCGCGGGTCACCGGGCACGTCCGCGCGGGCGGTCTGGGACTGCTGGCCGCCTGCGACATCGCCGTCGCGTCCACCGACGCCAGCTTCGCGTTCACGGAGGTGCGGATCGGGGTGGCGCCCGCCGTGATCTCGCTGACGCTGCTGCCGCGCGGCGACCCGCGCGCGCTGGCCCGCTACTACCTCACCGGGGAGCGCTTCGACGCGCCCGAGGCGGCCCGGATCGGGCTGCTCACGGCGGCGGGCGAGGACGCCGACGCCGTACTCGGACCCGTCCTCGACGGGCTGCGCAAGTCCGCCCCGCAGGCCCTCGCCGAGACGAAGCGGCTGCTCACGGCTAGGGTGCTGGAAGGCTTCGACCGGGACGCGGGTGAGCTGACCGCGCTTTCGGCCCGGCTGTTCTCCTCCGCGCAGGCCCGCGAGGGGATGACGGCCTTCCTTGAACGACGGGATCCGGAATGGTGGGTGTGAGCACGGCCGAGCGTGCTGAGAGGTCCGAGCGTGCCGAACGCGTGCCCAAGCAGGACCGCAGCCGGGCCACCCGGCAGCGGCTCCTCGCGGCGGCCGTGGCCTGCCTCGCCGAGCACGGCTGGGCGGGCTCCACGGTCGCGGTCGTCGCCGAGCGCGCGGGCGTCTCGCGCGGTGCCGCGCAGCACCACTTCCCGACCCGTGAGGACCTGTTCACGGCCGCCGTCGAGTACGTCGCCGAGGAACGCTCCACCGCCCTGCGCGCCCTGTTCCCCGAGGGCGCGCAGGACGACCGGCGGGCCGTCGTCGCCGCCCTCGTCGACCTGTACACCGGGCCCCTGTTCCGGGCGGCCCTGCACCTGTGGGTCGCCGCCTCCAACGAGGAGCAGCTACGGCCCCGGGTGACCGAGCTGGAGGCCCGCGTCGGCCGGGAGACGCACCGGATCGCCGTGGAACTGCTGGGCGCCGACGAGTCCCGGCCCGGCGTCCGGGAGACCGTGCAGGGCCTGCTGGACATGGCCCGCGGCCTGGGCCTGGCCAACCTGCTCACCGACGACGGGCAGCGGCGTGACCGGGTCGTGGGGCAGTGGGCGGCGCTGCTGGAGGAGACGCTGGACTGAGGGGGCCTTTCACTAGGCCCGTCCGGGTCGGACGCTCAGAGTGAAAGGCCCCCTGAGCCCTCAGGGGGCCAGCCGCTCCACCTGCCAGCCGCCGTCCGGCTGGGCGACGTACCGGAGCCGGTCGTGCAGCCGGTTCTCGCGGCCCTGCCAGAACTCCACCGCCCGCGGCGCCACCCGGAAGCCGCCCCAGTGCGGCGGCACCGGTACCTGCTCGCCCTCGGGGTAGCGGGCGGCGAGGTCGGCGTACGCGGCGTCGAGGTCCGCGCGGGCGACCACCGAGGACTGGGCGCTGGCCCAGGCGCCGAGCTGGGAGCCGTGCGGGCGGGTGCGGAAGTACGCGGCGGTCTCGTCCCGTCCGGTGCGGCGCGCTACGCCGGTGACGATGACCTGGCGGGCCATCGGGTGCCACGGGAACAGCAGCGACACGTACGGGTTCGCGGCGAGGTCGCGGGCCTTGCGGGAGTCGTAGTTGGTGTAGAAGACGAAGCCCTGTTCGTCGAAGTGCTTCAGCAGCACCGTGCGGGAGCTGGGCCGTCCCTCGGCGTCGGCGGTGGCGACGACCATCGCGTTGGGTTCGAACAGGCGGCCCTCGGTCGCGGCCTGCCGGAACCAGCGCGCGAACTGCGCGACGGGCGTGGCGGCCAGGTCGTCCTCGGCGAGGCCCTCGGCACGGTACTGCCGGCGCATCGCGGCGGGATGGGGGACGTCGTCGGCGGGCGGGGCGGCGGCTGAGTCGGTCACGCGGTCATCTTGCCGTATCCACGACGGCTTTTCGGCGCGGTGTCCTTCGTCACGCATCTGGCACTGAGTGCCGCGAACTCTCCCCAGGAATGGCACTGAGGGAATATCGTGCAGCCGCACGGGGCATCACAGGGTTGGCGTCCGGGACCGCGAGCCGCGCCGCGCAGGGCCGTGGATCCCGGGACGCCGCCGCACCTTGCCATACGCACCCCTGGCCGCCGACCACCCCGTCCGTCGCACCCACCACGAGGAGCCGCCTGATGTCCGACTTCGTACCCGGTCTTGAGGGAGTCGTCGCTTTCGAGACGGAGATCGCCGAACCGGACAAGGAGGGCGGCGCCCTCAGGTACCGCGGCGTCGACATCGAGGACCTCGTCGGCCACGTCTCGTTCGGCAACGTCTGGGGCCTGCTCGTCGACGGGGCCTTCAACCCCGGGCTGCCGCCCGCCGAGCCGTTCCCGATCCCCGTCCACTCCGGTGACATCCGCGTCGACGTACAGTCCGCGCTGGCCATGCTCGCGCCCGTGTGGGGCCTGAAACCGCTGCTCGACATCGATGCCGAGCAGGCCCGCGACGACCTCGCCCGCGCCGCCGTGATGGCCCTGTCCTACGTCGCCCAGTCGGCGCGCGGGCAGGGGCTGCCGATGGTGCCGCAGAGCGAGATCGACAAGGCCCACTCCGTGGTCGAGCGCTTCATGATCCGCTGGCGGGGCGAGCCCGACCCCAAGCACGTCGCCGCCGTCGACGCCTACTGGACGTCCGCCGCCGAGCACGGCATGAACGCCTCCACCTTCACCGCCCGCGTCATCGCCTCCACCGGCGCCGACGTGGCCGCCGCCCTGTCCGGTGCCGTCGGCGCCATGTCCGGGCCGTTGCACGGCGGCGCCCCCTCCCGGGTCCTCGGCATGATCGAGGAGATCGAGCGCACCGGGGACGCGGAGGCGTACGTCCGGCAGGCCCTCGACAAGGGGGAGCGGCTGATGGGCTTCGGGCACCGCGTCTACCGGGCGGAGGACCCGCGCGCGCGGGTGCTGCGCCGTACCGCCCGTGAGCTGGGCGCGCCGCGGTTCGAGGTCGCCGAGGCGTTGGAGAAGGCGGCCCTGGCCGAGCTGCACAGCCGCCGTCCGGACCGGGTGCTGGCCACCAACGTGGAGTTCTGGGCGGCGATCGTGCTGGACTTCGCGGAGGTCCCGGCGCACATGTTCACGTCGATGTTCACCTGCGCCCGCACGGCGGGCTGGTCGGCGCACATCCTGGAGCAGAAGCGCACCGGCCGCCTGGTGCGCCCCTCGGCCCGCTACGTGGGCCCGGGGACCCGCGACCCGCGCGAGATCGAGGGCTACGCGGACATCGTCCGCTGAGGGGCGCCATCGTCCGCTGCTGAGGGCCCGGTACGGGCCGGCAGACGCAGACGACCCGCGAGTCTGGTTCCTCCGGGGAGGAGCCGGCCGGACGTACCGGCGACTCGCGGGTCGGGTGACTGCTGGGATTGGGCCGGCTGTACGCGTCTGTCACGTACGGGTCCGGCACCGCACTGGATGTGGTGACGGGCCGCTAGCCCGCAGCCACCTCACGCGTCCGGTATTCATACATCTGCCGAACCACCTCCCTTCTCGTGTACCGCCACCCTAGGAACCACTCCCGCCGGGATCAACCACTTTTTTTCGCGACTGATCCGGAGACGGGCGTCTCACCTGGTCAGGACGCCGTTCAGGAAGGGTTCGACGGCGGTCCGCCACGCCTGCGGCTGGTCGTAGTGGACGAGGTGTCCGGCGTCGCTGACCTCCGCGTACTCGCCGCGCGGCAGGACGCGGACCATCTCCTGGGCCTCGGCGCGGCCCAGCTCGCCGTCGATGCCGCGGACGACCAGGGCGGGGCACCGGACCTGCGCCAGCTCCTCCCAGTGGGCGTCGTAGACCCAGGTCTCGTGGGACTTCAGCATCTGGGCGGGGTCGAAGACGGGGCGCCAGCCGTCCTCGCACTCGTGCATGACCTCCGCGTAGAACGCGCCGCGGGCCGGGTGGGGGCGCTCCACCCAGGGGTCGTCCTCGCCGAACCACTTGCGGACGTCGGCGAGGGTGGCGAAGGGGACGGGCCAGGACCTGAACCAGTCCTCCCACTCGCGCTGGGAGGCGCCGCCGAGCGCGGAGGCCCGCATGTCGCAGATGACCAGGGCGTGCACCAGGTCGGGGCGTTTGGCGGCGAGCTGCCAGGCGGTCAGGGCGCCCATGGCGTGGCCGATGAGGACGGCCGGGGCGAGGCCGAGCTGTTCGAGGGCGGCCTCCGCGTCCTCGACGTACGCCTCGCGCGTGTAGGAGGCCCGTGGGGGCTTCTCGCTCTGGCCGTGCCCGCGTTGGTCGAGGGCTACGGCGCGGTGCCGGGCGGAGAGCCAGCGGGCGGTGGACGCCCAGTGCGAGGCACGGCCCATCAGCCCGTGGAGTAAGAGCACTCCGGGGGAGTGGCGGTCGGGGTCGCTGTGCGGGTCGGGCTTCGGCGGGTCGCCGAACTCCCAGGCCGCGAGGCGTACGCCCGTCGCCCCGGTCACGTCGATGCGCCGGACCATTGGTTCTGGCACCCCCAAGCTCCGCTCGGACCGCTGTCGTGTGCGCTGCCCCGCAGGTTATCGAACGGCTATTCGAGATTGGGCCGTCGGTGGGCGACACCCCTCGTTTGAGTGACGCCGCTCAAGGATTGATCCACGCCGCCGAGGGGAGATCTTCAGCGGGAGGCGGACCGCTCGGGGAAACCGGTCCGAGGGGAATGACCCTGAGAGCTCGGGGCTCCGGGTCAGAACAGGGGAGGACAGGCCCCGGCGCCACCTGGCGCCGGGGCCCTCCGCTCGTCTGCGGCCCATCCGCCCACCCCCTTGTCTGTCATATGCCCGGCCACGGGCCCCACGCGACAGCCTGACACGCCAGCCGCCGAAGCGCTGCGCTCCGGAACGCCAAATCCCTTATCGGATGCGGTAGATGGGGCCGGCAGGGAGGTCGGCGCGGGGTCTGGCGCGTCGGTTGCGGGGGCCGGTCTTGTCCCGCCCGGGCTGTCCCGTCAGAGCCGCTCCGTCAGAGTCGTCCCGTCTCCGTCACAGCCGTTCCGTCACAGCCGTCTCGTCTCCGTCACGGCCGTCCTGTCACAGCCGTCCTGTCACAGCCGTTCCGTCTCCGTCACGGCCGTCCTGTCACAGCCGTCCCGTCAGCGCTTGGCCACGAACACGTGCGAGGCGACGTCCGCGTCCAGTTCGGCCGCCTCGCCGCTGGAGCCCACCAGCACCCCGCCCGCCGACTCCGTCACGCTGACCACCGAGCCGGGCTGCACGCCCGCGCGGCGCAGCGTGTACATCAGCTGGGCGTCCGTCTGGATCGGCTCGCCGATCCGGCGCACCACGACCGTCTTGCCCTCCGGACCCGGGTCGAGGTCGGCCAGCGACACCATGCCCTCGTCGAGGAACGGGTCGGCGCCGTCCTTCTCGCCCAGCTCCTCCAGGCCCGGGATCGGGTTGCCGTACGGCGACTCGGTGGGGTGGCGCAGCAGTTCGAGGACGCGGCGCTCCACGGCCTCGCTCATCACGTGCTCCCAGCGGCAGGCCTCCGCGTGCACCTGCTCCCACTCCAGGCCGATCACGTCGACCAGCAGGCACTCCGCTAGGCGGTGCTTGCGCATCACGCGGGTGGCCAGCCGACGGCCCTCGTCGGTCAGCTCCAGATGCCGGTCGGCAGCCACGGAGACCAGACCGTCGCGCTCCATCCGCGCCACCGTCTGGCTGACCGTCGGCCCGCTCTGGTCGAGCCGCTCGGCGATCCGGGCGCGCATGGGGACCACGCCTTCCTCTTCCAGTTCGAGGATGGTGCGGAGATACATCTCCGTGGTGTCGATCAGTCCGGACATACGTGCCCCTCGATGAGATGTGCCGAAGGCTGGACGGCCCTGCGGCGCGTGCGCTGGCCCTGGCTCCAATTCTGACGCATACCGCTGACAACCGTGCCGTGCCGGCGAAACGCGGGGGTCGCGCGGCCTGTCCCGCCCGCCCCCACGGCCCCGTGGCGCGCCCGCGGCCCACCCGCACCAGGGGCGGGCCCGCCGTATTGACACGGCACTGGTCCAGACCGCACGGTGATCCGCGACACATCCACCGTGAAGGGGCACCGCATGGGCGACAGCACCCCCGCCGACCAGTTCTTCGACGCCGCGATCGGCCTGCTGCACCGCGTCCGCGACGAGGAGGCCGGGGCGATCGCCGCCGCGGCCGAGCTGCTCGCCGACACGGTCACCGCGGGCGGGCGGCTGTTCGCGTTCGGCGCCGGGCACTCCTCGCTCCCCGCGCAGGACGTCGTGTACCGGGCGGGCGGCCTCGCCCTGATGAACCTGCTCGCCGCGCCCGGCGTCGTCGGCGTCGACGTGATGCCCGCGACGCTCGGCTCCGCCCTGGAACGCGTCGACGGGTTCGCGAGCGCCGTCCTGGACAGCTCGCCGCTGCGCGCGGGCGACACCCTGGTGATCATCTCGCTGTCCGGCCGCAACGCGCTGCCCGTCGAGATGGCGGTGCACGCCCGCGCCCTGGGCGTGCGGGTGATCGGCGTGACGTCCGTGGCGTACGCCACCGGGACGGCGTCGCGGCACGTCTCCGGCACCTTCCTGAAGGACCACTGCGACATCGTCCTGGACTCGAAGATCGCCGTCGGGGACGCCGAACTCACCCTCGACACCGTCCCCGCCCCCTTCGCGCCCGCCTCCACCGTCGTCACCGCGGCGCTCCTGCAGGCCGTCATGGCCGAGACGGCCGCCACCCTCGCCGCCCGTGGCGTCGAACCGCCCCTGCTGCGCTCCGGCAACGTGGACGGCGGCCTCGACTGGAACAGCCACGTCTTCGAGCGGTACGGGGACCGGATCTTCTACCGGCAGTGATCCGTCGGCCGGTGGACGACCGGCTCCAGGGCCGCCCCAGTTGTTCTAGTCCCGCTCGCGTCTCGCCTCCGTCGCCAGGTCCAGGGCCGCCGCGACGCGTACGGCGACGTCCTCGGCGTAGGCGATGTCGGAGCGTTCGAACTGGGTGCGCCCGCTCCCGCGCAGGAACGTCACGACGCCGAGGGTGCGGCCCCGGCTGCGCAGCACCGCGCACAGCGCGTGCACGGTGTCCCGCGGCCACTGCCGGGCCGTCGCCCACGCGCGTGCCTGCTCGGTGGGGACGGTGCCGACCCCGGCGCGCACGGTCCCGGAGCGTGCCACGCACTGGAGGGCGGGGTGGCCGTCGCCGTACCGCACGGGCAGCCCGGCCTCCGCGGCCGGGAACGTCGGTCCGGGGGCGCCGGACGGGGTGGCGGCGAACCGCACCAGCCGCACCGGGCCCGCCGCCCCGGCGTCGGTGAGCGGGCCGCCCGCGACCTTGTCGAGCAGCGCGTGGTCGGCGAACCCGGCGAGCGCGAAGTCCAGGTGGACGGTGGCCGCCTCCGCGGGGTCCTCGCACTCGGCGGCGGCCCGCGCGGCCCGGTGCAGCTGGTTGGTGCGGAACCGCAGCAGGGAGGCCTCCTGCTCGCCCTGCTTGGCCTCGGTGACGTCCTGGAACAGCCAGCCCACGCCGAGCGGCACGGGCTCCTCCGCGAGCGGCGACGCCAGCCGCACGAACCCGCAGCGCCAGCAGCGCCGCTTCGCGCCCTCCGGGGCGCGCACGCTCACCCAGATCTCCGCGGGCGCGGGCGGCGCGCCCTCCGCCAGCACGTGCGTGAGCGCGCTCTCCAGCTCCTCGACACCCTGCGCCAGCAGCTCCCCGAGGGGCCGCCCCAGCACCGCCGTACGGCCGGTGCCGAGCGCGCGGGCCGCGTGCGCGTTGACGACGGCGGGCCGCAGGTCGGCGTCGACGAGGACGACGCCCCAGCTGGCGTCCTCGAACAGGGCCTCGCTCAGCGCGATGGACCGCTCCAGGTCGATCTGCGCGTGCACCTCGCTGAACGCGCAGTACACGCCCGCGGGCTTGCCGTCCGGGCCGCGCACGGCCGCCGACTGGGTGCGCACCAGGACCCGGCCGCCGTCCTTGGTGACGAGGGCGAACTCGTGCACCTGGCGGCCGGGCGCGTGCATCGCGGACATCAGCCGCGTCTCGACCTCCTCGGCGTCGGCGCTGCGCGCCGCCCAGCCGGTCAGGCCCCGCCGCCCCACGGCCTCGGCGGCGCTCCAGCCGAGGATCCGCTCCGCCTCGCGGTTCCAGTGGGTGACCACGCCGTCGGCGTCGAACGCGCACAGTGCCGCGTCCATGCCGTCCAACAACGCGGCAAGGAGATCGGCGCCGTCGCGCTCGGGCTCGTCCGGCCCCAGCTCGTCGGTGGTCCCACTACGCCGGGAAGCACTCACCTGGACCCCCTTGGACCCCCTGCCGGCTGCGCACTCGCTACGGCGCGTCGGGTGGCTCGTTCGCAGTCATTCAACTTGAACGTGATGCAGCGCACATATGGTTCCCGCAAACCTCGCCCGGAATCGTTGCACAGTGGAAACGTTTCGGACTTCGTCAGTCACCGCCTGTCAGCGGCCGTCAGCGGGCCGTCGCAGATCGACCCACTCGGCGCTCTCGCCGGGCAGCACGTACCGCTCGACCTCGGTGAACCCGTGCGCCGCTCCCGCTGTCTTGTCATGAGCGGAACGCTAGATCACCCGCCCGGGTCCGCCACCTCATGTCCCGGTGACCGTCAGGAGGTCGGTGGACGTGCGTTGGTACGGCCTGTACGCGTCAAGTCGGTGCCGCAAGGGGGCGAGTTCACCGCACCAGGCCGCAGTCGCCGTCATCCCCTGCTGACGGCCGCGAGTATCTCCGGCAGCCGCGCGGCCGTCCGCGGCGCGGCGAGCCGCAGCCCCGCGAGGGCGACCGCCGCCCCGTACGCCGCGCCGCCGGGCAGCAGCAGCCACGTCCAGTCGTCGCCGCCCGCGCTGGTGTGCAGCCAGATCGCCGCGGCGATGACCGGCGCGCACAGCAGGGCCGCCGCGAGCATCCCGCCGAACACCGCGAGCCAGGCGATGCCCGCCTGCCCGGGGGCGACGTTCTTGTGGCCGTCCTGCGGGATGGAATACGGGAAGCGCGCCGACGCCCACGCCCCGGTCGCCAGCATCGCGCCGAGCAGCGCGAAGGACAGCCCCAGCACCTCCGGCAGCCGGGCCCAGTCGCCGAGCATGGCCGTCGTCAGGACGGTGACGAGGGTCGCGTACGGCAGCGTGACCACCAGCAGGGCCAGGGCACGCGCGCGTAGCTCGGCGTAGGCGTCCCGCGGGGAGGAGATGGTCATCGCGACCATCCAGAAGGCGGAGGTGTCCTGACCGAACTGGTTGTACATCTGGATGCCGAGCATCCCCGCGGCGAAGCACGCGAAGTAGATGGACCCGGTGCCCTGCAGCGCGTTGAACACCGGCACGATCAGCCCGATCGCCAGCGAGGTCACCCAGGCCGCCTTGGTCTTCGGGTCGCGCCACACATAGCGCAGGCTGCGCTCCATGGCGGTGCCGGTGCGCCCGCCGGGCAGCAGCCGCGCGAGCCCGCCCACCCCGGCGCGCTCCCGCGCGGCGCCGTCGCCCGCGGCCTGGAGGGTGGACCCGTCCGGCGAGGTCATCAGCCGGGTCAGATGCTCCGACCAGAGGAGGATGAGCAGCACCACAGCGGCGCCGCTCAGCGCCAGTTGCAGCAGCCCGGTCGCGTACGCGCCCTGGCCCATCGAGTCGACCGCGTCGATCGCGGACGCGGGCGGCACCCAGCGCACCACGTCGGCGAACGGGTCGAGCTGCCCGAGTCCGGCCGAGCCCACCCGCTGCACCCCGAAGTTGACGAACTGCGCGCCGACCGCGATGACCAGCCCGCTCAGCACCGCCAGATCCCGCCCCCTGCGGCTGGTCAGCAGCCGCACGTTGGCCGCGGCGACGGCCCGCGCGAGCGCCACGCACACCAGCAGCGCCAGCGGCACGGCGACGACGGCGGTGACGTACCCGGCCGCGCCGTGCGCCACCGCGACCACCGAACCGACGATCAGGCAGAGCGTGAACAGTGGCCCGATGCCGACCAGGGAGGCCGCGAGCAGCGCCCGCACCAGCGGCCTGGGCCGCAGCGGCAGCATCACCAGCCGGGTCGGGTCGAGGGTCTCGTCGCCGCCGGGGAAGAACAGCGGCATCACCGCCCAGCCGAGCGCCAGCAGCGCGATCAGCAGGATGACGACGGAGTCGGCGTGCGCCTCGCCGCGCAGCAGCACCAGACCGAGCAACTGCCCCACGGCGACGAGCAGCGCGAACACCCCGGACGCGATGTACGCGGCCCGCCGCCCGGCGGACTGCCGCAGCCCGTTGCGCAACAGCGCCAGCTTCAGCCGTACGAGGGTGGCGGTGGCGTTCGTCATCGGGTCCCGCCGCCCAGCCAGTCGAGGTGGGAGGCGGTGTCCCGGCCGCCCGCGCCGACGAGTTGGAGGAACGCCTCCTGGAGGGTGGCGGCGTCCCCGCGCACCTCGACGAGCGTGCCGGTGGCACGGATCCGCCCGGCGGCCAGCACGGCCACCCAGTCGCACAGCGACTCCACCAGCTCCATCACGTGGGAGGAGAACACGACGGTGGCGCCGGAGGCGGTGTACCGCTCCAGGACGCCCCGGATGGTCTGTGCGGAGACGGGGTCGACGCCCTCGAACGGCTCGTCCAGGAAGAGCACCTCGGGGTTGTGCAGCAGCGCGGCGGCGAGGCCGATCTTCTTGCGCATCCCGGTGGAGTAGTCGACGACGAGCTTGTGCTGGGCCCCGGCCAGGTCGAGGACGTCGAGCAGCTGCGCGGCCCGCTTGTCGACCTCGGCGCCGGGCAGCCCCCGCAAGCGGCCGGTGTAGGCGAGCAGTTCGCGGCCCGACAGCCGCTCGAACAGCCGCAGCCCCTCCGGCAGCACCCCGATGCGCGCCTTGACCTCCACCGGGTCCCGCCACACGTCGTGCCCGACCACCTCGACGGTCCCCTGATCGGGTCGCAGCAGCCCCGTCACCATCGACAGCGTCGTGGTCTTCCCCGCCCCGTTGGGCCCGACCAGCCCGATGAACCGCCCCGCGGGCAGATCGAGATCGATGCCCCCGACGGCGACCTGCTCCCCGAACCGCTTCCACAGCCCCCGCACCCGCACGGCCACCACACCTGATCCGGTCATGCCCGAACTTTACGGTGCGGACCACGCCGCGAAGGGGCGCGGGGAGCCGCGCGCTCGACCACGGCGGTCCCGCCGGCCGCCCACGAAAGCCCCGCCGGGCAGACGAGAAGGCGCTACCGGTCCCGCCCACACGCGTACGCCAACGGCGAGATCAACTCCTCCACGTCCGGCAGCCACCGGTTCACCGCGGTAGGCCGGCAGGCCCACTGCACCGCCCCCCGCGACCCGAACCGGGTGGGCGGCGCGGCCACGTACGCCCCGTCCCCGCACGCCACCAGATCCAGCGAGGCGGGCGCCCAGCCCAGCTTCCGCACCAGCTCCGGCACCTTCGCCGCCGCGCCCGGCAGCACGAAGAACCGCATCCGCCCGTCCGGCGCCAGAGTCACCGGCCCCAGCCGCAGCCCCATCCGCTCCATCCGGGCCAGCGCCAGGAACCCGGCCGTCTCCGGCACCGAGACGGCGTCGAAGGTGCGCCCCGTCGGCAGCAGGATCGACGCGTTCGGCTGCCGCTGCCACAGCCGCCGTACGGCGGTCGCGCTGCCCGTCGCCTGCGTCGCCCAGTCCGGGCGCACGGGGTGCGCCCCGGGCGCCTCACACGCGGCGTCGCCACAGCAGCAGAGCTGCCCACCGTCGACCGCTTCCAGCCAGGTGCCGGGGAACACGTCCCAGTGGCGGTCCTCGGCGTAGCGAACTGCGGTCTCCAGCAGCGATTCCCCGCGCTGCTTCGGAATCTGGACGGCATCGGTGGCCGGGATCGTCTCTTCCACGACCAACACAACTCCCGCACCCACCCCGGGTTACGGCCGGGCCGCGCGCGGGGGGAGAGCACCGGCGCCCTGTTCGGGGCGCACGGGTGCATGTCCGGGGGCGCGCGGGAGGATCCGCGGCGACGGCTGGGTAACCAGGTGGGGGGACGACACGGGCCGTTGGGTGAGGGGGCGGATCGGACGGTCTCCCGGCAATCCTCGCAAGCCTCGCATTTTCGGTATGTCCACTGGGCATTGATCTTCACGGCCGGAATCCTTCGGTGCCCGGCGCTGGCCGGTGCCCACGACGGGCCCCGGCCCGGAAGACACGTCAACTCGGTGCGCGGGCAGGCACCGCAGCCACAGGGGGTTACGCCATGGCCGCAAGGCCGCTTGTCGCGCGGCAGCCGAACGAACGGTTGCAGGCGCTCATCCAGGAAGCCGGTTGCTCGAACGCCGGACTGGCCCGCAGGGTCAACATGTGCGGCGCCGAGCACGGACTCGACCTGCGGTACGACAAAACGTCCGTGGCCCGTTGGCTGCGCGGTCAGCAGCCGCGCGGTCGGGCCCCGGCGATCATCGCGGAGGCGCTCGGCCGCAAACTCGGCCGTACGGTCACGATCGACGAGATCGGCATGGCCAACGGCAAGAACCTCGCGTCCGGCGTCGGCCTCCAGTTCTCGCCGACGGTACTGGGAGCCATCGAGCAGGTCTGCGAGCTGTGGCGCAGCGACGTGGGGCGCCGGGACTTCCTGTCCGGCTCCTCCGTCGCCGCGTCCGCGCTGGTCGAACCCAGCCGGGACTGGCTGATCTCCGCGCCGGACTCCCAGGTGTCCCGCTCGGCGGGCCCGCGCGTCGGACCGTCCGACGTGGCGGCCGTCCGCGCGATGACCCAGGCGCTGGTCGACCTGGACCACCAGTACGGCAGCGGGCACGTGCGGCCCGTCGTCGTGCACTACCTCAACAGCGTCGTCTCGGGCCTGCTCGCGGGCTCCTACCGGGAGTCCGTCGGGCGGGACCTGTTCGCCGCGGTCGCCCGGCTGACCGAGCTGGCCGGGTACATGGCCGTCGACACCGGCCAGCCGGGGCTGGCCCAGCGCTACTACATCCAGGCGCTGCGCCTCGCGCAGGCCGCCGGGGACCGCGGCTACGGCGGCTATGTGCTGGCGGCGTCCATGAGCCACCTCGCGGCCCAGCTGGGCAACCCGCGCGAGATCGCGCAGCTCGCGCGGGCGGCGCAGGAGGGGGCACGCGGCCGGGTCACCCCGCGCGCGGAGGCCATGTTCCACGCCGCGGAGGCCCGCGGGCACGCCGTCCTCGGCGACGCGCGGGCCGCGCAGGCGTCGACCGGGCGGGCGGTGAGCGCGATGGAGCAGGCCGCCGACGCCTCCGGGGACGACCCCGCGTGGATCGCGCACTTCGACGAGGCGTACCTCGCCGACGAACTGGCGCACTGCCACCGTGACCTCGGACACGCCGCCTCCGCGGCGCGGTACGCGCAGGAGTCCCTGGCCGGGCACCCCGAGGGCCGCGCCCGTCGACGGGCTATCGGCTACGTCCTGCTGGCCACCGCGCAGGTCCAGCAGCGGGAGATCGAGCAGGCCTGCCACACGGGACTGAAGGCGGTGGAACTCCTGGAGACCCTGCGCTCCAACCGGGGCGCCGAGTACCTGGAGGACTTCCAGCAGCGGCTGGAGCCGTTCCGTGAGGAGCCCGTGGTGCGGGAGTTCGGGGCGCGGCTGGAGTTGCAGGCGGCGGCGTGAGGGTCGACCGCCGCTCAAGGGGCAGTTGAGACGGCGGCCGGGTTTGTAACGGCGGTCACAGGGAAGGAGGCCCCGGTTCTGTCCTGCGTGGCATGGGACTTGGGAGACCCGGTAGCGTGAGCCGACGATTCCGAAGGTCCCCCATTCGTAGGAGTCCCGGTGACGCAGAGTGGACAGGGCGAGGAGCCCTCGGCGCGACCCGCGCACGAAGGCATCGTGCTGCCCTCCGACGGTGGCGAACCGCTGCTGCCGGGTACGACGACAGGGCCCGGCGGCCCGCGGCACCCCGCCCCGCCCGCGGGACAGACCTGGGGACAGCCCTGGGGACCCGACGGGGGCGACCAGTACCAGCCCCCGGCCCAGCCCCCCGCGCAGCCCCAGGCCCAGGCGGACGGCTGGGGCGCGCCGCCCGCCGAACAGCAGTGGGGCGGGCAGCCCCAGGGCGCGCCGGGCCCGCTCCCCCCGGAGGCGGCGCCCGCCCCGTCGTACGGGCAGCCCGACCAGGCGACGCGGTACCTGCCCCCGGTCCAGCCCGCCGCCCCCGCCGACGAGGGCGCCACCCAGTACCTGCCGCCGGTCCCCTCACACGGCGGCCCGCAGCCCGCCGACGAGGGCGCGACGCAGTACATACCCCCGGTGGCCCCGGGCGCGCTGCCCCCGGAGATGCCCCCGGCCCAGCAGCACGGCACCGGCCAGCCCCACCCGGCACCCCAGCCGTACGGCGGTCACCACGCCGCCCCGCGGCCTCCGGCGGAGACGACGCAGTACCTGGGCCGCGCCCAGCACCCGGGGAACGCCCCCGCGGGCCCCGACGCCGAGGCCACGCAGTACATACCCCCGGTGGCTGGGGGCGCGCCCTACGGCCACCAGGGCGAGGACCGGCAGCCCCCCGCCGAGTTCGAGGGGCTGTTCCGCAGCGACCCGGGCGGTGGCGCGCCCGCCGACGCCACCCAGCAGCTGCCCGTCTTCGAGGAGCCCCCCGCGCACTACCCCGCCCAGCCCGGGCACTACTCCGCGCAGCCCGCGTACGACCCGCCGGGCGGCGGCCGTGGACGGCGTGCCCTGCGCGACGACGACGGGGGCGGCCGGGGCGGCCGTACCGGGTCGAAGGTGCCGATGTTCGCCGCCGTGGGGATCGCCATCGCGGTCGTCGGGGTCGGCGCGGGCGCGCTGCTCGGCGGCGGCGACGGGGACGAGCAGACCGACGGCTCCAAGACCGTCTCCGCGACGGCGCCCGCGACGGAGGAGACCTCCGCGTCGCCGTCCCCGACCGTCGACCCGGCCCGGCAGCAGGCCGAGGAACTGGACAAGCTGCTGGCCGACAGCGGCAACAGCCGGGCCGCGGTGATCAAGGCCGTGGGCGAGGTGAAGTCCTGCACCAACCTCGCCGGGGCGGCCAAGTCGCTCCGCGAGGCCGCGCGGCAGCGCGACGGCCTGGTCACCAGCCTGTCCGCGCTCGCCGTCGACAAGCTGCCGAACCACGCCGAGCTGACCACCGCCCTCACCAAGGCGTGGCAGGCGTCCGCGTCGGCGGACAACCACTACGCGGCGTGGGCCGACCAGGTCGCGGGCAACAAGAAGCTCTGTCGCAAGGGCCAGGCGAGCGGCACCGGCCAGACGGCCGCGGGCAACCGCCAGAGCGGTATCGCCAGCGCGCAGAAGACCAAGGCCGCCGGGCTGTGGAACTCCATCGCGAAGCCGTACGGCCTCACCGAGCGGCAGCCGACCCAGCTGTGACCGCCGGGACGGGCGCCGTCGCCGTCAGTTGACGTCGGCGCCCTGAAGGATCTCCGTCACGTCGGTGAAGCCCTTGCGGGCCGCCACCAGCCGTCCGTCGCGGACGACCTGGAGGGTGACGTCCGCGTTGACGAGCCGGGGGAAGCCGACGGAGGCCAGCCGGTCCTGGAACTTCCAGCGCAGCGGCGGCGTCAGCCCGCCCGTGTCGGTCCGGAACCCGTTGTCCAGCTTCCGCCGTACCGTGTCGGCGGACACCTCCCCGTCGCCCAGGTCGGCGACCGCGGCCCGGAAGACGGTGTACGCGATCCAGGTGGTCTGCACTCCGGCGTCCGCGGGGTCGATGCGGTTGTCGGCGAACGCCTGCTCGCTGATCACCTCCTTCATGTCGTCCCACCGCCTGTCGCTGGCCACCGGGTACCAGCTGGTGACGTACGCGCCCTCGTACGGCCCCGACCCGCCGCCGGAGGCGTCGACGATGGTCTGGTCGGCGCTGCCGAGCACGGTCCCGGTGCGCACCTCGGGGAAGTCGGTGCGGGCGCGCCGGAAGGAGTCCATGAAGGTGCTGGTGCGGTCGCCGAGCGCGGGCACCACGCACCCCTTCTCGGCGTCGGCGTCGGCGTCTCCGGCGTCTCCGGCGTCTCCGGCGTCCCCGGCGCCCGCGGCGCCCGCGCTTCCGTCGGTGACCTCGGTACCGGTCGCCTGCTCGTCGTCGGTGCCGGTCGCCTCCCTGAGCGCCTGCTGGGACTGCTCGGAGTACTCGGTGGCGTCCTCCACGGCCCGTACGTCCTCGACGGGCTCGTGCCCCTTCGCCTCCAGGCCGGAGTTCAGCATCGCGGGCAGCTCGTCACCGGCGATGGTGTCGGGCCGTACCAGCGCGACCGGCCCGCAGTTCGGGGCCAGCGCCTCCCCGAGACCGGCGAGCAGCACCGGCTGGCCGCCGTTGACCGGGTAGGACAGCGGGCTGGTCAGCTCGGCGTTCGTGATGCCGTAGCCGCCGATGTAGGGGATCCTGGCGCCTTCGAGGACGGGGAAGAAGGAGTCGGCGTGCTGGCTGTAGGAGCCGAGGACGGCGACGACGTCCTCGTCGACGGCGCGGCGCGCGCACTTCGCGGCGCCCAGGCTGTCGTTGTGGTCGTTGCAGAGCAGGACCTTCAGCTCGCGGCCGTTGATGCCGCCCTGGCTGTTGACCCAGCGGGCGTAGGCCTGCGCGAGGGCGGGCATCCCCGGCTTGTTGGTCGCGCCGGTGTCCGTCGGGGCCCAGGTCATGACGGTGATCGCGTCGTCCCCGGAGCCCCCCGTGACCCCGGGGACGACCCCGCAGCCGACGGCGAGCGACGCGCACGCCACCAGCGCGCCCACGCCGCGTACGGCCGTTCTGACGGGCTTGCGGGGAGTGGGGCGGAAGGTGGGTCGGAATGTGCTGCGGGTGCTTGGCCTGCCGGTCATGCCTCCGCACGATTCCCCCACACGGCCAACCCGGGAGTGACCGTTGGTCAACGACCGGTGACGCCGAGGTGAATTGCGGGGGCTGGTGGGACCCGTGAGACGAAGAACGTACGATCGATGACCGTGCAAGGTACGGAGAACACTTCCCGTCGCGGCCGTCGCTCCACCACCATGGGCGGTATGCCACTCAACGACATGCCGTGGTGGCGCTGGCGCAGCAATGTGCGCTCCGCGCTGCACATGCTCTCCGACCCGGCGTTCCAGCGGGACGTCTGGCTGGCCGGGGTCGACGGCTACGGCGACGTCACCGACGCCGTGTACCGGCTGGTCGAGGACACCTGGCTCGACCACTGGTCCGCCGAGAAGTACGTCGGCACGATCTTCCGCGACTCGCAGGAGGCCGCCCTCGTCGACACCGCCGTGCTGCGGGTGCTGCGGATCATGCACCAGGTCGGCCCGGACGCCCCGGTCACCTCCTACGTCGAGCACCAGGGCTGGCCGGACGCGGTACGCGCCGCGCGGGACGCGCACGTACGGATGGCGACGAGCGACGGCGAGGACCCCGACACCCCGCCGCGCACCCTTGAGGTGCTGCGGATCCTGACCCGGTCCGCGTAGCGGGACGGCTGCCCGGCGGCGGGGCCGGTATGGGACCCTGGGCCGCATGAACGCGCAGTCCGCCCCCGCCGAGGCCCCGGCCGACCAGTACGTCCTCATCCTGTCCTGCCCCGACAAGCAGGGCATCGTGCACGCCGTCTCCAGCTATCTGTTCATGACCGGCTGCAACATCGAGGACAGCCAGCAGTTCGGCGACCACGACACGGGACTGTTCTTCATGCGGGTCCACTTCTCGGCGGAGGCGCCGGTGACCGTGGACAAGCTGCGGGCCAGCTTCGCGGCGATCGGCGACTCCTTCCACATGGACTGGCAGATCCACCGGGCCGAGGACCGGATGCGGGTCGTGCTGATGGTCAGCAGGTTCGGGCACTGCCTGAACGACCTGCTGTTCCGGGCCCGGATCGGCGCGCTGCCGGTGGAGATCGCGGCGGTGGTGTCCAACCACACCGACTTCGCCGAGCTGGTGGGCTCCTACGGCATCCCGTTCCACCACGTCCCGGTCACCAGGGACACCAAGGCGGAGGCGGAGGCGCGGCTGCTGGAGATCGTCCGTGAGGAGGACGTGGAGCTGGTCGTGCTCGCGCGCTACATGCAGGTCCTCTCCGACGACCTGTGCAAGCAGCTCAGCGGGCGGATCATCAACATCCACCACTCCTTCCTGCCGAGCTTCAAGGGTGCGAAGCCGTATCACCAGGCGCACGCGCGGGGCGTGAAGCTGATCGGCGCCACCGCCCACTACGTCACCGCCGACCTCGACGAGGGCCCCATCATCGAGCAGGAGGTCGAGCGGGTCGGCCACGACGTGACACCGGAGCAGCTGGTCGCGATCGGCCGTGACGTGGAGTGCCAGGCACTCGCCCGCGCGGTGAAGTGGCACGCCGAGCGCCGCATCCTGCTGAACGGGCGACGGACCGTGGTGTTCGCCTAGGTGCATCGCCCCGTGAGGTTCGGAACGCGGCTGGCGGGTCACATCCTGCTCAGCGCCGCCGCGGCGAACAGCACCTCCCTGATCGCGGACCGGTCGCCGAGCTGACCGGCCACCGCCTCCTCCGGGGGCACGTGGCCCGCGGCCAGGCGGCAGAACTCCACCCCGTCGAGGGCGACGTGCGCCACCTCGTGCTCGGCCGAGCCCACCGCCGCCGGGGAGTCCAGCGGGATCAGCCACTCGCCGCCGCCGGACCCCTCGATCTCCAGCCGCAGGCTGCGCCCGGGTTCCCCCGCGGCGACGAGGCGCGGGGCGGTCCCGGTGACGGCCAGCCCGGCCCGGCGCCGCGCGGCGAGCGCGTCCGGGAGCAGCCGGGCCGCGAGGTCGATCATCTGGTGCAGGTGACGCGGCGACGGCGGGGCGTACGGGTAGTCCACCGCATCCGCGATGTCCTCCGCGTGCACCCAGCACTCGAACGCCCGGTCGATCATGGCGTCCCGCAGCGGCAGCTCGAAGGCGCCGTACGACACCCCCAGCCCGCCCGAGCCGCTCCCGCCCGTCCCGCCGCCTCCCGTGAAGGCGACCGTCCGTACGACGTCGTGGCTCTGCTCCCGCCAGGGCGCCCGCACCGACCGGGTGGGCGGGAAGTGCGCCGCGCGCCAGTAGGCGTCGGTGCGCCCGGTGGGCGTCGGCGGGTCGGCGGCGAGGTCGCCGAGCGGGTCGTCGAGCCCGAGGGCGACCGCGATCAGCCCGTCCACGGCCAGCAGGTGCGCGATGACCCCCGCGACGGTGGTGCGGTGGCTGGTGCCCGCCCGGCCGGCGAACCAGCGCAGCCGGACCGGCGCGTGCCACTCGGCGTCCCCGAAGTCCTGGAGCAGGGCGTCCAGACGCGCGGTCTCGGCGTCGTACGGCATGGCCCAGCCGGGCACCGGGATGCGCGGTGGCCGCCGGTCGAGGCAGGACTGGAGGACGCGGGTGCGCAACGCCGGGTCCAGGTCGAGGCTCTCGGAGGGGTGCAGCAGGCCGACGGCCCCGCGCAGTCGCAGCGCCTCCTCGGCGCAGTTGCCGCAGTCGCCGAGGTGCTCCTCGACGGCGGCCGTCTCCTCCGCCGAGCAGGCGGCCAGCGCCCACGCGCCCAGCAGCGACTTCAGCACGCGGTGCGGCAGGACGAGCGGGGCGGGGGCCGCCTCCGGCTCGGCGGGCGGGTCGGCGAGGGCGGGCAGGGGCCGTCCGGTGTCCTCGACGGAGGCGCGGGGGAAGGGCACGCGCGGTGGCGGCCGGTCGTCGTCGCCGGAGGCGCGGTCCGTGCCGCCGTCGCCGCCGTCGCCGCCGTCGCCGCCGTCGCCGCCGGGCCCGCCGGGTCCCTTCGTACGGCCCCGCTGGCCGCGCGGGCCCCTTCCCTCCTCCCGCTCCTGCTCCTCGTCCTTGGGTTCGTCGCCGAAGTCTCCGTGGCCGTCCTCGTTCCTGTTCCCGTCCCTGTTCCCGTCCCCGTCGTACGCCCCGAACCGGTTGGCCTCCGTCACACCGCACCCCCGTACCCGTGCGGTCCCGGCGGCGTGCCGGGGGTTCCGACGTCGTGGGCCGTGGACAGCAGTTGCAGGCCGAGGCGGAGGCGGCGGCGGGCCTCGTCCTCGGTGACGCCGAGGTCGGCGGCGGTCTGGCGGTAGTCGCGGCGCTGGAAGTAGGCGAGGTCCAGGGCGGTGCGCAGCGGGGCGGGCATGGACTGGACGATGTAGTCGGCGCGGGCGGCCACGGAGGCGTGCCGGACCTTGTGCTCCAGCTCCTCCGAGGTCGCGGGGCCGTCGCCGTCGGCCAGCGCGGCGGTCTCGGTGGCGCGCAGCCGCTGGACGGCGAGCTGGTGGGTCAGGGCGGCGACCCAGGAGCGCAGGGGGCCCTGCTTGGGGTCGTAGGCGTCGGGGTGTTCCCAGACGTGCGCGAAGACCTCGCGGGTGACGCGGTCGGCGGCGTGCTCGTCGCCGAGGACGCGGTGGGCGAGGCCGTGCACCAGTGAGGCGAAGCGGTCGTACAGCTCGCCGAGGGCGGCTGCCTCGCCGCGGGCGAGCCGCTGCCGCATCTTGCGGTCCCAGCGGGGCGGTGCGTCCCGGTGCGCCATGCTGCCCCTCCCCGTGCCTACTGCCCCGTGCTCCGTGCCGCTTCGTGCTTCCTGCGGCTCGCTGTTCGCTGCTCCAGCCTGCGGCCGGTCTCCTTTCGAATGTAGTCGGCATGTCTGACAACGCACGCCCCTTTGTGGCAAAGCGCGCCCCCCGGCGGTCTGTTGGTGATAGGGGACCTTTGCCGCCCCTTTCGGGTTCTTCCGAAGCCGACGGGAACAAGCCTTTACCGATCGGTACCCGTTTTCCGCGCTGTGTTTCAGGGAACGGCCGCTGGGCAGCCGCGCAGGCAGGAAGCGCAGGAGCTGCCTCCGGTTCCGTGGCCGGACGGTCCGACGAGTGAAGGGCGTGGTGGTGGCGTTCAATGTGACCGGCGACGAGCAGGGCCGGTGGGCCGTGCTGCATGTGTCGGGCGAGCTGGACCTGGTGACGTCGCCGGTGCTGCGGCAGCGGGTGCACGACGCGGTGGCCGAGGGCCGCCACAGTCTCGTCCTCGATCTGTCCGAGGTGTTCTTCTGCGATTCCAGCGGCGTCGGCGTGCTCATCGCGGCCCGCCGCCTGCTGCGGTCCTGTCAGGGACGGCTGCGGCTCATACTCCCCGCGCAGGGCGCGGTCGACGGCAGCCACGTCAACCGGGTGCTGGGCGCCCTGGGGGTGCGCAGGCTGTTCGACGTGCACGCCGACCTCGACTCGGCCCTGACGGAGGAGGCCCGTCCGCTCTCGGCCTGAGCGCGCCCGTGTGTGCCACACGGTTGTCCCGAAGTTCCCCCAGTCCTGGCACAACCGTGGTTTTCACCGCCGTGGCCGCCCCTGCCGTCGTACGCTCCGTGCCAGACGCACCCCACCTGACATGCGACGACGTAAGGCGGCTCGGAGAGACATGGCCAGCAGCGAGTACGAGCGCAGGATCGCGGCCCGTTTCGCGATCTTCGACCAGAACGGCAACGGCTCCATCGACCGGGAGGACTTCAGCGGCGCGGCCAAGGCGCTGCTCGCGGAGTTCGGCACGGCGGCCCGCTCCGACCAGGGGCAGGCGCTGTACGGCGGCGCCGAGGCGTTCTGGCAGGGCATGGCCGGGATAGCGGACCGGGACGGCGACCAGCGCATCACCCGGGACGAGTTCGTCGGCGGCGCCGTCAAGCGGCTGCGGGACAACCCCGAACGGTTCGCCGAGATCGCCCGCCCCTTCCTGCACGCCGCCCTCGACGTCGCCGACGCGGACGGCGACGGCGCGGCGACCGTGGCGGACGTCACGCGCGCGCTGACCGCGCTGGGCGTGCCCGAGGACGGCGCGCGGCAGGTGGCGGCGGCCCTCGACGCCGACGGGGACGGCAAGGTGGGGGAGGCGGAGGTCGTGCCCGCTTTCACCCGGTACTTCACGGTTCCTGAGTGACCGTACGGTCGCGCGTGCCCGCGTAGCGCTCGCGCAGCCGGTACTTGAGCACCTTCCGCAGCGTCTCGTTGCGCGGCGGGGCGTCGACGACTTCCAGCCGTTCCGGCGGCTTGTGCGCGGACAGCCCTTCCGTGCGCAGGTGCGCCGTCACCGCCGCCAGGGTCGGCGGGGCGGCCCCCGGCGGCTGTCCGGCCACCGCGCACACCCGCTCCCCGCGCTCGGCGTCGGCAGCCCGATCACCGCCACGTCGCCGACGCCGGGATGCCGGTGCGGCAGTTCCTCGATCACCTTGGCGGAGATGTCCTCCGGGCTGTACGGGCATTCCGGGTTCTCCCGATAAGCGGCCCACGAATGTCGCGGATTGTGGCACGCCGATATTACGGAGCGTTGATATCGGCGCGTGTTCCCGGCGTGACTCGTCACGTCCCGGAGTCGGGGTCCGGCTCCGGTACCTTGGGTGGGATGCGAGTGGTTCCGGGCACCTGGCGTGCCGGTGGTGACCAGGAGGGCCCTGTGTCCCCGGCTGTTCGACTCCCCGGAGCGGGCGTCGCACAGTATCGCGCACGGGTAATCCTTCGCGCTGGAATATGCCCGAAGCGCTTGTTGGCGTGACGGTGCGTCAACCATGCTGTCCCGCGAGGGATTCACATTCCGTGACCCTTGCTCTGGCCGTTGTTCTGGCCATGCGGAAAATGGCTACGATCGTGGCCCTCGTGAGGCGTGAGCCTCGGTGTCCATCGGTTCGGATGGTGTGAGCGGTGCAGGTGCTTCAAGTGCAACTGGAGATCCGGCCCGACCCCGCTGAAGTGGGGCGCGCCCGGAGGTGGGCCCGGTCGCGGCTCGCCGGGTCGGGCATAGAGGTCGATGATCCGCTCGCCGAGAACCTGATCCTGCTCGTCTCCGAACTGGTCACCAACGCCGTGGTGCACACCGGCTGTCCGGCCGTGCTGCGGCTGTGCCTGCCCGAGGAGGTCGCCGAGTCCGCGACGGTCCGGCTGGAGGTCGCGGACTTCAGCACGCGCGCTCCGGTGCCGCGCTGGGTCGACGGCGAGGCGACCGGCGGCCGGGGGCTCGCCCTCGTCGACGGTCTCGCCGATCGCTGGGGCTGGTCTCCCGAGGGGGTCGGCAAGCGCATCTGGTGCGAACTCGACCGCTGTTCACGCGCCGACGGGCGCTCGGTGGCGTGCGCGGGTGGCACGCTCCCGGCACGCCAGGGGTACGAAGGGCTGGCGTACGAGGCGGTGTAGCGATGTGCGCCCGGGTGTGCTTCTGTGCGCGTGCGCTGCAAATAGGGCATAAGTAACAAAACTCCGAACGGGTGTTGACGTGGCGTGTCCGTTTGATCACGCTTGTGGGCAGCGATTCGCCGTGAGGGGACGACGAGGACTCGGGCGACGAGAGCCCTCGACGAGTGTGGGTCGTTGTGTCGGCGTCGGTCCCCTCAGGGCACGGGGAACGACAGGGCGACCACGCCGAGTCGGATGGCGGCGCGCGAGTCCTCCGCAGGGCGGACGGAACCGCGCCGCCAACCGGACCAACCCGCCCAGGGTGTGATGCGAAAGTCCCGCCTGCCGCCCGACGCCGGGCAACACGCCCTGGAGGACGGCGACCGGCGCCACCGGCGTCCCCGTCCCGCCGGCGAACGGTCCGGGCGTCGCCGACAGCGGGAACGCGGGGCTCCCGGTTCCTCCACGGGCTGTGGACAACTCCTCCAGGTTCCGGTTCCGCCCCTGCGGCATCCCTGAGCTGGTGACCCGGACGTACCCGGTCGCGGACAGCGAGAAGGCGGCGACGGACGCCCGCGCGGGACGGGGGGCCGCGCGGTGGTCACGTTCTGACGCCGCCGGGGCGGGCGGGGTGGGCGGAGCCGGCAGGGTCGGTACCCGCGCGGAAGGTGCGCCGGTAGGCCGTGGGGGTGACGCCGAGGGCCGCCTGGAGGTGCTGGCGCATCGACTGGGCGGTGCCGAAGCCCGCCTCGCGGGCCACCTGGTCCACGGACAGGCCGGTCGACTCCAGCAGGTGGCGGGCCCGCTCCACGCGCTGCTGGGTGAGCCACTGGCCGGGGCTGACGCCGGTCTCCTCGCGGAAGCGGCGGGTGAACGTCCGGACCGACATCGACTCCCGCGCGGCCATGTCCCGCAGCTGGATCGGTTCGCCGAGGCGGCCGAGCGCCCACGCGCGGGCGCTCGTCGTGGTCGCGGACTGCGGGTCGGGCACCGGCCGCTCGATGTACTGGGCCTGCCCGCCGTCGCGGTGCGGCGGTACGACGGTACGGCGGGCCACGTCGTTGGCGACGGCGGCGCCGTGGTCGCGGCGCACCATGTGCAGGCACAGGTCGATCCCGGCGGCGACGCCCGCCGAGGTGAGCACGTCGCCGTCGTCGATGAACAGCACGTCCGGGTCGACCCGCACCTTCGGGAACATCCGCTGGAAGCGGTCGGCGTCGGCCCAGTGCGTGGTCGCGGGGCGGCCGTCCAGGTAACCGGCGACGGCGAGGACGTACACGCCGGTACAGATGGAGGCCATGCGGGTGCCGGGGCGGACGCGGGCGAGGGCGGCGGCGAGTTCGGGGGTGGGCACGCCGTCGTCGTAGACCGGCCCGAGCTCGTACGACGCCGGGACGATCACCGTGTCCGCGGTGGCGAGTGCTTCCGGCCCGTGGGCGACGTGGATCGCGAAGTCGGCGTCCGTGGCGACGGGGCCGGGCGGGCGGACCGAGCAGGTGACGACCTCGTACAGGGGGCGCCCCGAGGCGTCGCGGGGGCGGCCGAAGATGCGGTGCGGGATGCCCAGTTCGAAGGGGAGCAGGCCGTCGAGGGCGAGGACGACGACGCGGTGCGGGGCGCCCGCGGGGGTCTGGTCGACCGTATCCATGGCCCGATCCTAACGAATGCTGTCCTTCGGGCCACTCGATGGGAGGAGGCACGGGACGGAAGCTGTATGACGTGACCCAGACAACCGATGCGGCCGTCACGCCCGACCAGGACGGTGCCAGGCCGAAGACCCCCCGCGTCCACTGGGCGTGGTTCGCCGCCGCCGTCACCTTCGTGACGATCATCGGCGCCGCCGCCTTCCGCTCCCTGCCCGGACTCCTCATCGACCCGCTGCACCAGGAGTTCGGCTGGTCGCGCGGCACGATCGGCGCGGCCGTCTCCGTCAACCTCGCGCTCTACGGGCTCACCGCGCCGTTCGCCGCCGCGCTGATGGACCGTTTCGGCATCCGGCGCGTGGTCGCCGTCGCGCTGACGGTGATCGCGGTCGGCTCCGGCGCCACCGTGTGGATGACGTCGGCGTGGCAGCTGATGCTCTGCTGGGGCCTGCTCGTCGGCCTCGGCAGCGGCTCCATGGCGCTCGCGTTCGCCGCGACCGTCACCAACCGCTGGTTCACCGCACGGCGCGGCCTGGTCACCGGCATCCTCACCGCCGCGTCCGCCTCCGGACAGCTGGTCTTCCTGCCGCTGCTGTCCTGGATCGTCGAGACCCACGACTGGCGGCCCGCCGCCGTCACGGTGTCGCTCGCGGCCCTCGCCGTCGTCCCCTTCGTCTGGCTGCTGCTGCGCGACCACCCGGCGGACGTGGGGCTGCGGCCGTACGGCGCCACCGAGTTCGTCCCCAAGCCGGAACCCGTGCCGGGCGCCGCGCGCCGCGCCGTGACGGTACTGCTGTCGGCGGCCCGCACCGGGCCCTTCTGGCTGCTCGCGGGCACCTTCGCGATCTGCGGCGCCTCCACCAACGGGCTGATCCAGACCCACTTCGTGCCCGCGGCGCACGACCACGGGATGCCGATCACGGCCGCGGCGTCGCTGCTCGCCGTCGTCGGGATCTTCGACGTGGTCGGCACGGTGGCCTCCGGCTGGTTCACGGACCGCTTCGACGCGCGCCGCCTGCTGGCCACGTACTACGCCCTGCGCGGCGTCTCCCTGCTCTTCCTGCCGATCCTGCTCGCGCCGAGCGTGCACCCGCCGATGGTGTTCTTCATCGTCTTCTACGGCCTCGACTGGGTCGCCACCGTCCCGCCGACGATGGCCCTGTGCCGCGAGCACTACGGCGACGACTCCGCGATCGTCTTCGGCTGGGTCCTCGCCTCCCACCAGGTCGGCGCCGCGCTGGTGGCGTGGCTGGGCGGGGTCGCGCGGGACGTCTTCGGGGCGTACGACGTGGTCTGGTACGCCTCGGGCGCGCTGTGCGCGGCGGCGGCCCTGCTGTCCCTGGTGATCCGGCGCCGGACCCCCACACCGGTGGCCGCGTGAACCGGCCCCGGCGGAAGAGCGGCGACGGCCCGTCTGTGGAGACCCGGACGCCGGGGACTTGCGCATCCTGAAGCGGGACTGACGCTCAGCGCCCTTCGACGCGAGGACCGCGGCGTTCCGCGAAGGCCGTGAGGCCCTCCCGGGCGTCCGCCGTCGTCGTTCACCGCACGCGAGGGTGCGGGCCCGGCGGGAGTCGGTGGTGAGGGTGCTGTGGGTTGATCCGAGCATCGGTCAGCCCACTGCCACTCAGGCCACCGTCACCCAGCTGACCGTCACCCAGCTGACGGTCACCCAGCCGACCGTCTTCCACCTGATCGTCCGCCACGTGACCGTCACCCCACCACCCGCGACACCTTCCCGCCCAGCCTCCGCGTCACGGACTTGGCGATCTTCTCCGCGTCGATCGCCATCTCCCGGAACATGCCGCTGATCGGGTTGGTGAAGCCGGTGAAGTACAGGCCGGGGGCGCCGTCGGGGGTGCGGGCGCCGTGCGCGACCGGGCGGCCGCGGGTGTCGAGGACGCCGAGGTGGCCGACGAGGTCCTCCAGGCCGCGGACGTAACCGGTGGCCGCGATGACGGCATCAGGGGCGACCCGGTCGCCGTCGGCGAGGACGACCTTGCCGTCCTCGAACCCCTCCACGGCGGCCACCACCTCGACCCGCCCGGCCCGCACCGCGTCCACGAGGCCGACGTCCTGCACCGGGATCGCGCCCTCGCGGACCCGGCTGTAGAGGCCGGTGTCGGGGCGGGGCAGCCCGTGCGCCGAGAGGTCGGGCACGCTCAGCCGGGCCACCGGCCGGGCCAGCCGGTCGACCAGGCGGACGGGGAGGCGCCGGATGAGGACGGCGGTGTACTGGGCGGCCCACCCGGCGGTGGACCGGCGGACGATGTGCGGGGTGGTGCGGACGGCCAGCCGTACCCGGGACGCCCCGCCCTCGACCAGGTCGACGGCGATCTCCGCGCCGGTGTTGCCGACCCCGACGACCAGCACGTCACGGCCCGCGTACGGCTCGGCGTCGCGGTAGTGGGCGGCGTGCGTGAGGTCGCCGGTGTAGCTGTCGCGGCCGGGCCAGTCGGGGACGCGGGGCGTGTGGTTGAAGCCGGTGGCCACGACCACCGCGCCACCGGTCAGCTCCCGGCCCCCGGTGGCGTGCAGCAGCCAGCCGGTGCCGTCGGGCGCCCGGTCGACGCGGGACACCTCGACACCGGTGACGATCTCCAGCTCGTGGTGCTCGGCGTACTTCTCCAGGTAGCGGACCACGTTGTCGCGGGAGACCCAGCGGCCGAAGCGGCGCGGTATCGGCAGCCCCGGCAGGGCGGACAGCCGCCGGGTGGTGTGCAGGTGCAGCCGGTCGTAGTGGCCGCGCCAGGACGCGCCGACGCGGTCGGCCTTCTCCAGGACGACCGCGCGTATGCCCCGGGCGCGCAGCGCGTAGGCGGCGGAGAGTCCGCCCGGCCCGCCGCCTATGACGTACACGGGCCGGTCTGCGGGGTGGGGAGTGGAGGAGTGGGCCATGAGCGCGAGCGTAATACCGTGCCGTGTTGTTGGGTCTCGGTCAAGACCGGAATTGGTTGCGGATCGATCACGGGTGTGTGGGTCGTGTGCGGACGCGCACCGTCATGCGTCCCCTCGCACGACCTGAGGGCTTGGGCCCACTCATCTGACGCTCCGACAGCTCTGGGCGTGGTCCGTCATCCACCGCAACGACCTGCCGTCCTTCCCCTTCCCGGCGCGCACCCCGTACCCGCCGCCGTGGTCGACCTCGCGGAGGGCCCGCGGTTGGCGACGGAGGTCGTGGACTGCGTACCGGCGGACCCGCGGGCCGGGACGGACCTCACCGTCACCTCCCGGGAGGGAATCCCCGTCCTCTGTCCCACGCCGTAGACCGCACGCCGTTGACCGCACGCCGTAGACCGCACGCCGCAGACCGCAACCGCACCTGACCCACGTGAAGTCGGGGCGCCGACGCGTTTCAATGGCCGGATGGCCCACCGCATAGTCACCCCTACCCGCCCCCGCGACCCCCACCCCGAACCGCACGGTCACGGACTGCGCCTGTGCCGCTGGGACGCGGACTCCGACGCCGACGTGGCGGACTGGCTGCGCGGGCTGACCGACCCCGCTTTCCAGCGCTGGAACACCCCCGCGCTCCCCATCACCGACCTCGACTCCGCCCGCGCCTCCCTGCGCGCCAAGGCGGAGCACGAGACGGACGGCACCGGCGTGTCCTTCCGGATCACGGACGCGGTGACGGGGACGACCCTGGGCCACATCGGCGTCAACGAGATCAACCACGCCCTGCGCGTCGCCCGGGTCGGCTACTGGACCCTCCCCGAGGCCCGAGGCCACCGCGTCGCCACCCGCGCCCTCGCCCTCGCCGCCCGCTGGGTCCTGACCGACCTCGGCCTGCACCGCCTGGAACTGGGCCACGCCGTGGGCCACGACGCCTCCTGCCGGATCGCCGAGCGGTGTGGTTTCCCGTACGAGGGGACCCTGCGCGGCGCGATGTGGGAGGCGCGGGACCGGGACGCCTTCCGCGACGTCCACCTGCACGCCCGCCTGGCCACGGACCCGCCCCCGGCCCTCTGACCTCACGGCCACAACAGCTCACGAACCCAGTCCGCACCCCCTTCCCCCCTGCGGTACCGCACCCGCACGTGCCGCCGCTCCCCGTCGCCCTGGAAGAACTCCACCGCGTCGGCGCGCACCCGGTACAGCGTCCAGGTCGGGACGGGCGCGTCCGGCTCCCGCCGGGCCCGTTCCCAGGCGGCCCGCGAGGCGCGCTCCAGGTCGTCGTACGACGTCAGGACCTCGCTCTGGTGGCCGGTGAGCGCCGCCGCCAGCGCGCCGGTGGAGCGGGCGTGCAGGTCGGCGGCGCTCTCCGCGGCCGGGGCGGACGTGACCGGGCCCCGTACCCGCACCTGGCGGCCCAGGACCGGCCAGTAGAAGCCGAGCGCGGCGTACGGGCGGTCGGTGAGCTGGCGGCCCTTGGCGCTGGTGGCGTGGGTCGCGAAGGACCAGCCCTCCCGGTCGGCGCCGTGCAGCATCACCGTCCGTACGTCCGGGAGCCCCGAGGCGTCCGAGGTGGCCAGGGACAGGGTGTGCGGCTCGGGCTGCCCCGCCGTCACCGCGTCCGCGAACCACGCCGTGAAGAGGGCGAGGGGGTCGGCGGGCGCGGTCGCCGGGTCGAAGGGGGGCAGCTCGGTGATCTCGGGGTCCCAGACGCGCAGGGACCTCAACAGCGCCGCCAGATCCGTCGCACCCGTGGGATCGGTAGTCATGCCCCGATTGTCAGGCCCCGGCCGAACTCAGAAGGTGCCGAGGTCCGAGCCCACCCAGCGCTCCGGGCGCATGTGGTGGACGATCGTGTCGGCGTGTTCCTTCGCGGTCGAGGTGTACTCGACGTACGCCTCGACCTTCTCGGCGGCCATGTAGCGGCTGGCCATCTCCCGGACGTGTTCCGCGTAACCGGTGTAGCTGTCGGTGATGGGGCCCTCGACGGACACGTAGCGCACGGAAGGCGTCAGCCGGTCCACCATGAGGGTGATCCGGCCCGACTCGCTGATGAGCTGGTTCTTGCGGGACTTGCGGCCGGTCATGAACCAGATGTCGCCGCCGGGCGTGTACTTGTACCAGATGGGGACGGTGAGCGGGGCGCGGTCCGGCCCCGCGTAGACGGAGAGTGCCGCGATATGCGGCTGGGCTAAAAACTCCTCGCGTTCTTCGCGCGTCAGGGCCACTGCGGTCTCCTTCGGTCGGTGATGCGCTGGAAGACGGAGCGTGGGGGAGGTTACGGGGAGGGCGGGCATCACGCACGGTGCCGGGCGTCCTCGGACCGTGCTCCGTGCATACGGCGGGGACACAACGCGAGGAACGCGGCGCCGGGAACAGAACGCCCACCGACCCCACGCCTGTTTCCGTCCCCTCACCCAGCGCACGGCGCCACCGTTCCCGACGAGCGGAACCAGCCACCCGTCCCGTCCCCGAGGCCACCCCCGGCCGGGGCTGGTGTCGCCGCGCTCCCAGGTCGTGCGGCTGGACGGGTGAGGTTCTTCGGCGAGGTCACATGAGAGGCGCGCGCCCTGCGGCTCGCCCAGCGGGTGTCCGACACCGTTCTGGCCGCGTACGCCGCGTACCGGGAGCGGGTGGAGCGTGAGATCCGGCTCCTGGCCGTCGTACCAGGAAAGTGACGTACGGGGGCATGACGCACCGCAGGCGGTGGCCCACGTCAGGGTGGGCCACCGCCTGCGGTACAGGACAGGACTCTTCGGGTCAGGAGCGCCAGGAGCGCCAGGAGCGTCGGGGCGTCCGGTACGTCGGGCTACCTCGTCGGCTTCTTCCCGGTGACCCCCAAGTACACCAGCAACGCAAGATTGGGCTTCAGTTCCGCCTGCTTCACACCCCAGGACGTGAAGCCCTTCTGGTGCGAGGCCACGGCCGCGAGCATCGCGACCAGCGAACCGGCGATCGCGGCCGGGTTCACGTCCTTGTCGACCCGTCCCTTGGACTGCAGTTCGGCGACCGCGTCCGCGAGGGAGCTGTTCACGGAGTTGAGGATCTTCATCCGGAGCTTGTAGAACCGCTTGTCGCCCTCGGCGGCACCGAGGTCCACGACGCGCAGGATGGCGTCGTTCCTCCGCCAGAACTCCAGGAACGCGTCGACCAGTTCCTGCGCGGTCTGCCACCCCGCCTTGCCGACCCAGGACCGCCCCTGGAGGACCTCGGTCAGACCGGCGCCCTCGGTGGCCATCTGCTCGGCGACCTCCAAGACGGCGCCCTCGACGTCCGGGAAGTACTGGTAGAAGGTCGCGGGCGAAGTCCCCGCCCTGCGGGCGACGTCGATGACTTTGACGTCGCGGTACGGAGAGGAGCTGAGCATCTCGCTGAGGCAGTCCAGCAGCTTCTGCCGCGTCGCCTGCCCACGCCGACCGGCCACGCGGCCGTCGACGGTACGCACTTGTCCTGTCATGCCGTCAGCTTACCGAGGGGTGATCTGAGCGCTATTCGGCCGAGTGCAAATGGGGTGTGCCGGGTCCGACGGGCGGTGTTCCCTGGTGGGCGGGGTGCGCGCCGGGCCGTTACGTTGACGACATGGCCGAAAACAGGGCATCTGCCGCCGAAGAGACGTACCCCGAGGGCGTCCCCTGCTGGCTGGACGCGCAGCTCGCCGACGTGGAGGCGGGCAAGCGGTTCTACGGTGGGCTCTTCGGGTGGTCCTTCGAGGAGTCGTACGGCGGCACGGTGTGGGCGTACGCCGAGGGGGAGCCGGTGGCCGCGCTCGCCCAGAAGACGGACGGACGGCTGCCCACCGTCTGGACGGTGTACTTCGCCACCCCCGACGCCGACGCCCTGACCCGGCGCGTCCACGCCGCGGGCGGCCAGATCGTCGCGCATCCGATGCCGCTCGGCGACCTGGGCACCGCCGCCCTCGTCACCGACCCCGAGGACGCCGTCTTCGGCCTCTGGCAGTCCGGCACCCACACCGGCTTCGGCCGCCGGCACGAACCCGGCACCTTCGCGTGGGCCGAGCTGTACGCCCGCGACACCGACGCCGCCAACACCTTCTACGGCGACCTCTTCCACGACGCCCTGTTCGGGCCCGGCGCCGAGCCCGACTTCGGGCGCGCCCCCCTGGCCGACGTCTTCCCCGCCCAGATGCCGCCGCACTTCCTCGTCCACTTCCGGGTGGCGGACTGCGCGGCGGCGCTGGCGGAGGTGGTCCGGCTGGGCGGGCGGGTGCAGGCTGATCCCTTCGTCACCTCGTATGGGACCGTGGGCGTGGCGAGTGACGACCAGGGGGCGTCGTTCGCGGTCCTGGAGCGCTGAGCTGCCACCCTATGGTGCTGTCTGGGTGAGACATCCCGATTCGTCACCGGGTTCGCAACCTGCGCCCCGGCCAGGAAGAATCGGGGTGCGTGCCGCCAGGGCGGTGCGGTGGTGAGACGCTGCACAGGGCGGCTCGTACGGGGAGGTGGCAGGCAAGTGGTGGATCAGCTGACGCAGCACGACCCGCGGCGGATCGGGCCGTTCGAGGTGCTGGGGCGGCTGGGAGCCGGGGGCATGGGGCTGGTCTATCTGGCGCGCTCGGCGTCCGGACGCCGCGTGGCGATCAAGACGGTCCGCACCGAACTGGCGGAGGACCAGCTCTTCCGGGTCCGCTTCACCCGCGAGGTGGAGGCGGCCCGCGCGGTCTCCGGCTTCTACACGGCGGCCGTCGTCGACGCCGACCCGCGCGCCGCGGTGCCCTGGCTGGCCACCGCGTACGTCCCCGCGCCCTCCCTGGAAGAGATAGTGAACGACTGCGGACCGCTGCCCGCCCAGGCGGTGCGCTGGCTGGCCGCGGGCGTCGCCGAGGCGCTCCAGTCGATCCACGGCGCCGGACTGGTCCACCGCGACCTCAAGCCGTCCAACGTCCTCGTCGTCGAGGACGGTCCCCGGGTGATCGACTTCGGTATCGCCTCCGGGGTCTCCAACACCCGGCTGACCATGACGAACGTCGCCGTCGGCACCCCCGCCTACATGTCCCCGGAGCAGGCCAAGGACTCGCGCAGCGTGACCGGCGCCTCCGACGTCTTCTCCCTCGGCTCCACCCTCGTCTTCGCCGCCACCGGCCACCCGCCCTTCCACGGGGCCAACCCGGTCGAGACGGTCTTCATGCTGCTGCGCGAGGGCCCCGACCTGGAGGGCCTCCCGGACGAGCTGCGCCCGCTGATCGAGTCCTGTATGCAGATGGACGCCGGGGCCCGCCCCACCCCCGCCGACCTCCAGGCCCAGCTCGCCCCCCACCTCTTCGGCTCCGGCTCCGACGACAGCGGTACGGCGTCGGCGTGGCTGCCGGGCAGGGCCGTCGCCCTGATCGAGTCCCGCCGCGGCGGACGGCTCCCCGCGCCCAAGCCCGCCCACGGCGGCGGTCACGGGGGCGGTCACGGGGGCGGCGGACCGTACCCCGGTGGCCGCAGCGGTGGCGGTGGCCGACCGCACGTCCCGCCGCCGCCCCCGCACGACCCGGTCGTCCCGCCACCGCCCACCGCCCCGCCCGTCCCGGCGCCCGTACCCGCCCCGACCGGCGCTCCCGACGGCGGCCCGGTCCGGCTGGCCGGGGCCCGCGTGCCCATCGGCCCCGGCCCGCGCGTCGCCGACGTCCGCGCCACCGCCCTCCAGGCACCCCCGCCCGAGGCGGGCCTCGCCGCGTCCTGGTCCAAGCCGCGCCCCGGCGTCAACGGCGCCGACGCGGCCCTGCCCGGCGCCGCCGACCGCACGGCACCCGCGCCCGTGGCGGCTCCCGACCCGGGGGCGACCGGCTGGCGCCCCTGGCGGTTCCGCATGTCCAACGACGTCTGGGGCACCCCGGCCGTCGCCGCCGACCTCGTCTACGTCACCTCCTTCGAGGTGCACGCCCTGGACGTCGCGACCGGCCGACGCCGCTTCAAGACCCGCGACGTCGCCTGGTCGATGGCCGTCGCGGACGGCCGCGTCCACGCCTCCGACGGGCCCACGCTGTACGCCCTCGACGCACGCGAGGGCACCGACCTGTGGCGGCTGTCCACGGACGCCTGGGTGTACTGCCTGCGGGCCGAGCGGGGCACCGTCGTCACCGGCACCCGCGGCGGCGGCGTCCAGGCGTGGGAGGCGTCCAGCGGGCAGAAGCTGTGGGAGGTCAGCGGCTGCCAGACCGACTTCGAGACCGCGGAGGCCGGACCCGTCCTGCACGACGGCACCGTCTACGTCTGGCAGGACGCCCGGCTGCGCGCCCTGGACGCCCGCACCGGCGACGAGCGCTGGTCCTACCCGATCGGCGACGCCGCCTCCTGCGGCGGGGTGCCGGTCCGGGTCACCCACGCGCCGGACGGCCACGTCTACGTCTGCGCGGGCACCCGCGTCATCGCCGCCGACGTCACCACCGGCCACGTCCGCTGGCACTTCGAGGCCCCCGCGGTCTTCCTCTGCCCGCCGACCTTCGTCCCCGGCCCCGCGGTCACCGGCGGCGGCGTCTACCTCGCCGACTACCTCGGCACCGTCTACGCCCTCGACGCCACCGACGGACGCGACCGCTGGCGCATCGCCACCGAGGCCCGCGCCGCCACCGACCCGGTGCTGGTCGCCGCGGGCCACGTGCACGTCGGCAGCGGCACCGGGCTCTACACGCTGGACGCGGTCACCGGCACGCCCAAGTGGCGCTTCCAGGCGGGCGGCGACATCGTCGGCGCCCCGGCGGTCGCCGAGGGCCGCATCCACTTCGGCTCCACCGACCACCTCCTCTACACCCTCAAGGCCGACGACGGCCGACTCCGCTGGAAACTCGCCACCGGCGGCGAGATCACCGGCTCCCCGGTGGTGCGGGACGGCATCGTGTACGCGTCCAGCAAGGACCGCTGCGTGTACGCCCTGGACGCGGAGAAGGGCACCGGCACGGCGCGCGGCTGACCGGCCGGGTGACGTGCGGGACGGCCGTCGTACCGGCGTACGGAAGGGGGCCCGAACGGCGGCCGTCCTCCCCGACCGTACGCCGGGTACGGGCTGGTCGCCACGCGGTGACATGGCCGTGACAGATCACTGGCTAGGGTGTGGGCCATGCAGATTCGGGGGAGCGCACTCAAGCTCACAGCGGTGTCGGCATTGGTGGTCCTGGCCCTGACGGGCTTCTCGACGGGTCGCGGCCACCGCTCCGGCGATTCGGACGGCGGCGGATGCAGCAGCTCCAGTCAGAACCACGACACTTCGTCGGTAGGCAAGTACGACGACGATGACGACTACGACTACGACTACGACGGCGACTACAGCGGCAGTTCGGGATCAGGATCAGGATCAGGCTCCGGCAGCAGTCAGAGCGGTACGTCCCTGGAGGCGGCCACCGTGGAGCTGGTCACCTGCGCCACACCGGACCAGCCGTACGCCACCGTCGAGGTGACCAACCCCAACGCTGCGGAGGGGACGTTCACCGTGACGGTGGACTTCGAGGACGCCACGTACGCCGTGATCGCCGCCCCGCAGCAGGAGATCGACGTCCCCGCCCACGAGACGGTGACCATGCGGGTGGACCTGGGCAGTGCCGAGTCGCAGGTCGCCGACATCGACCACTGCGAGGCCGAGGAACTCGCCCCCGCGGCCGTCTGATCACCGGGTACGGAACTCCGCGCGGCGGGCGGCGAACAGCGCCGCCCGCCGCGCCCCCGGCAGGTTCCCGAGCGTGAGCAGCCGCGGCGCCTGCGCGAACCGCGCCGCCAGCGCCGCCTCACGCCCCACCCACAGCGCCCCTGCGGATCACCGCCCGCGTCAAGGACATAGCCAAGGCCTACGCGAGTTGGGCAACTACATGATCCCGCGAGAGATCGAATCCCTCCCCGACCTCCCACGCAACGCAAGCGGAAAGGTCCTGAAGAGCGACTTGAGGAAGCGGGGCCGTTGAGACTGGCGCCTGCTGGGTTGGTTGCCGTGGGGGCCGCCCGCTTCTTTGCCAGGGTCGTGCTTCCGCGTCCCGGCCTCAAGGGCGCTGCGCTGTCGCTCCGCGTCGCCTTCGGCGATGGCCCTTCGGGCCACCCTTGACCCCGGGCCGCTCCAGCACGGGTGAG
>NZ_JBEYHH010000039.1:0-61875 GCF_040635175.1 Streptomyces sp. NPDC006997
ATCTTCGTTTGTCCACACACCAACCGATGATCACGCGGTGGCCGTACCCGTTCCCAGCCGGGTCCGCAGCAAGATCGCGAAACCAGACTGGAGTACTAGACGACGGTTCACGAGGACAGCGACCGCCTCAAGGGCACCCGATCGGGGTTGTCGTAGAGCAGCGCGAGCGGGTGTTGGTCCACCCGGGCTCGCCTGAGTCCGGTCGGCAGCGATGCCACGTCGAGTGCGTGCGGAGGGTCGGCGTCGAGCGCTGTACGTATGGCCGCGCCGGGTGCCGGGGAGGGGCGACGCCAAACGGCGATCGGTATCCCGCCGTCCACCACGGCTTCCAAGACGTCCATGACCAGATCCTCGGTCACCTCGGCCAGCACGCAGACCGGTGACGCGTTCAGTTGTAGCTTGTCGGCCAGGTCGCCGGACACATCGCAGTCCGCGATGTCCCGCACGGCGTCCGGATGCAGGCCGCCATGTGTCTCGTACCACTGCCACTTGGCCAGCCAGAGTTCGAGATCCTCGCGTTCCTCGGGGCAGCGCAGCACTACCTCGTAGCGGCAGCCGAGCTGGACGGCCCGCTCACCGCGGCCTCTGCGCGCGGGGCGCGACACCGTCCAGGTCTCGAACGGCACCTCCAACAGGTCGAACGGAACGTGGAACTCGATCCGCGCCGGCTTCGCCGGTTCCGTCAGGAGGTGAAGGGTGAGCGCCTTCCGCACGCCTTCCAGGTCCATGGGGTCCGGAAAGTCGCCCACGTAGTCCCAGCGCTCCTGGAACGACCAGAGTTGCAGTCGGTAGGAGTCCTCGTCGTCCTCGGTCAACCGCACGTGCAGCGCTGGGGACTCGACCGGACGAGAGGGCGGCACCGGGACGGGGTCCGCGCTGAGGCGTTCACGCGTACGCTCCACCCATCCGTTCGCCGCCACGACCCAGGGAGAGGGCGCGGCACGGGATGCCAGGTGCTTGACGAACGGCAGAGCGAGCGGAACGGCACGGCTGGTGCCCTGCCGGTCGTCCAGATCACGCACGATCTCCACCAAGTCCGACGACGGCAACTTGTGCTCCATCGGCGGAACGCAGCCCGTCACCTCGAAGGCCCAGCGGTACGCCGCATAGGTGTCACGGGGCAACTCCGTGCTCTCGGATATCAGTTGCCCCAGCTCCGTCCAGGCGACCTGGTCGAGGACGAGGCCACCGGTCGGCCTGCTCGTCGTACCACCGTCCGCCCAGGTGTCCCCGTGGAGAGAAGAACCGTCCCAGCCCAGGGCGATGTCGAACTGCGGATGCTGCCAGGCCGTGCCGTTCGCTCGCATCACGGTGAAGTCGGCCTGCACGTCCCGGGCGATGTCGGGTAGGCCGAGTGTCGCCTGTTCGAGCGTTCGGCCCTCCAGACGTCTGAGGAGGGTATCCGTGAACTGGCCCGCCCGGACGGTGTTCTTCGCGGTCTCACCGGGCCGGGATGCGTAGAGCGTGAACTGCATGCGCCTGGTGGGGGCGCCCACCGGGTAGTTCACCTGGGGGAACTTCCCTTTAAGGCGTGCGATGTCCAGCCGGCAGGCATCACCCACGGTGACGGTACGGCGGAAGCGGCCACCAGCGATCTCGTCGGACTTCCACCGGCGCAGAGCCGAGCTGAGATTGAGGTGAGCGAAGAGACCGGCCGTGGCGTCGGCGTACGGCAGCAGCAGATCGTGGCGACGGTCCAGGAAGCCGTGTCCGGCCCAGTAGATCCACAGCAGGTCACCGTCGCACTGGGCGAGGTCCGTGAAGAGCGCTTCCTCGACGTTCTTCTGTGTCGCGGGTTTGGCCTCCCCCTCGACCCAGGTGCCGGCCAGGGGCGACAACAGCAGACGTACGTTGCTCTTCGGCACGCCAGCGGTGCCGGTGAGCCAGTCGGCGAAGCGGACGGCGTCGCCGGCCGGGCCGGAGAGGTTCAGCCGGGTGTCGATCTCGTAGGACTCGACACCCACCACGAGCGCGAAGGTCCGTTCCGGTGTGATCTGCGGCTCGGCGGCTGGGGAACCGTCCGTCACCGCAGTGCCTCGGCGATCCGCTCGAAGACCGGAGGGAGCTTCCAGTAGGCGCTGTGCGAGACGGGGAACGGCATTCCGCTGCGCACCTCATGGTCGACAACGCGGCCGTCGCCCGGGAAGACCGGTTCGGCGAGGTAGGAGAGGACATCCCGACGGTCGTAGATGTTGAGCCACTGAGGGAAGTCGGAGGGCAGCCGGTCACCAGGCTCCAGTCCGGCCAGCGCACCGAGTTCGTGCAGGAAGGGTGCCTGGGAGCCGACCGTCACCAACAGGCGCACAGGCAAGGGAGGTTGGCGTCGGGCAGCCAGAGCGAGGGTGTCCACGAGGGCGATGCCGCCGAGGCTGTGGCCGATGACGACCGGAGGCTCCGGGCTGTCGCCGATCACCCGCTCCAGATGGGCGCGCAGATGCTCACCGCGTGCCTGGTAGCGCAGGATGTCACCGATCTCGGATGCCTTCTCGGAGGTGACCTCACCCCGCTTACGATCCAGGAAGGACTGGGTGGCCACGCGCTGTGCCAGTCGGGACAGGACGCCCGCCGTGCGCGTCACCACGCCGCGGGCAGTCCCGCCTAGCCGCTCGCTCAGCAGGTCGACGAGCCGGTCTCGTTCCGCGTCGGTGCACAGGGCGGTGTCGCGGGCCTCGGCGAGCATCACGGCCACCAGAGCCCGGCCCGCGTGGACCCTGAGTTCGGCGGCGGTCGCGTCGTCCTCGGCGACGAGGCACGCGGCGTGGAACTCGTCGGAGCGCTCCACCGTCCACAGGGCGTTCCGGTAGCCGCCGGCCAGACCGGTCTCCCGCAGTAGTCCGGCGAGTTCGTCGTCCGGTGCCAGGACGGCGGGCAGGGCGCGCAGGGCATCGCCCACGTTCTCGCCGGGCGACTGCGTTCCCAGCAGCCCGAATCCGTCGTCTTCGGCCTCGGTGCCGAGTTCGGCCAGAACCCTCAGCTCGCACAGCGGATCGGCGAGGAGCAGCAGCCACTCTGCGGTCTCGGGATCCTCCTCCGGCTCTGGCGTGGGCCTCATGCCGGGAACTGACGCGCCACCCGCGCTGAGTTCCGCACCGAACTCCGCTCCCCAGTAGCAACGTTCGACCTCGGCCTTCGGGAATTCCTTCAGCAGCCCGACCTCGACCAGCGTGAACAGTTCCTCGAACCGTTCCCGGCGGACACCGGTCCCATGGACAAAGACGAACCTCATGCGCCCCCCGACCCCCGACGTGCCTGTGCCACAGTGAGAATAGTCCGTCGGCGAAGTTGGGGGAGGCGGTGTGACGAACCCGCCTGACTGCGTGTCATGTTCAGACGGCTATCCCCAAGGTGAAGCTCAGAAGGCAGCCAGCGGAAGCAGGCACGAAGGTCGGCGGGGACGACGACACCTCTCCATCCTGCCCCGGCCCTCCTCCGTCCGAGAGCAGAGACCGGGAAGGTCGATAGCCCCTGGTCTTCGTGGGGAAGACAAGGGGTCACCTGCCATGACAGCGGCGGTCACCGGATGCAAACCTGCGCGATTCTGAGCCGGTCGATGCTGCACATCATCCGGGCGATCCGCTCGTGGTTGATGCGCTCGCCGTCGTCGCGGAGTTCGGCGGTGATCCTGGGGACTCCGTAGGTGCCGTCAGACTCGCGGTGAACGGCCCGTATCCGGGCGGTGAGGCGAGCGCCGGCCGCCTGCCGGGCGGCTTTGTCCGCGGCCGTCCGACGCCAGTTGTAGAAGCTGGAGCAGGCGATGTTGAGGATGTGCACAGCCGCTTCACGCCGTAGCTGCGGCGGTGGTCGGCAACGAACTGGAAGCGGTTCACCAGCGCGTCTCCCCGGCGAAATACTTCGCCGCCTTCCGCAGAATCTCGCGTTCCTCCTCCAGGTCACGGACCTTCTTGCGCAGCGGCGTTCTCTGCCTCCAAGGGTGTCGGCGGCTCGGTCGGCACCTCCGCCCGGCGTCCCCGCGGTCGGCTCATGTCGGCTACCTGGACCCAGTTCCGCAAGGTCTCGGGGTTGATTCCCAGATCGGCAACGACCTGCCGGATCGTCGCCTGGGCCGCGACTGGTACAGCGCGACCGCGTCCGCCTTGAACGGCGGCGGATAGTTCTTCTTGACCACGAGATGTCCGTTCTCAGATCCTCAGGATCCAGTGTCTCGTGTGTCCAGGATCAAGGGTCAAGGCCCCACCCTGATTCGGCCCTTCCTCAGAACACCCAACAAAGATGGGTACGCCGTGTTCAACACCGGCCTCAAACAGTGGGTCGAAGACCGCACCGAGCTCGGGCCGGGTGCGTGAGGTGTCGGTGGTCGCGGGGATTGGGATCGCCACCGCGATGGCCTTCACATGGAAGAAGACCGCCACGTCACTACACCCTCCCAAGCGCATGCCGTACGAACGCCTGCTGACTCAACCCGCTGGACGATCTGCGTCTCAACGTCAGGCGGCCAGCCAGTTCACTGCCCGGGGCCCTCAGGAATCCGTGAACCTGTCGCCTTCGGGCGCCGAGCGGCAGGTTGCGAGCCTGGTGGCCAGGTCGCTGACCGCAAGCAGGGGGCAGGACTGGGGTGGGCTGGGGAGACGAACAGGCCGTGCTCGGCCTGTGGGTGGGTAAGACCGCGCTTATGGCAAGCCTGTACGATCGCAGGCGCGTTTCTCTCGGAGGGGCGTTCATGCGGTGGTAGGGGCTGCCGTCCGTATAGAGCACCCGAGGTCCCGCGTAGGAAGACCCCCCAGCACGCTGCCCTGCCTGCCAACCGCAATGAGAAAGGCGTGACGATGCCTGAGGATGCCGCCGAGGGAAGTAGTCCGCGACAGGACGTGATGCAGGCGCGGCAGATCGGTGAGGCGTGGCAGCGCATCGAGACGTGGCTTGGCCGCCATGCTCCCGCGACACATGCAGCGCTCAGGCCGGGCGCGTCAGAGGACGAGATTGCGGCCCTGGAGGAATCCATCGGCGTGCGGGCCCCAACGGAGCTGCGGGCGCTGTGGCGCCTGTGCGCAGGGAGCCGGGATGTTCCGGCGGCCGGGGTGATCCCTGATCAGGGGTGGGCGTTGCTGGACCTTGATGCGGTGGCGCGGTCGTATCAGTGGCACATGGACAACCAGCGCAGGCAGGCCCGTCGCGATCCGGAGACACTGGTCTGGAGGCCGTCGTGGCTGCCGTTTTGCGCGTGGAGTGTCACAGACCTGAGTTTCGGCAGGTTCGTCGACGCAGAGACGGGTGAGACAGGCGGATGGGATGACACGGCTGTACGCACGGTAGAAGACACGTCTCTGACCATGCTTCTCGAAGAGGTCGCGGACAGGCTGGAGTACCCGAAGCTGGCCACCGGCTACAAGCCGGGTCTGATAGGCGAAGCGCTGGTATGGGGGCCGCCGGACAGCGAGGAGGCGGCGGCCCTGTGGGAGCCGTGGACCGGATAGGACCGCAACGGCCCAGGAGGGCCGGACATGCATCCGGCCCTCCTGGGTTTTCTGGCTGAGGCTAGAACCGGCTGCGCCAGCTACAGGTGGTGTTGGCGTTCGCGCAGTGCTCGAATCCTGGGTTGGAGACGAAGAAACCGTCGCCGTCGAGCAGGCGCCAGGTCGCGGGGTTCAGGTCGCTGAACGCGCCCTGGTTCTGGCCTGAGTTGATGCCAGCACGTCCGCACCGCTCCGTTCCGGCGGGGCCGTTGGTGGCAGTCCGGGTGTCGGCGAGGATTCCGAAGGTGGCGGCGGGGGTGGCCATCTTCTCCGTGAAGAGCTGAGCGCACTTGCTGCCGTCGCTCACTTGGTTGACGCCGCCGGGGAAGCCGCCGCTCTCGTGGGTGGACGCCATGGCGTACTCGTCGCAGTCGGTCGATCCCACCGACGCGTCAGCCGGGTGCGGGATGAACTTGGTGGTTCCGCTCCCGCAGATCTTGTTACGGCTGTTGGTGCTTGTCCACGGGCCGCCGGTGGTGGGGTTGGTGACGGTGGTGTCCGGGCCGAGGTAGTGAAGAAGCGAGTCCCACTTCTTCGATCCGGCATGGTCGGGCATCTTCTCCTGCATCAGCCAGTAGTAGGCCCCGGCTGCCGGGTAGGCGTTGGTGTCCACGGTGTAGGTCGGCTTGAAGAACGGCAGCACGCAGCCGGGCGCCGGCACGGCGAGAATGTTGTCGCAGCGCGGGGCGAGTTCCCGCACGCTGTCGATACCGCTGCTGCCGAAGTCGGCGGTGGCCTTCAGGGAGTTGCTCGCGTCCACGCTCGCGGTGATCGACCAGCCAAGGTCGATCTGTTCCTTCCCGGTGCCGGTCCACCGGGTTACCACGGTTCCCCAACGGCCGTAGTAGCCGCCTGTGGGATCGTAGGTCCAGTGCGCGCCGCTGGTCGGGTTGGCGCCGTCATCCAGCCACTGGATGGGCGCGACGTCGCAGGCGGCACACGATGAATCGATGTTCCACTTCATCGTGACGCCCTCGAGAGCGGGGTCGATGTAGGTGGGGATGATGACGATCTGCTGGTCGAATTCCCCGAAGTCGCTGCCGCTCTCCGACTTGTTGCGGTAGGTCTTCATGCGCTGCTCGAACTTGAAGGTGGCGCGTCCGATCGCCGGCTTTTCCGGGTCGGAGTCGAAGAACCACAGTTCTCCCTCCCCGAGATCCTTCAGACAGGCTTCGGTGCGGTTCATGTAATCCAGGCCGTCAGCGGCGTCGGTGCACCAGTCCACCAGGTCGACCGCGTCGTTTCCGCCAGGGGTCGGGTCGAGGGCCGCGCGGTTGAGGCTCTGGGGAGCCTCCTTGGTCCTGCCGGGCTCGGGCCTGCCGTTCTTCCTGCTCTTGTCCGGCTTCGTCATGGTGAAGCAGACGCGCCGGTCCTGCTGGTCTGTCGTGGAGCAGTTCTTCTTGTCGAAGTCGCCCAGGGCGGGCGACGACAACGGGGCGGATGACGTGGCGGAGCCGCCGGGATCGGTCCGGGTGAACTCGACGATCTTCTGTTCGGCCTGGTCGATCGTCGATTCCGCCTGCTGCGGCGCGGGAAACGTCACGTACGGGTCGATGCGGAACTTCGCCCACGGCGACCAGGTCGTCTCGTACAGGCTGCCGTCGAACGCAGACGTGTGGACGAGGTAGTTGACGCCAGGCTTCAGCTTGCCGTAGGCGACCTTGAACTGAGCGGTCGCGCCCGAGGCGACGTAGCCGGACACTCCCACTCCGTACGAGTTGGAGTCGTCAATGTTGACCTGGGCCTTCGGTGTGCCGTCCGCATTGGCCGTGTAGACCTCGAACGTGACCGTGGACTTGTCGCCGTCCGCGTCGGTGACCGTGTTCTTCAGTACTACATCGGGGCTGATGACCTTCCAGGTGTCACCGCTCTTCTTGAACTGCGGACCGGCGGACGGGTTCTTGCCGGATACGGGACGCGAACCCGCTGCGGGAGAGGCGACTTCCGGACCGGCCGCCGGGCGCGTAGACGGCGCCGCGTAGGGGTCGGGACGGGCGGTGGTGGTGGCTGCCGCGGGCACGGCGGAGACCATCAGCAGGCAGGCCCCCAGGGCGATTCCCGTTTGGACGCCTGATCTCGATAAGCGCTGGTAGACAGACACGAAGGGCTGCATCCTTCCTCGAGCTGAGTCAAACGTGCGTTCGAATGAACGCGAGTGAAGGACGATACGCCTGGGAGTAGGGTCGAAGTAAGGGCGCTTTAAGGACAGATGGTCGTCGTCGAACTCGCCGCGAGGATCGGGACCAGTTGATCCTGCTGGGGGGTCCGCGACACGGATCGGGGAGCCTCTTCGGGTGACACGTCCACAAGCCGCAAGTGCGACGACGTCCGGCCCGCATTGTCTGACGGAACGTTGCTTGCACGGACCGATCGGACGCACCCAGGCACCTCCATGTGCAAGCGGGCCTACTGTTGCCCTTGTTGGAGGCCAGGATGTGACCGGTCCGCCGCGTGGGCTCCAAGTCATGCCGCCCGAACTGCTCGGCGAACTCCCGCACAGCGGCGGCCATTTCCGCGACAGCCGTCCTCATCGAGGAAATGAGCTGACCTGGATGACAACGGACAGGGTGAGCAGGGCGAACAGGGCGCCCCTCAGACCGAGCAGAAGTTCGGTGCGAGAGCAGATGGCCAGGCCCGCCAGGGCGCCACCGAGGGCGAGCGAGCCGGTGTCACCCATGAACTTGGCGGGTGAGGTGTTCCACCACAGAAACCCGAGGCACGCGGCCCGTGAGGGCGGAGGCGATGACGGCTTGGTCGAGTGGGGCGCGGACCTCCATACAGGAGGCGGGGTGAATCATCGTCATCGCGTTGGCCCACGACTTCTGGACCTGCCCGGCTCATGGAGTGTCACGCGCCCCAGCTGCTCGAGGCGGTGGGGATCGGTCCGGACACAGCCGTCGCTCTGCTGATCATGGTGGGGGACAATCCGGAACGGCTGGACATCGAGGCGTCCTTCGCCGCGCTGTAGGGGGTCAGTCCCGTCGAGCGTTCCTCGGGACGCCGGGCAGTTCCGTCGTCTCAACCGTGGGGGCGACCGTCAGGCCAACGCCGCGCTCCACCCCATCGTATTCACTCGTCTGTGGGTCGACCCGCGCACTCAGGGCTACTACGAGCGCCGCATCAAGGAGGCAAGACCCTGCGCGAAATCGTCCGTTGCCTCAAAGGCTACGCGGCCCGGGAGGTCTTCCACCTGGTCAAACAGATACAGCTAGGCCCCCGCTCATAGGGGCTGTCGTGAGACGTGAGAGGGTCTGGGGCGTGAGTGAGACACCCCCGAACACCCTGCAATACCGCTTTGACGGGCCAGAAGACGCTCCGGTCCTGATCTTGGGTCCCTCACTGGGTACCACATGGCACATGTGGGACCGGCAGGTGCCGGAGTTGGCCGAGCAGTGGCGGGTCTTCCGGTTCGATCTGCCGGGACACGGCGGTGCGCCGGCGTATCCGGCGGGCGCGGTCGGGGATCTGGTCGACCGGCTGCTCGCCACCCTGGACGCGCTCGGGGTGCAGCGCTTCGGGTACGCGGGCTGCGCGCTGGGCGGCGCGGTCGGGATCGAGTTGGCGCTGCGGCACCCGGAGCGGCTCGCCTCGCTCGTGCTGATCGCCGCCTCGCCGCGGTTCGGCTCGGCCGACGAGTTCCGGCAGCGCGGGGTGGTCGTGCGGACCAACGGCCTGGACCCCATCGCGCGCGCCGCGCCCGACCGCTGGTTCACCGCCGGGTTCGCCGCCGCGCAGCCCGCGATCACCGAGTGGGCGGTGCAGATGGTGCGCACCACCGACCCCGGCTGCTACATCGCCGCCTGCGAGGCGCTGGCCGCGTTCGACGTACGGTCCGAGCTCGCCGGGATCGGGGTGCCGACGCTGGTGCTCGTCGGGTCCGAGGACCAGGTGACCGGGCCCGCGGAGGCGCGCACGCTGGTCGCCGGGATTCCGGACGCGCGGCTGGCCGTCGTACCCGGCGCGTCCCATCTCGTTCCGGTCGAACAGCCCGCCGCCGTCACGGACCTGCTGGTCCACCACTTCTCCACGGCCTGGCAGCCCGCGTTCGACTCCGCCACCGGGCAGGTCGCGGTCCCGGCGGCCGCCGGTCCCGGGCAGCCTGTCCTCGTACCGGCCCAGCCGGGCCCGACCGGCCCGCAGGCGCCGCAGTTCGCGCAGCCGCAGCAGACCGGGCCCATCGCCGAGATCGCCCCGGCCGCCGTGGCCCCGGCGGGACCGGCGGGGCGGCCCGACCCGTACGACACCGGCATCAAGGTGCGCCGCGAGGTGCTCGGCGACGCGCACGTGGACCGGACGCTGGCGCGGACCGACGAGTTCTCCGCGGACTTCGAGGAGTTCCTGACCCGGTACGCCTGGGGCGAGATATGGGACCGGCCAGGACTGGACCGGCGCACCCGCAGCGCTGTCACCCTCACCGCCCTGGTCGCGGGCGGTCACCTGGAGGAACTCGCCGACCACACCCGCGCCGCCCTGCGCAGCGGCCTCACCCCCGCCGAGATCAGGGAGGTGCTCCTCCAGGCGGCCGTCTACTGCGGCCTGCCCGCCGCGAGCAGCGCCTTCAGGGTGGCGCAGCAGGTGGTGCGGGAGGAGACCACGCCGCAGGAGTGACCGCCTCCCGGGAGCCATCCCGGGAGCCGCCCGGCGTCGCGAGGCAGGATGGAACCATGAAGCTCACGAAGAAGTCGCACGCCTGCGTCCGTCTTGAGAAGGACGGACGGACCCTCGTCATCGACCCGGGCATGTTCAGCGAGGAGGACGCCACGGCCGGTGCGGACGCGGTGCTCGTCACCCACGAGCACCCCGACCACTTCGACGAGTCCCGGCTGCGGGCCGCGCTGGAGGCCAGTCCGGCCGCCGAGATCTGGACCCTGCGGTCCGTCGCCGAGCAGCTCTCGGCGGCGTTCCCGGGCCGGGTGCACACCGTCGGCCACGGCGACACGTTCACCGCCGCGGGCTTCGACGTCCAGGTGCACGGCGGACTCCACGCCGTCATCCACCCGGACATCCCGCGCGTCACCAACGTCGGCTACCTCGTCGCCGGCGGCAAGGTCTTCCACCCGGGCGACGCGCTGACCGTCCCCGACCACCCGGTGGAGACGCTGATGCTGCCGGTGATGGCCCCCTGGAACAAGATCGCCGAGGTCATCGACTACGTTCGCGAGGTCAAGCCCCAGCGGGCCTACGACATCCACGACGCCCTCCTCACCGACCTCGCCCGCCCCATCTACGACCGCCAGATCGGCGCCCTCGGCGGCACCGACCACCAGCGGCTGACCTCGGGCGACACGGCGGAGGTCTGAGTCCCGAACCCGGCGGGGCGGCGTTGTCAGACCCGCCGGGTAGGTTGTGGGACATGCGCATCGCGACCTGGAACGTGAACTCGATCACCGCCCGCCTGCCACGGCTCCTCGCCTGGCTGGAGAGCAGCGGCACCGACGTGCTCTGCCTCCAGGAGGCCAAGGTCGCCGAGGAGCAGTTCCCGACCGGGCAACTGCGCGAGATCGGCTACGAGGCGGCGGTCCACGCCACCGGCCGGTGGAACGGCGTCGCGGTGCTCTCCCGCGTAGGCCTGGAAGACGTCGTCAAGGGCCTGCCCGGCGACCCCGGCTACGACGGCTCGGTGGAGCCCCGCGCGATCTCCGCCACCTGCGGCCCGGTCCGCGTCTGGTCGGTGTACGTGCCCAACGGCCGCGAGGTCGACCACCCGCACTACGCCTACAAGCTCCAGTGGTTCGAGGCCCTGAAGGCCGCCGTCGCCGGTGACGCGGGCGGCAGCCGCCCCTTCGCCGTCCTCGGCGACTACAACGTGGCGCCGACGGACGACGACGTCTACGACACCGCCGCCTTCGAGGGCCTCACCCACGTCACCCCCGCCGAGCGCGCCGCCCTCGCCGCCCTGCGCGAGACCGGCCTCAGCGACGTCGTCCCGCGGCCCCTGAAGTACGACCACCCCTACACGTACTGGGACTACCGGCAGCTCTGCTTCCCCAAGAACCGCGGGATGCGCATCGACCTCGTCTACGGCAACCAGGCGTTCTCCGACGCCGTCAAGGACGCCTACGTCGACCGGGAGGAGCGCAAGGGCAAGGGGGCCTCGGACCATGCCCCGGTGGTGGTGGATCTGGAGGTGTAGGCCGGCTGCCTAGAGCAGCGTCAGGTCCACCGACTCGGCCAGTTCCGCCAGGCCCGCGTCGCCGGGGTGCAGGTGGTCGCCGCTGTCGTACTCCGGGCGCATCCGGGTCGGCTGCGCCGGGTCCCGCAGCGCCGCGTCGAAGTCGAGCACCCCGTCGAACACCGCGGCGTCCCGGATGTACGCGTTGACCTCGGCCCGCTCGGCCTCCACCGCCGCCGTGCACCCCGCCAACCCGCCGCAGGGCAGCAGCGTCGCGGCCGGGACCCGCAGACCCCACGCGTGCGCCCGGTCAGCGAGCTGCCGCAGCCCGGCGACGACCTCGTCCGCCGAGGCGCCCGACAGCAGGTCGTTGACGCCCTCGAACAGCACCGCCGTCCGCACCGACGTCTGCGCCAGCACATCCCGGTCCAGCCGGTTCAACGCGCTCACCCCGCCCAGGTCCTGGGAGACGCCGTCGCCGGGATAGCGGTCGGTGAGCACCCGGTTCGCCGAGACGCCCTGGTTGAGCACGCCGTAGTGCGGCACCGCGCCCTGCGCCAGCAGCCGGGTCGCCAGCACGTCGGGCCAGCGGCGGTTGGCGTCCACCGTCGACCGGTCACCGTCCGTGATCGAGTTGCCGAGCAGCACCACCGACCCCGGCCCCCCGCCCACGTCGACCCCGGTGAGCAGCGGCCAGGTGGTGATCGTCGAGGTGTACGCCGTCGCCGGGCCGTCCGCCGTGTGGTCGCCGGGCTGACTGACGTACGACCGCTGCACCGCCAGCCGGTGCACCGGCACCGCCGACACCGTGCCGGGGAGGTGGAAGCTGACCAGCAGGTTGGCGTCCGCGGGCACCTGGAAGGCGAGCGGATCGCTGTACGCCTGCGCCCCCGCCGGGAGCACGGCGGACGGTGAGCCGCCGAAGGTCACCGGCACCGGGCCGCCGCGCGCCGTCGCCCCGCTGTCCTGCACGGCGACCGTCGCGCGGCCGATCCGCACCGGCGTCCCCGCGAAGGTGTTGTCGAACCGCAGCCGCACCCGCGGCCCGCCCACCGAGGTGTGCACCACGAGCCGCAGCGTCCGGTCGGTCCAGGGGCCGACCGCCTGGTACCCGGAGGTCGCCGTCGCCCAGCTGCCCGTCCAGTCCGCCGTGGCCGGACGTACCGCCACCGAGAACACGTGCAGCGCGGGCGCGTACGGCAGCCGCACGGAGGCCACCTGGCGGCCCGCCGCGACGGGCACCGTCACCACGTACAGCCGGGCCTTCTCGGCGAGCTGTCCGGCGGGCGTGTTGACGTGCGGCAGCGCCACCGCCTTGGTGGCGAGCGGACCGGTACGCCAGTCGGGCGCGGCCAGCTCGTACGAGGAGAGGGTGCCGTCGGCGTAGGAGACCGTTCCGGAGCCGGTGACGCCGTCGCCGTCCGTGCCCGCGACCAGGAAGGCCAGCGCGTCGCCGGAGCCGCCCACCCAGACGCTCTGCCCCGCGGCGCGCACGTTGTCCGGGTCGCCCGCGGCGCTGTCCGGCCAGGTCAGCCGGGCCCCCTGGACGGTGAGCGCGGCGCCCGGCGTCCAGCCAGCCGCCCTCAGGTCCCGGGCGGAGAGGGAGGCGCCGAGGCCGTCGAAGTCGGCCCGCTCCGGGGCGGCGTCGTCGCTGATGGCGGTGTTGTCGTAGAGGCGGGTCAGGGGGAGGGGGGCGAACAGCGACTCGGCGGCCCGCGCGGTGCCGCCGCCCGGCAGTACGAGGGCCGCGAGCAGGGTGAGGAGAATCGTGAGGCCCGTGAGGCCGCCCGTGGGGCTCGTGGGGCTGCAAGGGGTCCCTGGATGCTTGGGCAACAAGACCGATACTCCCGGGGTGTGTGTGCCTGCTGGTGGCCGTGGGGGACCAGTGGTCTTGGGGGACGAGTGACCTGATGGGCGCGGATGAGTCACCGTGAAGCTAGGGAGGTCGTCGCCGCAGGTCAACGAGCCATGCGTGGGCGGGGCGGGAAACCCCCCGCACGCTGAGGTCCGCGCGCCTGTGGTGCGCACGCGGGTGCGAATGACAGGCTGGTCCGTATGAACATCCCTTTCCTGGGCGGTCGGCGGAAGAAGCGGGCCGCCGCCCTCCTGACGGCGGGCGGTGACACGCCCGATCCCGAGGGGATCGCCGGTCTGCTGTCCGAGTGCGAGCTGCTGCGGTCGCAGGCGTCCCGGGCGGGCGTCCGGCTCGACGACTCGGTGGCCTCCCTCGAAGCGCTGGACCAGCTGCTGCCGCGCTGGCGCGACGACGAGGAGATGCTGCCCTGGCTCGGCAACGACGCCGGTCTGTACCTGGGCACGGTGATCGTGCGGACGGTGCCCGGGGCGGCCTGGGACATCTGGTCCACCGGTGAACCCGTCGTCCGGCTCGCCTCCGGGCGTGAGTTCGACGTCGTGACGGTGGGGCAGGAGTGGGCGGCGCACGGGGTGCCCGAGCTGTCGCAGCTGTACGCGGAGATCGCGGAGGCCTGAAGGGTCCGTGCGGTGGTCACGCGTGGTTAATACGGCTTTTCTGGGTCGGATGCGTGTCGCGGACCGAGGTGGGGGTCGTCTGGTTAGTTTGCGGCGATCGCCACACACGCGTGACAGCTGAGAGTGAGTAGGGCTGAGCATGGCCGTCGAGCCGCTGATCGAGCTGCGTGACGTCAACAAGTTCTTCGGTGACCTGCACGTCCTCCAGGACATCGACCTCACCGTGGGCCGGGGAGAGGTGGTCGTCGTCATCGGCCCCTCGGGCTCGGGGAAGTCCACGCTGTGCCGCGCGATCAACCGGCTGGAGCCCATCCACTCCGGCACGATCCTGGTGGACGGGCAGCCGCTGCCGGACGAGGGCAAGGCGCTGGCCCGGCTCCGCGCCGACGTGGGGATGGTCTTCCAGTCGTTCAACCTCTTCGCCCACAAGACCGTCCTCCAGAACATCTCGCTCGGGCAGGTCAAGGTCCGCAGACGGAAGAAGGAGGACGCCGACAGACGCTCCCGCCAACTCCTCGACCGCGTCGGCCTCGCCGACCAGGCGGACAAGTACCCCGCGCAGCTCTCCGGCGGGCAGCAGCAGCGTGTCGCGATCGCGCGGGCGCTGGCGATGGACCCCAAGGTCATGCTCTTCGACGAGCCGACGTCGGCCCTCGACCCGGAGATGATCAACGAGGTCCTGGAGGTGATGCGGCAGCTCGCCCGGGAGGGCATGACCATGGTCGTCGTCACCCACGAGATGGGCTTCGCCCGGTCCGCGGCCAACCGGGTGGTGTTCATGGCGGACGGCCGCATCGTCGAGGACCGCAGCCCCGACGAGTTCTTCACCAACCCGAGCAGCGAACGGGCCCGGGACTTCCTCTCCAAGATCCTCAAGCATTGAGGCCTCAGGCACCGGGGAGCCCGGGGGTGGTTGAGACCTCGACTACGATGTGACGTTCAACCCTGTGAGCCAGGCCCGGCCGGGCGCGGCCGCCGATCACTGCTCGCGCGGGGGACCGGCACCGATGAGGTGTCGGCCGCCGCGGAGGAGAAGGTCAGCCGCGCACCGGGCGGGTTGGCCCGGGTCCGGGGGGCGTTCACTGGCCCCGGTGTGAGTTCTTGGTCTTGGGCGGTGTCGACGTCGCGGGGTCTGGGAGCGGGGTCTGGGCCGTGCGGGTGATGTCGCCGACCAGTTCGACCACGTCCGGGCCGTACGCCTGGGAGTTGACGACCTTCAGCAGCAGGACGAAGGAGTTGCCGCCGTACTTGCGGGCCAGGCGCTCGTGGTGGCGGGCCAGGTAGCGGGTCGCCGCCTGGTTGGTGATCGCCCGCTGGCCGCAGAAGAGGAACACCGGGCGGGTCTCGCGCCGGTCACCGGCCGTCAGCCGGGCCAGCAGGACGTACTCCGTGATGCCCGGCTCCATCCGGTACCGCTCGGTGCCTATCAGGAACGCGCCCCGGTCCGGGCCCGGTTCGGGGTCCACGTTCACGCGGACCCCGGGCAGCATCGCCGCCATGTGCGCGACCATGCGGCGATTCGACCCCGGCCCGCCGACGCAGAACTCCGTGCGCTCGCCGAAGCCCTGGGGGTGGGCGTCCTGGGTGACCACCTGGACGTGCGCGCCGCAGTCCTTGATCAGCGCGGAGAGCTCCAGCAGCGCGAACACGTCGAAGCGGTGCACCGCCGGTTCCGCCATGGCCGGGTCGCGGTTGACGACGAGCAGCGACTCCGAGTTCTCCGGCAGCCCGAAGAAGGCCTGTTTGCGGCGGAGTTTCCGCTTCCACAGGTACGTACGGGCGAGCCAGCCCAGCGCCGCGCTGATGCCCGCCGCGACCACGCCCAGGACGATGTTGCGCACGTCGTCATTCATGGGCGGGGATGGTAGCGGGTTAACGCAAACCCGTGTTCGATGCGGGGCTCTCCGGGCTCTCCGGGCTCTGCTGGTTTCCCTGGTTCTCCGGGTTCCTTCTCCGGGTTCTACGGGTTCTCGGGCTGTGCTGCGGGGGTGTGGAACCTCAGGGTTCCGTTCTGGGCGTCCACCGTCACCTGGTCGCCCTCCTTGAGGCGGCCGTCCAGGAGGAGGTGGGAGAGGCGGTTGTCGACCTCGCGCTGGATCGTGCGGCGCAGCGGGCGGGCGCCGTACTCCGGCTGGAAGCCCTCCCGGGACAGCCAGTCCACCGCCGCGTCCGTGAACTCCACGGTGATGTCCTGCGCGTGCAGCAGGCGGCGGGTGCCCTCCAGGAGGAGGTGGGTGATGCGGTGCAGTTGGTCGGGCGACAGTTGCCGGAAGACCACGATCTCGTCGATGCGGTTGAGGAACTCCGGGCGGAAGTGCTCCCGCAGCGGGCGCAGGATCTGCTCCCGGCGCGCCTCCTCGTCCGCGTCCGTGCCGCCCGCTCCGAAGCCGATGCCCGCGCCGCGGCGGGTGATCGCCTCCGAGCCGAGGTTGCTCGTCATCACGATGACCGTGTTGGTGAAGTCCACCGTGCGACCCTGGGAGTCCGTCAGGCGGCCGTCGTCCAGGACCTGGAGCAGGATGTTGAAGACGTCCGGGTGCGCCTTCTCCACCTCGTCGAGGAGGAGCAGGGAGTACGGGTGGCGGCGGACGATCTCGGTGAGCTGGCCCGCCTCCTCGTGGCCCACGTAGCCGGGGGGCGCGCCGACCAGGCGGCTGACCGTGTGGCGTTCCTGGTACTCGCTCATGTCCAGGCGGACCATCCGGTCCTCGCTGCCGAACAGGGCCTCCGCGAGGGCCCGCGCGAGTTCCGTCTTGCCCACGCCCGTCGGGCCGAGGAAGAGGAAGCTGCCGATCGGGCGGTGGGGGTCCGCCAGTCCGGCCCGCGAGCGCAGGATCGCCTCGGAGACGACGCGGACGGCCTCGTCCTGGCCCACGACCCGTTCGTGCAGGTGTGCCTCCAGGCCGAGGAGGCGGTCCTTCTCCTCCTCGGTGAGGCGGCTCACCGGGATGCCCGTCTGGCGTGACACCACCTCGGCGATCGCCTCCGCGGTGACCTCCAGGTGCTGGCCCTCGTCCGCCTCGTCGTCGTGGCTCGCCGCGGCGATACGCTGCTTGAGCGCCGTGATGCGGTCGCGCAGGCGCATCGCCTCCTCGTACTGCTCGTCCGCGACCGCCTGGTCCTTGTCGCGGGTGAGCTGGTCCGCCTCGCGCTCCATGGCTCGTACGTCCGTGCCTTTTGTCTTGGCGCGGAGGCGGACGCGGGCGCCCGCCTGGTCGATCAGGTCGATCGCCTTGTCCGGGAGGCGGCGGTCTGTGAGGTAGCGGTCCGACAGTTCCACCGCCGCGGTGAGGGCCTCGTCCGTGTAGCGGACCTGGTGGTGGGCCTCGTAGCGGTCGCGCAGGCCGCGGAGGATCTCGATGGCGTCGGACGTCGTGGGCTCCGGGACGAGGATCGGTTGGAAGCGGCGGGCGAGGGCCGCGTCCTTCTCGATCCTGCGGAACTCCTCGAGTGTCGTGGCGCCCACGATGTGCAGTTCGCCCCTCGACAGGGCCGGTTTGAGGATGTTGCCCGCGTCCATCGAGCCGCCCTCGCCGCCCGCGCCCGCGCCGACCACCGTGTGCAGTTCGTCGATGAAGACGATCAGGCGGTCCGTGTTGGCGCGGATCTCGCTGACGATGTTGTTGAGGCGTTCCTCGAAGTCGCCGCGGTAGCGGGTGCCCGCGACGACGCCGCTGAGGTCCAGCGCGACGACGCGGCGGCCGGTGAGGACGTCCGGGGCGTCGTCGTCGGCGATACGTTGGGCGAGGCCCTCGACGATGGCGGTCTTGCCGACGCCCGCGTCGCCGATGAGCACCGGGTTGTTCTTGCCGCGGCGGGAGAGTACCTCGATCGTCTGCTCGATCTCCTCGTCCCGGCCGATGACCGGGTCGATACGGCCCTGACGGGCCATGTCGGTGAGGTCGCGGCCGTACTTGTCGAGGGTGGGGGTGTCGGAGCGGTGGGACTGGTCCGGGCCGACGCGGGGGGCTCCGCCGACCTGGGGCTGGGGGGCGCGGAGGGAGGGGTCCGTGGCGTCCGGGGGGAGGCTGCCCGGGGTGAAGCGGGCGGCGTTGAGGATGTGGCCCGCGGCGGAGTCGGGGTTGGCGGCGAGGGCGCTGAGGACGTGCTCGGGGCCGATATAGCCCGCGCCGCTGGAGCGCGCCATGTCGTGGGCGTCCAGGAGGGCGCGCTTGACGGCCGGGGTGAGGGAGAGGGAGGTGGGGGGTGGGGCCTCGCCCTCCGGGTACTGGACCGGGCCGGAGCGTTCGTCGATCTCCGAGGCGAGGGAGTCGGGGTCGGCCACGCCGGCGCGGCTGAGGAGGCTGCGGGTGGGTTCGGTGCCGAGGGCCGCGCGGAGCAGGTGCTCGGTGTCGAGGTCGCGGCTGCCGTGCTCGGCGGCGTACTGGGCGGCGCCTCGGACCAGTTCGCGGGCCGGCTGACTGAGCAGTCGGCCTATGTCGATCTGGCGGGGGCGGGGTCCGCCGAAGAAACGGGCGAGGAATTCTCCGAAGGGGTCCGGGCCGTAGCCCTGCGGACCGTTGAAGCCGCTGGTCATGGCCTTCCGTTCCGGCGTCCCGGTGATGGCCTGACGGTGGCCGCCCGGGACGCGCTCGCTGATCGACGTGCCGGTTCGGACGCGAGTGCCCGGTGGGGTTCCGGTTACACCTGCGGCCACCTTCGCACGATCGCGCGCGGGGGGCATGTCCAGCGGGTGCCTGCGGCGGCCCGTGGCTGTTCGGTGGGTGGCTGGGGTAGCGCTGTCTGCCGGGGGGTGGGTCGGGGCCGCGCCGGGGGTGTCCGTCCTCGGAACCGCGCGGGCTGTGGGGTGCGGGGTGTGCCGGGTTGTGCGCGCGAACCACTGCGGGCGGACACCCCCCGACACGTCCCCTTCCGTCGTACGGCGACTGCGGGCCGCCTTCGCACCTGTCGCTGCGAGCCGCCTGCCGCCCCAGCTGCGGCCTGTCGCCTGCCGCCCCAGCCGCGGGCCGTCGTGCCGCTGGGGGCGGCACGGGTGGGCGCGGCGGCACCCCGTGGCGCCGGGGCGCGCGACCCACCCGCCGCGAGCAGCGGCGACGCCGGGCACCAGGCCACCGCCGGGCCGCGCGGCGCACCCGCACCCGCCCTACCCCACCCGCAGAGACCGAGCCGTAAGGACCCGCGGCCCCGTCTCCGTGATGGCCACCGTGTGCTCCGCGTGTGCCGCCCGGGATCCGTCGTTCGTCCGTAGGGTCCAGCCGTCGGGTGCCTCGTGGTACCCGTCCCCACCCCCGCCGATGACCATCGGCTCGATCGCGAGGACCATGCCGTGCCGGAGGCGGAGGCCACGCCCCGGTCGCCCCTCGTTGGGCACGGGCGGGTCCTCGTGCATCGCGCGCCCGATGCCGTGGCCGCCGAAGCCGTCGGGGATGCCGTACCCCGCCGCCCGGCACACGGACCCCACCGCGTGGGCGATGTCGCCGATGCGGTTGCCGACGACCGCCGCCTCGATGCCCGCGGCGAGGGCCCGGTCGGCGGTCTCGATCAGCCGCAGGTCGGCGGGGATCGGGCGGCCGACGGTGAAGCTGAGGGCCGAGTCGCCCGCCCAGCCGTCCAGGACCGCGCCGCAGTCGATGGAGACGAGGTCGCCGTCGCGCAGCCGGTAGGCCGTGGGGATGCCGTGCACGATCGCGTCGTTCACGGAGGCGCAGATGACCGCGGGGAACGGTGTCGGTGCGAAGGAGGGGCGGTAGCCGAGGAAGGGCGAGGTCGCGCCTGCCTCGCGGAGTACCCCGCGGGCCACCTCGTCCAGTTCCAGTAGGGAAACGCCCACGTCAGCGGCGTCTCGTACGGCCGTCAGGGCCTGCCCCACCACGCGGCCCGCGGCGTGCATCGCGTCGATCGATGTGTCTGTCTTGAGCTCCACCATGCCAATTACTATACCGGTATTAGAATGGCGTCATGGTGCGCACCCCTCTCACCCCGGAAGAACGCGAGCGCGGCGAACGGCTCGGGCTGCTGCTGCGTGACGCCCGCGGCGGCCGGAGCATGGCCGAGATCGCGGCGAGTGCCGGGATCTCCGCCGAGACGCTCCGGAAGATCGAGACCGGACGGGCGCCGACCCCGGCGTTCTTCACGGTGGCGGCCCTGGCCCGCGCGCTCGGACTGTCGATGGACGAACTGGCGGGGCGGTGTGTCGTCGTGGGCGTCTGACGTCACCGGTGGGGGAGTGGGGATCTGAGAGTCCCGCGTCCCTTTTGAAAACTGCCCGTAGTCGTCCTGTAACACGGTTGGTGTTGTGTACGGGGCCGGAGTGCTCCGGTCTTGCGGGGGTTGGGCGATGGCGGTGGATCAACTTCCCGGTCAGGTGCGGGAGTTCACGGACTGTCTGAACGGTCTGATGGCGCGTCTGGACCACGGGTCCGGGTGGTGCGGGGTCTTCTGGCAGCGCGACCCCGAGGGGATGGGGGCGTGTCTCGAAGGGCGCGAGCTGCCGCCCTGGGATGTCGTGGAAGCGTTGTTGCAGGACTTCGCCGGGGCGTACGGTCCCGATGCCGCGGTCGTCGAGCAGGAGCGGTTCCGTGCGCTGCACGCCGCCGCGCTGGCCGCGTACGACGCGCGGCCCGGTGCGCGGGAGGCTGTCGCCGACCGGCTTGACGTGATGCTGCGGGAGCGGAAGTACGCCGCCGACCGGCTGGCCGGGCTGGGGCGGGCGCTCGCCTCGGTGAGCGGTCCGGAGGAGGAGCGCGCGCTGCGGCTCGATCTTGCCTGGGCCCGTGATGACCACGAGCGGGCCACCGCGCGGTGTGAGGAGTTGCGGGTCCGGGTGGAGAAGCTCGCTGACCGGCGTGGCGATGGCGCTGTGGGGGGTGGTGAGGGGGAGGTTTCCGCCGCCGTCGTGCCCAAGCAGCGTAAGCGGCGGCGGGGTGGTGCCCGGTTCGCGGGGGCGGTCGAGGAAGAGGGTGCCGTTGTCCCTCCCGTCGTGGTCGCTCCGGCTGGGGGGAGCGCGCCTCGTGGGGCGCGGTTCGCCGGGGCTGCCGAGGGTGAGGCGCGGGCGCCGTCCGCTGAACCGGAGGGCCTCGTGGACGCCGGTGTGCGGCGGCGGGTCGGTGGGGTGGTGGAGGCGCTGTCGCGGTTACGGCGGGAAGGGCGGAGCGGGGAGGCCCACGCGCTGCTCGTGGAGGCCGCGTACTGGCCCGCCGCCTGGTATCCGCCGCTGGCCGTCGAGTTGCAGCGGGCGGGGTTGGGGGCCGACTGGGCCACGTTGTTGTGGGAGGCGGCCTCGCTGCCCGCGGCCCGGCTGGTCGCCGCCGCCGACGCGCTGGTGGCCGCCGGGCGGGCCGGGGACGGGCAGCAGATCCTGCGGCAGGGCGTCGTTCGGCCCGCGGAGGAGATCGGCGTCGCCGTGCTCGGGCTGCTCGGGGAGGGGCGGCGGCGGGAGGTCGGGGCGTTGCTCGACGCCTTTGTGCGGATGCGGACGCCGGAGGAGGCCGCCCGTTGCGCCGTGGCCGATCCGCAGACGCTGGTGCCACTGCTGCTGGAGGCCGCGCGGCAGGTCTCCGAGGAACGGCACTGGGATGTGCTGCACGCCCTGCGGGTGGCCGGGCTGACCGTCTGACCGGCCCTGCCGGTCGTCCCCGGGAGGGTGAAACCTGCCCGTCTCCACGGGTTAACGACGACGGTCTTGGCAAGGCCGTTCCCTAGGCATACGTTCATCCCTCTACCGCCTGCTCTACGGGCGTAGAGGCTCTGACGTCCCGTCGAAGGAGCAGCTCTTGGCCAACGTCGTACGCGCCGCTCTGGTCCAGGCGACCTGGACCGGCGACACCGGGTCCATGGTGGCGAAGCACGAGGAGCACGCCCGGGAGGCGGCCCGCCAGGGGGCGCGGGTCATCGGGTTCCAGGAGGTCTTCAACTCCCCCTACTTCTGTCAGGTACAGGATCCCGAGCACTACCAGTGGGCCGAGCCGGTGCCGGACGGGCCGACCGTGCGGCGTATGCGGGAGGTCGCTCGGGAGACCGGGATGGTGGTCGTGGTGCCGGTCTTCGAAGTGGAGCAGTCGGGGTTCTACTACAACACCGCGGCCGTGATCGATGCTGACGGGAGTTATCTGGGGAAGTACCGGAAGCATCATATTCCGCAGGTCAAGGGGTTCTGGGAGAAGTTCTATTTCCGGCCTGGGAATCTGGGGTGGCCTGTCTTTGATACCGCTGTGGGGAAGGTGGGGGTTTATATCTGTTACGATCGGCACTTTCCGGAGGGGTGGCGGCAGTTGGGGTTGAACGGGGCCCAGCTTGTCTATAATCCGTCGGCCACGCATCGGGGGCTCTCGTCGCATCTGTGGCGGTTGGAGCAGCCGGCCGCGGCGGTTGCCAATGAGTACTTCGTCGCCGCCATCAACAGGGTGGGGGTCGAGGAGTACGGGGACAACGACTTCTACGGCAGTAGCTATTTCGTCGATCCCCGGGGGCGGTTCGTGGGGGAGGTCGCCAGTGACGGCGAGGAGGAGCTCGTCGTCCGGGATCTTGATTTCGGGGTGATCGAGGAAGTGCGGCAGCAGTGGGCGTTCTACCGGGATCGCCGTCCCGACGCGTATGAAGGGCTGGTGCGGCCGTGAGCAAGGACCTGCTGGGGCGTCATCGCGAGGTGCTGCCCGACTGGCTCGCGCTCTACTATGACGAGCCGATCGAGATTACTCATGGTGAGGGGCGGTATGTGTGGGATGCCGAGGGGAGGAAGTACCTTGATTTCTTCGGCGGCATTCTGACGACCATGACCGCACACGCCCTGCCTGAGGTCGCCAAAGCCGTGAGTGAGCAGGCCGGGCGGATTGTTCATTCGTCTACTCTCTATCTGAATCGGCCTATGGTCGATTTGGCCGAGCGAGTCGCGCAGTTGAGCGGGATTCCCGATGCGCGGGTGTTCTTCACCACCTCGGGGACCGAGGCCAACGACACCGCGTTGTTGTTGGCGACCACCTACCGGCGTAGCAACACCGTGCTGGCCATGCGGAACAGTTATCACGGGCGGTCCTTCAGCACTGTCGGGATCACCGGGAACCGGGGGTGGTCGCCCACCTCGCTGTCGCCGCTCCAGACGCTGTACGTACACGGGGGCGCGCGGGGGCGGGGGCCCTTCGCGGGGCTGGGGGACGAGGAGTTCATCGCCGCCTGTGTGGCCGATCTGCGGGACCTGCTGGGGCACACCCGGCCGCCCGCCGCGTTGATCGCCGAGCCCGTGCAGGGCGTCGGCGGGTTCACCGCGCCGCCGGACGGGCTGTACGCCGCCTTCCGCGAGGTGCTGCGCGAGCGGGGCATCCTGTGGATCGCCGACGAGGTGCAGACCGGCTGGGGGCGCACCGGTGAGCACTTCTGGGGCTGGCAGGCGCACGGGCGCAGTGGGCCGCCGGACATCGTGACCTTCGCCAAGGGCATCGGGAACGGGATGTCGATCGGGGGTGTGATCGCTCGTGCCGAGATCATGAACTGTCTGGACGCCAACAGCATCTCGACCTTCGGTGGTACGCAGATCACCATGGCCGCCGGGCTCGCCAACCTGACGTATCTGCTGGAGCACGACCTACAGGGCAACGCGCGGCGGGTCGGCGGGCTGCTCATCGAGCGGCTGCGGGCCGTCGGCGCGCAGGTTCCGGCGGTGCGGGAGGTGCGCGGGCGCGGGCTGATGATCGGGGTCGAGTTGGCGCGGCCGGGCACCGCCGAGGCCGATCCCGAGGCCGCCGCGGCCGTGCTGGAGGCGGCCCGCGCGGGTGGGCTGCTGATCGGCAAGGGCGGTGGGCACGACACCAGCGCCCTGCGGATCGCGCCGCCGATGTCGCTGACCGTCGCGGAGGCCGAGGAGGGCGCCGCCATCCTCGAGGACGCCCTGCGGAGCATCCGGTAGCGGGAGCGCGCCATGACCATCGCCCTCGGGACAGGGGAAGCCGCCGCCCTGTCGGTCCGGCAGGTGCTCAGGCTGGAGCGGGTGCTCGCCGGGGAGCCCGAGGTGGTCGCCGGTGCGGACGCGCTGGACCGGGCCGTGCGCTGGGTGCACGTCGCCGAGGCCGCCGACGTCGGGGTGATGCTCAGCGGCGGGGAGATGGTGCTCACCACGGGCGTGCTGCTCGCCGGGGACGAGTCCAAGCAGGCCGAGTACATCCGCTCGCTGCACCGGGCCGAGGCGGCGGCCGTCGTCCTGGGGCTGGGGCGGGCGTTCCCCGCGCCGCCCGAGGTGATGCGGCGGGCCGCCGAGCGGTGCGGGCTGCCGTTGGTGGTGCTGCACCGGCCGTTCCCGTTCGCCGAGCTGACCGAGGAGGTGCAGTCCCGGCTGGTGCGGCGGAAGTACGCCGCCGTGAGCCTGTCGGAGGCTGTACGGACCGCGTTGACCGGGCTGATCACGGCCGGGGCCCCGCTCCAGCGACTCCTGGACGAGGTGGCGCAGCACAGTGGGTGTCCCGTCGTCGTGACCAATCTCGCCCACCGGGTGCTCGCCACCGCCGGGGAGCGGTCCGCCGTCGACGACGTGCTGCGGGACTGGGAGCGCATCGCCCGGCAGGCTGGAGGGCGGGAGGGCGACGGGTGGATCCGGGCCGAGCTGGGCGGGCGCGGGGAACGGTGGGGGCGGATCGTGCTGTGCGGGTACCGGGGGGACACCGCCACCGGGCGGCTGCTCGCCGACCGGGCCGCGGAGGCGCTGGTGCTGCACCGGATGCTCGGCGGCTCCGCGCACAGCTGGGAGGAGGAGTCCGCGCAGGGGCTCCTCACCGACCTGGTCTCCGGCGTCGTACCGGCCCGGCAGTTGCTGCCCCGTGCGCGGGCCGCCGGGCTGCCCGTCAACCGGCGGACGTTCGTGCCGCTGGTGGTGCGGGACGGGGACGCCGGGCAACTGGACCGGGTGCTGCGGCTGCTCGGGCTGCCGGGACTGGTGGCCGAGCTGGCGGACGGGGCGACCGCGGTGCTGTTGAGCCTGGCGCGGGACCAGGACGCCGACGCGCTCGCCGCGCACTTCGCCGTCCGGCTGCGGTCGGAGTCGGGTGCGGACCGGGTCGTGGTCGCCGCCGCCGGGGGCCGTACCGGCTGGGACGACGTGCCCGCCGGGTTGCGGGAGGCCCGGCATGTCGCCGACGCCGTGGGCGGGTCGTCCGCCGCGCTCGAGCTGCCCGTCGTGGTGCGGCTGCGGGACGTGCACCTGCGGGGCCTGGTGCGGCTGTTGCGGGACCATCCGCAGGTGCAGGCCTTCGCCGAGCGGGAGTTGGACGGGCTGCTGTGCGGGGGTGAGGGCGACCTGCTGCCCGTGCTGCGGACGTATCTGGCCACCGGGCGGAACAAGTCCCGTACCGCGCGGCTCCACCATGTGTCGCGGCCCGCGCTCTACCGGCGGCTGGAGGCGATACAGACCCGGCTCGGGGTGGACCTCGACGACTTCGAGCAGGCCGCCTCGGTGCACATCGCGCTTCTCGCGCATGACGCGCAACAGGGGTGACACATACGGCGACCTGGGAAAACGGTGGTGAAACATGGAGCAGAGAAGGCGTGACACGGTGGTACGCCGCGGTGCCGCAGACGTGACACGGTGTACCTCAACGACGACTTCCGGACTTCCTAGGCTCACCGCACACCCAGCCAACCGGAGGTCCCGATGAGCAGAGTGATCCGTGCCGCCGTCTTCCAGACCGCCTGGACCGGCGACAAGGAGTCGATGATCCGGGTGCACGAGCAGGCGACCCGGGACGCCGCCGCGCAGGGCGCCCAGGTGCTGTGCTTCCAGGAGCTGTTCTACGGGCCCTACTTCTGCCAGGTGCAGGACCCGGCGTTCTACGACTACGCCGAGCAGGTCCCGGACGGGCCCGTCGTGCAGCGGTTCCAGGCGCTGGCGCGGGAGTTGGGCATCGTGCTGGTGCTGCCGGTGTACGAGGAGGAGCAGCCCGGCGTCCTCTACAACACCGCGGCCGTGATCGACGCGGACGGCTCCTACCTCGGCAAGTACCGCAAGACGCACATCCCGCAGGTCAGGGGGTTCTGGGAGAAGTTCTACTTCCGGCCCGGGAACAGCGGCTGGCCCGTCTTCGACACGGCCGTGGGGAAGGTCGGGGTCTACATCTGCTACGACCGGCACTTCCCGGAGGGCTGGCGGGCGCTCGGGCTCGCGGGGGCCGAGATCGTCTTCAACCCGTCGGCCACCTCGCGCGGACTGTCCGGCTACCTGTGGCAGCTGGAGCAGCCCGCCGCCGCCGTCGCCAACGAGTACTTCGTCGGCGCCATCAACCGGGTCGGGGTCGAGGAGTACGGCGACAACGACTTCTACGGCACCTCGTACTTCGTCGATCCCGAGGCGCGGTTCGTGGGGGAGGTGGCGAGCGACAAGGAGAGCGAACTCGTCGTGCGCGACCTCGACATGGCCAAGCTGCGGGAGGTCCGTGACCGCTGGCAGTTCTACCGGGACCGCGCGCCGGGCGCCTACGGTCCGCTGACCGCGCCCTGACAGTACCGACCTTGGCAGGAGGAGCAGCATGAGCAGCCGTACCGTCATCCGCGGCGGTCTCGTCATCACCGCGTCCGACGAGATGCACGCGGACGTCCTGATCGAGGACGGCCGGATCGCCGCCCTCGCCGCGTCGGGCACCCCGGCCGCCGAGGCGTGGACCGCCGAGTCGGTCGTCGACGCCACCGGCAAGTACGTCATCCCGGGCGGTGTCGACGCCCACACGCACATGGAGCTGCCGTTCGGCGGCACCTTCGCCTCCGACACCTTCGAGACCGGCACCCGCGCCGCCGCCTGGGGCGGCACGACCACGATCGTCGACTTCGCGGTGCAGAGCGTCGGGCGTTCGCTGCGGGAGGGGCTCGACGCCTGGCACTCCAAGGCCGAGGGCAACTGCGCGGTCGACTACGCCTTCCACATGATCGTCTCCGATGTGCGGGAGGAGACGCTCAAGGAGATGGACCTGCTGGTGGAGGAGGGGGTCACCTCCTTCAAGCAGTTCATGGCCTATCCGGGGGTCTTCTACTCCGACGACGGGCAGATCCTGCGGGCCATGCAGCGCTCCGCCGAGAACGGCGGGCTGATCATGATGCACGCCGAGAACGGCATCGCCATCGACGTGCTGGTGGAGCAGGCGCTGGCCCGGGGGGAGACCGACCCGCGGTACCACGGGGAGGTGCGCAAGGCGCTCCTTGAGGCGGAGGCCACCCATCGCGCCATCCGGCTCGCTCAGGTCGCGGGGGCGCCGCTGTACGTCGTCCACGTGTCGGCGACGGAGGCGGTGGCCGAGCTGGCCCGGGCGCGGGACGCCGGGCTGAACGTGTTCGGCGAGACCTGCCCGCAGTACCTGTTCCTGTCCACCGACAACCTCGCCGAGCCCGACTTCGAGGGCGCCAAGTACGTGTGCAGTACGCCGCTCCGGCCCCGGGAGCACCAGGCCGAGCTGTGGAAGGGGCTGCGGACCAACGACCTCCAGGTGGTCTCCACCGACCACTGCCCGTTCTGCTTCACCGGACAGAAGGAGCTGGGGCGCGGCGACTTCTCCAAGATCCCCAACGGGCTGCCGGGGGTGGAGAACCGGATGGACCTGCTCCACCAGGCCGTCCTCGACGGGCACATCTCCCGTCGCCGGTGGATCGAGATCGCCTGCGCCACCCCGGCGCGGATGTTCGGCCTCTACCCGAAGAAGGGCACCATCGCGCCGGGCGCGGACGCCGACGTCGTCATCTACGACCCCGGCGCCGAGCAGGTCATCTCCGCCGAGACCCACCACATGAACGTCGACTACTCGGCCTACGAGGGCAGGACCGTCACCGGCCGGGTCGAGACCGTCCTCTCGCGCGGGGTGCCGGTCATCACCGGGCGGGAGTACACGGGCCGCGCCGGGCACGGCGTCTACACCCCCCGCGCCACCTGCCAGTACCTCAACTAGGACCTCGACCAGGAGCGGCACCCATGGACTTCGGACTCGTACTGCAGACGGACCCGCCCGCGTCCCGGGTCATCTCGCTGATGAAGCGCGCCGAACGCAACGGCTTCCGGTACGGCTGGACCTTCGACTCCGCCGTGCTGTGGCAGGAACCGTTCGTCATCTACAGCCAGATCCTCGCCCAGACGGAGAAGCTGACGGTCGGCCCGATGGTCACCAACCCGGGCACCCGCACCTGGGAGGTCACCGCCTCCACCTTCGCCACCCTCAACGACATGTACGGCAACCGCACCGTCTGCGGCATCGGACGCGGCGACTCCGCGATGCGCGTCGCCGGGCGCAAGCCCAACACCCTCGCCAGGATCAGCGAGGCGATGAAGGTCATCCGCGCCCTCGCCAGCGGCGAGGAGGCCGACCTCGGCGGTACGGCCGTCAGGTTCCCGTGGATCAGTGAGGGGGCGCGGCTGCCGGTGTGGATGGCCGCGTACGGACCCAAGGCGCTGAAGCTGACCGGGGAGGAGGCCGACGGGTTCATCCTCCAGCTCGCCGACCTGTATCTGACCGAGTACATGGTCAAGGCCGTCAAGGACGCCGCCGTCGCCGTCGGGCGCGATCCGGCGGAGGTGACCGTCTGCGTCGCCGCACCCGCCTACGTCACCGCCGACGACTCGCCCGAGGCGCTCGCCCACGCGCGCGAGCAGTGCCGCTGGTTCGGCGGCATGGTCGGCAACCACGTCGCCGACCTCGTCTCCAAGTACGGCGCAGACGGCAGCGTCGTACCACCGGAACTCACCGACTACATCAAGGCCCGCGAGGGCTACGACTACTCCCACCACGGGCGCAGCGGCAACCCGGACACCCGGTTCGTGCCGGACGAGATCGTCGACCGGTTCTGTCTGGTCGGGCCGGTCGAGAAGCACGTGGAGAAGCTCAACGCGCTGCGGGAGCTGGGCGTCGACCAGTTCGCCGTCTACGACATGCACGACGCGCCGGAGGCCGTGATCGACGCCTACGGGCAGCACGTCATCCCCGCCGTCAACGCCTGATCCGCCTCGTTCCCGTTCGTTCCCTGTCTCCCCTCCCCGCCGTCTCGGGGAGGGGTCCGGGCCTCCGCACGGCCTTTCCGTCCCCGAACCCCTTCGATTGGCCTGCTCATGACAGACACGGTTCCGGCCCTCGGCGCTCCAGACGGCCGCGTCGAACTCGCCGCCGACGCCTTCCCCACCGACAGCCCCTACGCCAACGACGACCTGCGCCCCGTACCGCTCGCCGAGCGGCGCTGGACGACGTACAACTTCGCCGCGCTGTGGATCGGCATGGCGGTCAACGTGCCCTCCTGGACGCTCGCCGCCGGGCTGGTCGCGCTCGGCATGGACTGGAAGCAGTCCGTGCTCACCATCGCCCTCGGCAACGTCATCGTGCTGCTGCCGATGCTGCTCACCGGGCACGCCGGGCCCAAGTACGGCATACCCTTCCCCGTCCTGGCGCGGGCCTCCTTCGGGTTGCGCGGCGCCAATCTGCCCGCGCTGCTGCGGGGGCTGGTGGCGTGCGCCTGGTTCGGCATCCAGACCTGGATCGGCGGGCAGTCCATCTACTTCCTCGCCGGGAAGCTGTTCGGGGCGGGGAGCTGGTGGACCGGCGCCGGGAAGGTCGCCGGGTACCCGTGGGCGCAGTGGCTGTGCTTCCTGCTGTTCTTCGCCGTGGAGATCGTCATCATCCTGCGCGGCATGGACGCCGTACGGCGGCTGGAGAACTGGGCGGCGCCGCTGATGCTGGCAGGTGCGGTGGCGCTGCTGGTGTGGATCGCCGACAAGGCGGGCGGGTTCGGGCCGCTGCTCGACCAGCCGTCCCAGCTCGGGTGGGGCGCCGACTTCTGGAAGGTCTTCTTCCCGGCGCTGATGGGCATGATCGGCTTCTGGTCGACGCTCTCGTTGAACATCCCCGACTTCACCCGGTTCGGCGCCGGGCAGAAGGCCCAGGTGTGGGGACAGACCCTGGGGCTGCCCACCACCATGGCCGCGTTCGCGCTGTTGTCGGTGCTGGTCACGTCGGGGTCGGTCGCCGTCTACGGTGAGCCGATCTGGGACCCGAGCCAGCTCGCCGCGCGGATGGACAGCACCGTGGGGGTGCTGTTCGCGCTGTTCGTGCTGCTGCTCGCCACGCTCTCCACCAACATCGCCGCCAACCTGGTCAGTCCCGCCTACGACCTGTCCAACCTGGCACCGAAGCTGATCAACTTCCGCAGCGGGGCGATCATCGCCTGCTTCATCGGTGTCGTGATCTTCCCGTGGAAGCTGATCGAGAACCCGGACATCTACATCTTCACCTGGCTGGGCACGGTCGGCGGTCTGCTCGGCACGGTCGCGGGCATCCTCATCGCCGACTACTGGATCATCCGCCGTACCCGCCTGGACCTGCGCGGCCTCTACAGCGGGCCCGGCAGTCCCTACTGGTACGGCTCCGGCTGGAACTGGCGGGCGCTGGTGGCCTTCGGGGCGGGCGCCGTGCTCGCCGTGGGCGGGTCGTACTCCAACGTGGACGCCGACGGGAACAAGGCCGGACCCTTCCCGGCGGACGGTCTGGTCCCGTTCCTCCAGCCGCTCGCCGACTACGGGTGGGCGGTCGGCCTCGGCACCTCGCTGGTGGTGTACGTGGCCCTGACGGCGTCGGCGGCACGGCAGCCCGCCGACACCGACTGAGCCGGGCCGGGGCGCTTCCGGGCGGTCAGCTCCGCTGCGACTGACCGTCCGCCAGCGCCGCCACCGCCTCCTTGGCGGCCTTGATGGCGCCCTTGTTGATCTCGTCCGTGCTCGGCGCCTTCTTCGACTCGAAGTCGCTGCCGTTGTAGGTGACGGCGACCAGCGCGTTGGCGGCGCGGACGAGGACCACGCCCTCACGGGTCTGCTGGCCATCCTCGGTGGTGAGGTTGACCACCGAGTAGGCGGTGTCACCGAGGCCGGGGACCGCGCCGCCGCCGCTCTTCTCCGTGGTGCGCGCGGTGTAGGACCTCTCCGCCGCCGACTCGGTCTGCATGATCTCGAAGGAGACGTCGAGCCAGCGGTACTCGTAGCCCTTCAGCGCGTTCCAGGAGCAGGTGCGGCGCTTGTCGGTGTCCGTCGAGGGGATCTCCTTGCCCGCCGTCTTGGCTCCGGGCACCAGCGAGGTGATCGTCTTCTTCGCCATGCTGGTGCAGGGCGCGGGCGCGGTGGTGTACGTCTTCGACTCCGCCGTCGACGACGGGGCGGACGGTTCGGACGCCGACCGCTTCTCGGTCTGGGGGGTGTCGTCGGCCTTGGCGGTCGGCGTGGCGTCGGGACCGGACGTGAGGGCCCAGCCCGCGCACGCGAGCACCGCGACGGGGGCCAGCCGCGCGGTGAGAGCGAGCGGCAGAGGAAGTGAACGCACGGCGCACTTTTCGGTGGGGGAGGGTGCGGAGCGGGGTCCGCACTGCGGGCGGGACGCCAGTGTCACACGAGTGCCTGTGGGGTGGAAGTGCCAACTGGCCCCGTGTGCGGGTGGTGACGGCGGGCCCACCGTGAGCGAGCTGCGACGGGGTGGTGCGTCCGGGGGCGGGAGGGTTCGCACGCGCGCGTGGGTGTTCGGGGCGGTTGGTGGCCGTTCCGGGTCGTATCCGTGCGTACGGTGGCACGCGCGCGTGCTCCGTGCTTCCTGCCCCGTGCCTGCGGTGGGCCCACGCGCGCGTGGGCGTGCTTCGTGCGTCGGGTGGCGCGGCGGGGACCGGGGCCCCTAAGGCGTGCTGCGAAAGTGCCGCCTGCCGCCTGCCGCCTGCCGCCTGCCGCCTGCCGCCTGCCGCCCGGCGCCTGGCACGCCCTCTCGCCGCACCGGGCGGAAGCCCACACGCGCAAACCGGGGCGGGGGCTTCCGCCCGGCACGCCGAGAGCACGCTCCCCCAAGCTCTCGGCTCCACTCGGGCAGGGGGGACCCCCATGACGCCGCTCGGCCCGCCCCGCGGGCGGACGACGGGATCTTTCGCCACACGCCCCGGGCCCGCCGTCGGGCCGGTCACTCGGGGCGGGTCGCGCGTACCAGCCAGACGCCCGTCCGCAACCGCACCCCACGGGGCGACTCGTACGGGCTCAGGGCGTCCGCCAGTTCGGCGCGGACGGCGGGGGAGAACGTGCGGCCGCTGGTGTCCCGGGACAGCACGAAGCCAGCGGCGTCCGCCGCGTCGCGGCCCCACACCGTCCCCACGTCGACGCGTTCGACGGTGACGTCCTTGTAGCCGTCGAGGGCCTGCTGGACAGCCGCCGGGTCGGACAGGGACATCATCGCGGTGTGCGCGGCCACCGCGTCGGCGTCCGGCGTGCCGAGCAGCCGCGCGAACGGGGCGAACGCCCGCACCTCCTCGCTGTCCGGCCCGGCCGGGCGGGGACAGACGAACACCAGGCGCCCGCCCGGCCGCAGCGCCCGCGCCAGATTGGCGAAGGCTACGGCGTGGTCGGCGAAGAACATCACCCCGCCCCGGCTGACGACCACGTCGTACCCGGCGGCCGGGAAGGGGTGCACCTGCGCGTCGGCCTCCACATAGGCGACGTTGGTGAGTCGCTCCGCGGCGGTGCGCTCCCGGGCCAGGCGCAGCAGCGGCGCCGAGATGTCGACCCCGACGACGTGGCTGCGCGCGGCCCGCCGCGCCGCGATCCGCGTGGTGGCCCCCGAGCCGCAGCCGACGTCGAGGACGCGGTCGGCCACCGTGACGGCCGCGGCGTCGAACAGTACGTCGTCCAACTCGGCGAGCATGGCGTCGTACCGGTCGGCGTGGGCCGCCCGGTGGGCGCCGAAGGGGCCGTTCCAGGCACGCGCCTGACGGAAGTTGGCGATCTCGGTCATACCGTCTCCGACGCCGGGCGCGCGGTCAGCGCGCGTTCGATGCGGTCGACGGCGGCGAACGCGCCGTAGGCCACCAGGTGGACCAGGCAGTGGTCGGTGTGCTCGGGCCGCCGCCAGGCCGCCACGTCCTCCCCCGTGATCCGGTACGGCGCCAGCGCGGCCAGCAGCGCCAGCCGGGCGCCCGGCCACTCGGCGCGGTCCGGGAAGGCGGCGTGGGCGAGCGACGGATGCGCGCCGTCCCACGACGTCATGGTCTGCCGCACGAGGGTCAGCTCGTCCTCGGACAGGAGGCCCGCGCCCAGGGTGGCGGCGTGCCGCAGCGCCACGTACGCCGGGCCGACGGGGCTGCCGCCCGCCCACGCGGGAGCGTCGCCGGTGCCGTCGACGAGGCTGAGGGAGGCGCCCGGGACGGCGGTGCGGCGCACGGTGGCGGCCAGGGAGCGGCCCGCCACGCTGCGCACCGCCCGGAACCGCTGGGCGCCCGCCGGGAGCAGGTTCTCGGTCACCAGCGCTGACACGATCCGGTTGACGAAGTGGAACGCGAACGCGGTACCGAGGTAGGCGGGCAGCTCCGCGCGCGGGAACGGGTACGGCTCCAGCGCGGCGCCCGGGACGCGGGTGCGGCGCCCCCAGTCGAGCAGTCGCGCGTGCTCCTCGCTCGCCGGCCGTTCCCCGCGCGCCAACCGCTCGGCGAGGGCGTGGTCACCGGTGGCGTGCAGGAGCACGGTGTGCGCGTCCACGCAGAACGGGCACTGGTTGGCCAGCGAGACCCCCAGCGCGACCAGCTCCCTGCCGGTGCGGCTCCCGGCGCCCGCGATCAGCGACTCGCGGGTCAGGGCCCAGGCGGCGGTGAGGAGTTCGGGTGCGGAGGACAGGACGACGAAGGTCGGCGGACGGTCGACGCCGAAATCCCGGGAGAGCTGCTCGTAGGTCGCGGCGACCCGGCCGGTGGCCGACCTGGGCGACGGGGGCCGGGTGAAACGGAAAGGTGTGGACATGGCAGCACTGTCGTCGTCCGGACGGTGCGCGAGCGTCGTACGGGCGGAGGCAGTTGCCGCTGCTCCGCGCGGGTGCCGACGGCGGCCGACTACTCCACCGGGAGTAGCGCGGGAGTTGTCCACAGGTCGGACGCCGTTGTCGTCGCCGCCGTCTAAGGTTCGGGCATGGACGGGCACCAGGTCAGGCTTGGGCGGCTCGCCGACGCGGCCCTCGCGGTCGTGGTCGGCGCCCTCGTCGTGGTCACGGCCGCCTTCGACGACGGCACCACGGCCGCCGACTACGCGCTCGCCGCGCTCGCGAGCGCGGCGCTGGCGTTCTACCGCACCGCCCCGCGCGCCGTGCTCGCGGTGGCCACCGCCACCGGTACGGCGTACGTGCTGCACGCCCACCCCGGCCCGGTCGCCGCGCTGCCCGTGCTGAGCGCCGTGCACACCGCGGCCCGCGCCGGGCACCGGGGGCTGGGCGCGGTGGCCGCGCTGCTCTTCCTCGCCGGGTACCTGACCACCGGGCCGACCACCAGGGAGATCGTCGAGCGGACCGCGCTGCTCGTGGGCTGGTTCCTGTGCGCGGTGGCCACCGGTATGGCCGACCGCAACTGGCAGGCGTATCTGCGCCAGACCGAGCAGCGCGCCCTGGAGGCCGAACGCACCCGCGAGGAGGCGGCGCTGCGGCGCGCCGGGGAGGAGCGGCTGCGCATCGCGCGGGACCTGCACGACTCGCTCACCCACAGCATCTCCATCGTCAAACTCCAGGCGGGCGTGGCCGTCCACCTCGCCCGCAAACGCGGCGACGAGGTACCGCCCGCGCTGCTCGCCATCCAGGAGGCCAGCGGCGAGGCGATGCGCGAACTGCGGGCCACCCTGGAGGTGCTGCGCACCGACGAGCCGACCGGCACGCCCGGGCAGCTCGTGGAGCGGGCCCGCGCGGCGGGGCTCGCCGTCGAACTGACCGTCACCGGCGACGGACGGCCGCTGCCGGAGTGCGTCGACCGGGCCGCGTACCGCATCGTCCAGGAGGCCCTTACCAACGCGGCCCGGCACGCGGGACCGGCGAAGGTGACCGTCCGCCTCGACCACGGTCCGGACACCCTGGCGATACGCGTCGACGACGACGGAGCGGGCGACCCGGCCCACCCGCCGCGGCCCGGTACCGGGCTGACCGGTATGCGCGAACGCGTCACCGCGCTCGGCGGCACCCTGTACGCCGCCCCGCGCGCGTCGGGCGGCTTCTCGGTGCGGGCCGAGCTGCCCCTGACGGCCTCGGGGGACGGGGAGTCGCCCTTACGGGAGGCGGGGCCGCCCTTGAGGAGCGGCGAGCGAAGACCGGTGACGGACGGGGGAGTGAGCCGGTGACGGATCCGGTCCGGGTGGCGCTCGTCGACGACCAGGCGCTGATGCGCGCCGGATTCCGCGCCCTGCTGGAGGCGGAGGACGGCATCGAGGTCGTCGGGGAGGCGGCGGACGGCGAGCAGGGGCTGGCGCTGGTGCGCGACCACGTGCCCGACATCGCGCTCGTCGACGTACAGATGCCGGTGCTGTCCGGCATCGAGACGACCCGCCGGATCGCCGCCGACCCGGCCCTGGCCGCCGTACGCGTGGTGATCCTCACCAACTACGGCTTCGACGGCTACGTCTTCGAGGCGCTGCGGGCGGGGGCGAGCGGGTTCCTGCTGAAGGACACCGAACCGGCCGACCTGCTCCAGGCCATCGCGGTCGTCGCCCGTGGCGAGGCCCTGCTGTCGCCGTCGGTCACCCGTACCCTGATCGGCGAGTTCGTGTCCCGACCGCCGGACCGGGCCACGGCGCCGGGCCTGGAGTCGCTGACCCGACGCGAGCGCGAGGTGACCGCCCTCGCCGCCCGTGGGCTGACCAACGAGGAGATCGCCGCGCACATGGTCATCAGCCCCTACACCGCCAAGACCCACGTCAGCCGTGCCATGACCAAGCTGGGCGCACGGGATCGCGCCCAGCTGGTCGTGTTCGCCTACGAGTCGGGACTGGTGACCGCGCGGGGCGGCCGGTGACCGTCAGCTCGTGGAGCAGGAGACGGTCGGCCAGTTCCAGTTGCCGTTGTGCTGGATGGTGACGCCGAAGGTGTTGCCGCTGCCGTTGGGTTTGGCGGTGAGGACCTGGGCGCTCGGGTAGGTGGCGTTGATGTTCCAGGTGGACAGGATCTTGGCGGGGTAGGGGACGTTCATGGTGACCGTCCAGGTGTTGGAGCCGCTGACGGAGACGTTGAGGTTGTAGCGGTCGCCCCACTGCTGGCCCGCGGAGAGGGTCGCCGTGCAGCTACCGCCGCCCCCGCCCCCGCCGCCTCCGCCACCGCTCCCGTCGGGGGCGACCGCGCGGCCCGTCTGCGGGGAGATCATGCCGGAGCACAGACCGCGGGAGGCCAGGTTCTGCGCGATGCGCGGGATCGCGGCGAGCGTGTTGGCGGGCCAGTCGTGCATGAGGATCACCTGGCCGTTCGTGAGCCGGGAGGCGGCCTGCACGATCGCGTCCGTGCTCGCGTTGTTCCAGTCCTGCGAGTCGACGTCCCAGAGGACCTCGGTCAGCCCGTACTTGGACTCGACCGAACGCAGCGTCGAGTTGGTCTCCCCGTACGGCGGCCGGAACAGCTTCGGCGTGCCGCCCCCGCCGTTGGCGATCGCCTGCTGGGTGCGGGAGATCTCCGAGTCCATCTGCGACTGGCTGAGCTGGGTCATGTGCGGGTGGGTGTAGCTGTGGTTGCCGACCCACATCCCCGCGTCGACCTGGGCCCTGACCAGGGCCGGGTTGGCGGCGGCGTTGTTGCCCTGGTTGAACATGGTGGCCCGCAGGCCGTTCTGCCTGAGTGCGTTGAGCAGGGCCGAGGTGTTGCCCGACGGGCCGTCGTCGAAGGTCAGCCCGACGTAGCCGGAACAGGCCGCCGCCCGTTCCGGGGCCGCGTTGACCGCCGAGGTGCCCGTCACGGCCAGCGCCCCGACGGCGAGCCCGGTGAGCAGGCTGCGCAGGGCCAGGCGTGGTGTGGTGCGCATGGGGGTGCGTCCTCCTGTGGTGGCCGGTTCGGGGTCAGCTGGTACTGCACGAGACCGACGGCCAGGTCCAGTTGCCGTTGTGCTGGATGGTGACGCCGAAGTTGTTGCCGCTGCCGTTGGGTTTGGCGGTGAGGACCTGGGCGCTCGGGTACGTGGCGTTGATGTTCCAGGTGGAGAGGATCTTCGCCGGGGACGGGACGTTCATGGTCACGGTCCAGGAGTTGGAGCCGCTGACGGAGACGTTGAGGTTGTAGCGGTCGCCCCACTGCTGGCCCGCGGAGAGGGTCGCGGTGCAGCCGCCACCGCCACCGCCACCGCCGCCGCCGCCACCGCCGCCACCGGAACCACCGCTGCCGACCGTGATGTTGGAGCTGCCGCTGCTCTGGTAGCCCTCGGTCGCCATGATCATGTAGTAGTTGAAGCTGCCCATCTGCATCCCGGCACGGGACCAGGCGTCGAAGTGGTTGCCGGTCGTGATGGTGCCGCCGGTCCGCTTCTGCTGCCGCACGCTCCAGTACTGGTCGAAGGTGCGGGTACCTTCGACGGAGGGGGCGTTGTAGCGGGTCGTCTTGTAGATGTCGTAGGTGCCGCCGTCGCTGGTGACCGTGCCCATGAAGGTGCCGGTGGGCCGGTAGGTGCCCCAGTTGTCGACGATGTAGTACTCGACGAGCGGGTTGGACGTCCAGCCGTAGAGCGCCAGGTAGGCGTTGCCGGACGGGTTGAAGCTGCCCGAGTACGTCACCGTCCTGCGGCCGCCGTTGCTCCAGCCCTTGCCGGCGACGAAGTTGCCGGTGTTGCTCCACCGGGTGCTGTAGTTGCCGCCGGTACTCATGTTCATGGAGACCGTGCCCTGCGAGTCGGTCCAGAACGAGTAGTAGTACCCCTCGTGCGTGCCGGTCTGGTTGGTGGTGACGACCGTGTCGGCGTACGCCGTCGAGGGGATCAACAGGGCGATCACGACGGCCAGGACGAGGGTCCAGCCGTGTTTGAGACTCCTGATACTGAGCGCGTTCATCTCCGTGCTTCCTCCAGTGGGATGGGGGGTGCGGGTTGCGCGGTGCGAACGGCGACAGTGTTGGTGTGGCCCCGTCAAGTGTCAACGGTTTCGGTACTTATTTCGAAACTTGCGGGTGCGGGGCGAGTGATCGTGATGAGGCAAACACGCAGCTCAGGGCTGCTAGTTGCCATAAAAGGATCTAGTCGAAGAAGTGCCTGGCGACCGCTAGATCAAATCCCTGGAAGCTCAACCTCGAATGTTTCGAAGCCCGCTGGCGCGGTCGAGCAGTCCGCACACCGCGACCCCGACGACGAGGAACGCGCCCATCGCCGCCAGCAGCGTGACTTCCGCGTACGACGGTGGCGTCACCCGCGCCGCCAGGGCGGCGGCCAGTCCCCCCGCGAGGACGGCGCCGCCCAGCCGTACGACCAGCCGCGGCCCGTCCGGCGTCGCGCGGACGGCCCGTACGCAGGCCACCCCCGCCGTCAGCGCGCCGACCGCGAGGGCGAGCAGGGGGGTGCCGAACAGCAGGCCGTAGCGGATCGCCAGGGCGGGCACGAAGAACAGCAGCAGCCAGTGGCGCAGGGCGTGCACCACGAAGGACAGCGTGGGCGAGGACGCGCCGGACACCCGCGGGGCCGCCGTCCGCAACCCGAGCAGCGCGACGGCCGCGACCAGCGCCAGCGGCAGCCGGTCGTCCAGACGGCCCAGGCTGTACAGCAGGGCGGTGTCGTACACCACCAGCACCAGCGCGCCCAGCGCTCCCAGCGAGCCGATGAACACGAGCAGGCCCGGCACCGAGGCCGGTGCCCGCGAGGTGGAGGTGTCCCGCGCAGCCAGCCACGCGAGGAACAGCGGGGTGAGGACGGCCGAGAGGACGCGGATCAGGATGTCGTCGACCGTGTACGGGTTCCGCAGGTCCCACTCCACCAGGCAGAACACGGCCGTGTACGACGCCGAGGCGGCGGGCAGCAGGGCCGAGCGCGCGATCCGGCGGTACAGGTCGGCGTCCAGCCACCGCACGACGGTCGCGAACGCCAGCAGCACGAAGGGGAGTTCCAGGAACGCCTGCACCCGCAGCACGCTCGGCGCGAGCAAGCCGGGCAGCGGCCAGTGCTCGGCGAGCGCCCGCACGACGGGCTGCCCCGACGCCAGGTCGAACCACCCGGCGGGCAGGTACCGCGCGAGGAACGCCGGGTCCCCGCCGCGCACGCGCAGCACGTACACGGTGAACAGCACCTGGTTGACGTAGACCAGCGCGGTCACCAGCACCAGCCACCCGGCGGGGGAGACCACGCGGCGGCCCGCGGTGCCGACGGCGGCGGGACGGCGTGCGAGGGCGCGTCCGGTGACCGCGAGAGCCGTGAGGGCCGACGCGACCACCACCGCGTCCACGAGGATCCGTACGCCGCTCATACGCGCGGACACACCTTGGCGTTCGTGTCGTCCTCCGTCGAAGTGCCGGGCCGGCCGCCGGTGCACCACCCTGCCAGAAGCCCCCGACCGCTTCGCCCCCGGGGCGTCCACACCCCCTGGCGGCAGCCCGCGGCCAGGCCGTACCCGCCCCCGTACGCTGCCCAGTGCGCGCGACGCTGACGGCGCCGCGTGCCACACCGGCCTCGCGGGAGCCTCCCGCGCGGCGCGAACAGCGAGGTGAGAGATGCAGTTCACGACCCGCCCCACCCTCCAGGGCACCTTCGGGATGGTGTCGTCCACGCACTGGCTGGCGTCCCAGTCGGCGATGGCCGTGCTGGAGGACGGCGGCAACGCCTACGACGCCGCCGTGGCGGGGGCGTTCGTGCTGCACGTCGTCGAGCCGCACCTGAACGGGCCGGGCGGGGAGGTGCCGATCCTGCTCGCCCCGGCGGGCGGCCCGGTGCGGGTGCTGTGCGGGCAGGGCGTCGCACCGGCGGGCGCGACCGTCGCGCACTACAAGGGGCTCGGCCTGGAGCTGGTGCCCGGCACCGGGCCGCTCGCCGCCGCCGTGCCCGGCGCCTTCGACGCCTGGATGCTGCTGCTGCGCGACCACGGCACGAAGTCCCTCGCCGAGGTGCTGAAGTACGCCGTCGGTTACGCCGAGGACGGGCACGCGCCCGTGGAACGCGTCGGGCAGACCGTCGAGACGGTCCGGGAACTGTTCGAGACCGAGTGGACCTCGTCGGCGGACGTCTACCTGGTGGACGGTGTCGCGCCGCGCCCCGGCACGCTGCTGCGCAACCCGGCCCTCGCCGCCACCTGGAAGCGGCTGCTCGCCGAGACCGCCGGGGCGGGCGGCCGGGAGGCGCGGATCGAGGCGGCGCGGGAGGTGTGGCGCACCGGCTTCATAGCGGAGGCCCTGGTACGGCAGTCCCGGCGGCCCACCCTGGACACCAGCGGTGAGCGCCACACCGGCACCCTCACCGCCGCCGACCTCGCCACCTGGTCCGCGACCTACGAGGCCCCGGCGACGTACGACTGGAACGGCTGGACCGTGTGCAAGGCGGGCCCCTGGAGCCAGGGCCCCGTCTTCCTCCAGCAACTGGCGCTCCTCCCGCCCGAACTGCCCCGGCACGGTTCCGCCGACTACGTCCACCTGCTGGTGGAGGGCTGCAAGCTCGCCATGGCCGACCGGGAGGCGTGGTACGGCGACGCCGCCGACGTACCGCTGGAAGAGCTGCTGTCGGACGGCTACAACGCGGCACGGCGCGCCCTCGTCGGTGACACGGCCTCCCATGAGCTGCGGCCGGGTGGCCCCGGCGGGCGCACCCCGCGGCTGTGTGCGCACGCGCGCGTGGTGGCCAGCGACGAGCCCGGGTTCAGCCCGATGGGGGTCGGTGAGCCGACCGTCGCGAAGAGCCCACGGTCGCCCGTGCCCGGAGAGCCCGAGGTGTCCGGCGACGGCGCCACCCGTGGCGACACCTGTCATATCGACATCGTGGACCGCTGGGGCAACATGGTCGCCGCCACCCCCAGTGGAGGCTGGCTCCAGTCCAACCCGGTCGTGCCCGAACTCGGCTTCCCGCTCGGCACCCGCCTCCAGATGACCTGGCTGGAGGAGGGGCTGCCGAACTCCCTCACCCCGGGCCGCCGTCCCCGCACCACCCTCACCCCGACGATCGCCCTGCGCGACGGCGTGCCCGTGCTGGCCTTCGGCACGCCCGGCGGCGACCAGCAGGACCAGTGGCAACTGCACTTCTTCCTGGACGTCGTCCAGCGCTCCGGCGTCCGCGGCGGCTACGACCTCCAGGGTGCCGTCGACGCCCCGAACTGGCACAACGACAGCTTCCCCGGCTCGTTCTACCCGCGCGGGACGCGCCCCGGCAGCGTCACCGTCGAGGCGCGCGCGGACCCGGCCGTCGTCGCGGAACTGCGGCGCCGCGGCCACCACGTCGTCGTGGGTGACGACTGGTCCGAGGGACGGCTGTGCGTGGTGGCCCGGGACCCCGCCACGGGCGTGCTGTCGGCGGCGGCGAACCCGCGCGGGATGCAGGGGTACGCGGTCGGCCGCTGAGCCGCACCCCTCGCGGCCCGCACGCGCCTGCCGGGGCCGGGCCGCCGCGCCCCGCCCGTTCGCCGGGACTCCCGCCCGACTGGTTCGTCCGGACTCCCGCCCGACTGTTTCGTCCGGACTCCCGCGGACCCGTTCATCCGGATTCCATCCGGAGTGCACCGGCCGGGCGGGGATTGTCAGAGGGGCGTGCTCTCATGGAGGCATGATCGAAGACAACGAAACCATCGACGAGTTTCTCGCCCGGCACTCGGCCGACGTGGAAGAAGCGGTCCGCAAGGCCGCCGCGGCCGAGATCATGCCGCGCTTCCGACAGCTGGCCCAGCACGAGGTCGAGGAGAAGACCGGTCCGCACGACCTGGTGACCGACGCCGACCGCAACGCCGAGCTGTACCTCACCGAGGCGCTGCGCGCCCTGCTGCCCGGCTCCGTGGTCGTGGGCGAGGAGGCGGTGCACGCGAACCCGTCGTCGTACGGGGCGGTCCGCGGCGAGGCGCCGGTCTGGATCGTCGACCCCGTCGACGGGACGCGGCAGTTCGTGCGCGGCGAGGAGGGCTTCTGCACGCTGGTCGCCCTGGCCGTCGGGGGAGTCGTCGTCGGCTCCTGGACGTACGCCCCCGTCCACGACCGGTTCGCCACCGCCGCACGGGGCCGGGGCGCCTTCCTCGACGGGCGGCAGCTGCGCGCAGGATCGCCCGACCCGGGCCGTGACCTGCGGATCGCCACCTCCCACCCGGACTACACCACCGACGAGGAGAAGCGAGCGCTGCTGGCCCTGCGCACGGACGGCGTCTCGCCACGGCCCTGCGGATCCGCCGGTCTCGAGTACCTCGCGGTAGCCCGCGGTGACCTGGACGCCGTCGCCTTCTCCTGGGAGGCCGCCTGGGACCACGCGGCGGGCCTGCTCCTCGTGCAGGAGGCGGGCGGCACCCACCTGACCCGCGCGGGCCAGCCGTTCCGCGTCACCGGCGGCAACGCCCTGCCCTTCACCGCGGCACGCGACACGGCCACGGCACGCCGGGTGGCGGGGTTGCTGGCGGGCGGCTGAGTCAGGGCCGGATGCCCTTCGGTGCGCGGCGCCCCGCGTACTGGGCGGCCCGGTGTGCCGGTCCCGGCGGTACGCCGCACCGCCCGGCGCGGGTGTCAGTGCCCCCGCATATCCTGAGGTTCAGTGGCCATCGGCAGACGAAGGGGTCCGGAGGTGCCGTCGATGCTCGACGCGGTCGTGGTGGGAGCGGGGCCGAACGGACTGACCGCTGCCGTGGAGCTGGCCCGCCGCGGCTTCTCCGTGGCCGTCTTCGAGGCGCGGGACACCGTCGGAGGGGGCGCCCGCACCGAGGAGCTGACCCTCCCCGGCTTCCGGCACGACCCCTGCTCCGCCGCCCACCCCCTCGGCATCAACTCCCCGGCGTTCCGCGCCCTGCCCCTGGACCGGTACGGCCTGGAGTGGCTGCACCCCGAGCTGCCCATGGCACACCCCTTCGCGAACGGCACCGCCGCCGTGCTGGCCCGCTCCGTCGCCGAGACGGCCGCCTCCTTCGGCCCCCGGGACGCGGGCCCGTACCGCAGACTGGTCGAGCCCTTCCTGCCCAAGTGGGACACCCTCGCCCGGGACTTCATGTCCCTGCCGCTTACCGCGCTGCCCCGCGACCCGGTCACCCTGGCCCGCTTCGGCCTCGTCGGGCTGCCCCCGTCGACCTGGCTGACCCGCCGCTTCCGCGACGAACCCGCCAAGACCCTCTTCGCCGGGCTCGTCGCCCACGTCATGGCCCCGCTCTCCGGCTTCGCCACCGGCGCCATCGGCCTGGTCTTCGCCCTCGCCGCGCACGCCCGCGGCTGGCCCGTGGCCCGCGGCGGCTCCCAGTCCCTCTCCGACGCGCTCACCGGGTACCTCAGGGACCTCGGCGGCACCGTCCACACCGACTACGAGGTGAAACGCCTCGACGACCTGCCGCCCGCCCGCGCCTACGTCTTCGACACCTCACCCACCGCCCTCGCCCGGATCGCGGGCCTCGGCAGCACCTATGCCGGATACCGGTACGGCCCCGGCGTCTTCAAGATCGACTACGCGCTGGACGGCCCGGTGCCCTGGACCGCCGAGGACGCGCGCCGCGCCGGGACCGTGCAGATCGGCGCCGACAGCGCGGAGATCGGCACGGCGCTGCGCGCGGCGTCCAGGGAGGGCCGCGCACCCGACCGGCCGTTCCTCATCACCGTGCAGCCCAGTGTCGTCGACCCCTCCCGGGCCCCGGCGGGCCAGCACGTCTTCTGGGCGTACGGCCATGTCCCGCACGGCTGGACCGGCGACCTCACCGACGCCGTCGAACGCCAACTGGAGCGTTTCGCACCGGGGTTCCGCGACCGGGTCCTGGCCCGCGCCACCGCGGGCCCGCCCGAGATCGCCGCCCGCAACGCCAACTACGTCGGCGGCGACATCGCCTCCGGCGCGGTCAGCGGCCTCCAAGCGGTGCTGCGGCCCCGGCTGTCCCTGTTCCCGTACGCCACCCCGCACCCGGCCGTCTTCATCTGCTCGTCGGCCACCCCGCCGGGCCCCGGTGTGCACGGCATGTCCGGGCACAACGCGGCGAAGGCGGTCTGGCGGCGACTGCGGCGGACCTGACCGGCGAGCGGGCACGGACGAAGGGACCTCCCACGACCGCGATCACGCTCGTCCAGGGCGACATCGCCCGGCAGAGCGCCGACGCGATCGTCAACGCGGCCAACTCCTCCCTGCTCGGCGGGGGTGGCGTGGACGGCGCCATCCACCGGCGCGGCGGCCCGGCCATCCTGGCGGACTGCCGACGGCTGCGCGCCTCGCGGTACGGCAAGGGCCTGCCCACCGGCCGCGCCGTCGCCACCACCGCCGGGGAGCTGGACGCCCGCTGGGTGATCCACACCGTCGGCCCCGTGCACACGGCGAACGCCCGTACGCCCTGCGGAAGGCCCGGCTGAAGTCCGCGGGGTGACGGAACCCGCGGCGCGGGGCGGTCTCACCGGTCGTGCGGTGGCGCAGGTCGGCTCGGCCAGAGCGGCGTGACAGCGCTCCAGACGGCGGCGTCGAATGGTGGCGGCGGCTAAGGGCGGCGACGGAAGCGCAGACCGCCGTACTCGAAGAGGGCGGTGGGGCCGCCGTAGACGTGGACGGGGAAGTGCTCACCGGGTGCACGGGTGGCGGACGCTGAGGCCACGGACGTCATGACAGAACCCCTCACGGATAGGGAGCAGATTATCCGTGAAAGACGGTAGTCGCTTCTCACGGAAATGGGCAACCCTATTCGTGAGAAGGGGGTGAGGGTGGGAAGGGGGTAGCCCGGCGTGGCGTCGGGGTGGAGGGTGTGGCGGCCCTACGGTGTGCCGCTGCGGCGGGCGTACGCCCGGGCGGCCCGGACCCGGTCGCCGCAGCGCGTCGAGCACCAGTGGCGGCGGCCGTGGGTGCGCAGCAGGAACCGGTCGCACGGCGCCGCGCCGCAGGCGGCGAGGAGGGTGGCGTCCGGGCTGGTGAGCAGGTCGGCGGCGTCGGCGGCGAGGGCCGCGAGGGCGTGGTCCACGGCCTGGTCGGTCGGGTGCTGTTGCACCCGGCGCGGGCCGTCCGTCTCGTCCCAGGTGAGCAGGGGGGCGGCCGGGACGCGCGTCAGCGCCTCGTTCACCGCGCGCAGCGACTCGGCCGGTGCCATCCGGTCCTCGACCCGGGCCGCGAACAGGGCGCGTACATGGCCGCGCAGGGTGCGGGACCGCGCGGCGCACACCTCGTACATCCGGACGTCCGGGGAGATCAGGTCGCGGGCGAGCAGCCAGCGCCGGGCGGCGTCGGGGGTGGCCAGGGCGTCGTACCGCTGCCCACCGGGCAGGGCCGCGGTACTGTCGGCGAAGTCCAGGGCAGGGTGTCGGTCGGCGCCCGGCGCGGGCGGCGGGGCCGACTGGACGTCGTCGGCGGGCGCGGCGGGCGGGGCCTCCTTCATGCGGTTCATGGTACTGCCAGGCGTTTTCCGTGAGCCCGGACCGGCATCGGGGCCGGAGTCCCGCCGGGGTGCTCACCCCGGCGGGACTCCGGCGGGCGGTCAGGGGGTCAGCGGAAGTTCACGTCGCTGCAGATGAAGTACGTCTGGTCCATGTGCGACGCCTGCCAGATCGTGTAGACGACGTGCCGTCCGCTCAGCCCCGAGGTGCTCACCGGGATCGAGTAGTTCTGGCTCGGCCCGTAACGGCCGGTGCGGGTGACCAGCTGGAGGTCGTTCCAGGTCAGCGGCTGGGTGGTGGGGTCGAAGCCCTGGCGGGTGACGTACACCAGGAAGTAGTCCGCGCCGTGGCTCGCCTGGTCGTGGAGCTGGATGGTGAAGTCGCTGGAGATGTCCGTGGTCTTCCACGCGCCCACGGCGTCCATCGAGTCGTACCGGCCGCTCTCCGTGTGGCCCCCGCTGCACAGCTGGCCGTTGGGGACGACCGCCTGGAAGTTGCCCGCGGAGCCGTTGCGGTACAGGCCGTTCCAGTTCCACATGGCGTTGGGGTCGTCCTGCCACGCCTGCCAGCACATGGGGTCTTGCTGTGCCATCGCCGGGTTCTGGAAGTCGCTGCCCCAGCGCAGCCAGCAGCCGTAGTTGCGGGACGCCGGGTCGATGACCGAGCCGTGGGCCACGGCGGTGCCGCTCCACGGGATCATGCAGAGCAGCAGGGCGACGAGTCCACTGAAGGCGAGGGACAGCCGTGAGCGGCGCGACCTGGTCTTGTCGTGATCATGCCAAGGCATGGTCAGGGTCTCCTTCGTCAGACGTGGGGGTGTAGGGGGAGAGGGTGGGGGGTGGGGGGAGTAGGGGTGCGGGCACGGTGGAGCAGGGGAGAGGCGGGACGCATCCGATTGGGAGCGCTCCCATTTCTTCAATCTGCGCCCCGCGAGACAGCTCCGCAACGTTCGATCGCGCCACTTTCATGCCTCCGTGGCGCAATGGCCACGGGGGCGCGGAGCGGACCTCCGAGTCTGGTTCCCCAGGACCGAACAAAGTCCGACGGGGTAATTGATTCGTTTGTGATCGGAGTTCTAGGGTGGGCCGTCTGTGAGCTGAGCCGCTCTCAGCCCGTGCAGCGCACTGTTCGTCCAAGGAAGGACACGGTCATGCCGCACCCGCACCCCCCGCGCCCCCACGCCACCCCCACCGAGCGTCCCGCCGTCAGTCGCCGCAGGCTCCTCGAAGGAGGGGCCGCCGTCCTCGGCGCCCTGGCCCTGTCCGCCCCGTCGTCCGCCACGGCCCGCCCCCTCGGCCTGCCGCAGGCACCGGGCACCCCCGAGTGGAACGGCGACATCGCCCTCTTCGAGGTCGGCACCGAACCCCCGCACACCACGCTCATGCCGTACGCCGACCTCGACCAGGCCCTCGCCGCCGACCGCACCCGCTCCCCGTACCGGCTGAGCCTCGACGGCACCTGGAAGTTCGCCTACGCCGACCGCCCCGACGACCGCGACCCCGACTTCCACCGCACCGACGTCGACGACGGCGACTGGGACACCCTCCCCGTGCCGTCCGTCTGGCAGCTGCACGGCTACGACTTCCCGGTCTACGTCAACATCACCTACCCCTACTGGGGCCCCAACGGCCTCGGCGAGGAGCCCCGCCCGCCCGCCGCGCCGACCCGCTACAACCCCGTCGGCCAGTACCGCCGTACCTTCACCGTCCCGCGCGACTGGGCGGGACGGCGGACGTTCCTGCACTTCGAGGGCGTCAAGTCGGCGCACTACGTGTGGATCAACGGCCACCTCGTCGGCTACAGCGAGGACTCCTTCACACCCGCCGAGTACGACATCACCGACCATCTCAGCCCCGGCACCAACCAGATCGCCGTCGAGGTCTACCGCTACTCCGACGGCGACTGGCTGGAGGACCAGGACATGATCCGGCTGAGCGGCATCTTCCGCTCGGTCTACCTGTACTCCACGCCGCCGGTACGCCTGCGGGACTTCCGACTGGACACCCCGCTGAGCGCCGACCACACCGCGGCGGAGCTGTCGGTGACGGCCACCGTGCGGTCGTACGCGGGCGACGGGGGCCGGTACACCGTCGACACCATGCTGTACGACGACCAGGGCCACGCCGTCTGGTCACGTCCCCTGCGCCAGCACGTCGACACCGCCCCCACCGGCGAGGACGCCACCGTCCAGGCCGCCAGACCCGTCCCCGGCCCCCGCCTCTGGTCGGCCGAGCACCCCACCCTCTACACCGCCGTCCTGCGTCTGCGCGACCCGGCCGGGAAGGTGGTCGAGACCCTCTCGCACCGCGTCGGCCTGCGGGAGTTCGCCCTGCGGGACGGGCTGATGCGCATCAACGGCCAGCCGGTGTCGCTCCGCGGTACCAACCGGCACGAGATGCACCCCGACCGCGGCACCGCGCTCACCCGCGCCGACATGGTCGAGGACATCAGGATCATCAAGCGGATGAACATGAACTCCGTCCGCACCTCGCACTACCCGGACAACCCGCTGTGGCTGGAACTCGCCGACGAGTACGGGCTGTACCTCGTCGACGAGACCAACCTGGAGACCCACGGCATCCGCGGCGAGTTCCCCGGCGACCACGCCGACTGGACCGCGGCGTGCGTGGCCCGCGCGCGGAACATGGTCCACCGCGACAAGAACCACGCCAGCGTCGTCATCTGGTCCCTCGGCAACGAGGCGGGCGGCGGCAGCACGTTCACCGCCATGCACGACTGGATCCGCTCCTACGACACCACCCGCGTCATCCAGTACGAGGGCGACGACCGGCCCGGCGTCAGCGACATCCGCTCCGAGATGTACGACAGCCCCGCCCGCGTCGAGCAGCGCGCGCGGGACACCGCCGACACCCGGCCGTACGTGATGGTCGAGTACTCCCACGCGATGGGGAACTCCAACGGCAACTTCAAGGAGTACTGGGACGTCGTACGCCGCCACGACGTGCTCCAGGGCGGCTGGATCTGGGACTTCATGGACCAGGCGCTGACCTGGCCCACCCCCGCGCGCACCCGGTTCACCGAGTCCGGGCCGCTCGGGCTGCGCGGGGAGGTCCTCGCCCCGAGCGGCACCTTCGACCGCGACCACGGGCTGTCCGGCGGTACGGTCTTCGCCCGCGACCCCGGCCTCGACCTCACCGGCTCGCTCACCCTGGAAGCCTGGATCACCCCGCGGGTGACCGGCTACCACCAGCCCATCGTCGCCAAGGGCGACACGCAGTACGCCCTCAAGCAGACCAACGACAGCCTTGAGTTCTTCCTCTACGACAGCGGGCAGTGGACCAGCGTGAACTGGTCGCTCCCCGGCGACGGCTGGACCGGTGCCGAGCACCATGTCGCGGGCGTCTTCGACGCGGCGGCGGGCACCCTGGCGCTGTGGGTGGACGGCACGGTGCGCGCCACCCGGACGACCACCAGGCGGCCGTCCGTCAACACGGCGCCGCTCGCCCTCGGCACCGACGCCGACAACCCCAGCCGCGAGTTCAGCGGCACCATCCGGCGGGCCCGCGTCCACGCCCGCGCGCTGACCGCCGCCGAACTGGCGGACGAGGGCCGGGGTCCCGACGACGAGGGCGTGCGGTTCTGGTTCGACGCCGCCACCGTCGACGTCACCGAGCGGCGGCCCCGCGAGCGGACGTTCCTCTCCTACGGCGGCGACTGGGGCGACAACCCCAACGACGGCAACTTCGGCGCGGACGGCATCGTCACCGCCGACCGGCGGCACACCGGCAAGGCGGCGGAGGTCAAGCGCGTCTACCAGGCGGTCCACGCCGCCCTCGCCTCCGGCGGCGGGCCCGGCGCGGTCACCGTCACCCTCACCAACGAGTACCTCTTCACCAACCTCCGCGAGCTCGACGGCGGTTGGACGCTGTCCGCCGACGGCGAGGTGGTGCGGCGCGGCAGGCTCACCCGCGACCAGCTGGACCTGCCGCCGCTGACCAGCAAGGACATCACCCTGCCCGTACGCCCGCCCGCCGACCCCGCGCCCGGCACGGAGTTCCACCTGCGGCTCTCCTTCACCACCAGGGAGCCCACCCCGTGGGCGGACGCCGGTTTCGAGGTGGCCGCCGACCAGCTGCCCCTCGACCTCCCGGGCCCGGCCCTCCGCCCCGCCCCGCTGGCCGACGTGCCGCCGCTCTCCTACGACGACGGCGACACGGCCGTCACCGTCACCGGCCGGGACTTCTCCGTCACCGTCGACAAACGCACGGGCGTCATCACCTCGTACGAGGCCGGGGGCGCCCGCCTGCTCCTCTCCGGGCCCGCCCCGAACTTCTGGCGGGCGCCCACCGACAACGACCGGGGCAACGGCCAGCACACCCGCAACCAGACCTGGCGGGACGCCGGGGCCCGGCGCGAGGTGACGGACGTCCGGGTGCGGGCGCTGGGGGACCGGGCGGTGGAGATCGCGGTCGCCGGGACGCTGCCGACGAGCGTGCCATCGACGTACGGCACGACGTACACCGTCTTCGGCGACGCCGAGATCGAGGTCGACCACACCCTGCACCCGGGTGCCGCCACCCTCCCCTACCTCCCCGAGGTCGGCACCCTGCTCCTCCTCCCGGCCCGGCTCGACCGACTGCACTACTACGGCCGGGGCCCCGAGGAGAACCACTGGGACCGCAACAACGGCACCGACGTGGGCCGGTACTCCGGCACGGTCGCCGAGCAGTGGACCCCCTACATCCGTCCCCAGGAGAACGGCAACAAGACCGACGTCCGCTGGATCGCCCTCACCGGCCGCGACGGCGTCGGCCTGCTCGCGTCCGCCCCGCCCGGCGGGCCCCCGCTGGAGGTCAACGCCTCGCACTTCACCCCGGAGGACCTCTCCCTCGGCGCCCGCCACGACTACCAGCTCACCCCGCGCGAGGAGGTCGTGCTCCGGCTGAACCACCGGCAGATGGGCGTCGGCGGCGACAACAGCTGGGGCGCGCACACCCACGACGCGTACAAGCTGTTCGCCGACCGCGACTACGCCTACACCTACCGGCTCCGCCCGATCACCGACCTCCGCACGGCACGGGACCTCGCCCGACGCCCCACCCGGCTCACGGAGGAGGTGTGACCCGGTAGGCGGTGTGTGCGGCGGGCCGTACGCGGTACTCCGTAGGCGACAGGCCCGGCTCGCGCACGGGAGGCGCCCATGACCCGGCATGTACGTGACCTGATGTCGCCCGGGGCGGCCGCCGTCGAACCCATGACGACGGTGGCGAGCGCCGCCCGGGTGATGCGCGAGCAGGACGTCGGAGAGGTCCTGGTGGCCTACGACCGCGACCTCTTCGGCGTCCTCACGGACCGTGACATCACGTTGCGCGCCGTGGCCGAGGGCCGCGACCCGACGGTCACCACGGTCGGTTCCGTCTGCACCCGCCCGCCCGTGGTGACCCTCGCCCCCGACGACACCACGGACCGGGCGATCGCGCTGATGCGCCGGTACGCCGTCCGCAGGCTCCCGGTCGTCGAGCACGGCGGCTGCCCGGTCGGCATGGTCAGCCTGGGCGACCTGGCCACCACCGAGGACCCGCACTCCGCCCTGGCGGACATCAGCCGCGCCGCCCCGAACCACTGAACGACCGAGGCGAGACCCGTATGTCCCCCCGCCCGCCGCGGCCCCCGGTGCCCCGCTCCCGCTCCGGAGCGTTCGGCCGCCGCCACCCGCGCACCGGCACCGAACCGGCCACCGCGCAGAGCGACCTGCGGCTGCGCCTGCTGCTCACGGCCCTCTTCCTGCCGCTCTTCGTCGTGGCGACGGTCGGCTTCGCCTTCTGGGCGGCCCGCTCGGGCCCCGGCGACTCACCCGACAGCGGGGTGCTGACCGGCCTGGCCGTCGGCTGCGGTGTGCTCGCGCTGATCGCGGCCGTGGACGGGGTGGTCGTCCTCCGCCGGATGAGTCGGGAGCGCGGATCGCCGGGCCGATAGCGCCGTTTGCGCTGTGCGTGCCGTCGCGGTGTGGCGGGGAACGCGCCGGAGCGAAAGAATCCCTGGTGCGCCGTGGGGAACACGACGGAACGCACGCTCCGGCCGTACCGAAAGGGACCGCAACGCATGGATGAGCAGGACGAGCAGGACGAGCACTTCGACGTCGTGGTCCTCGGGGCGGGCCCCGGCGGCTATGTCGCCGCCATCCGCGCCGCCCAGCTGGGCAAACGGGTCGCGGTGGTGGAGGAGAAGTACTGGGGCGGCGTCTGTCTGAACGTCGGCTGCATCCCCACCAAGGCCCTGCTGCGCAACGCCGAACTCGCGCACCTCGTCACCCGCGAGGCGAAGACCTTCGGCATCCGCTCCGACAGCCCGATCACCTTCGACTACGGCGAGGCGTTCCGGCGCAGCCGCAAGGTCGCGGACGGCCGGGTCAAGGGCGTCCACTACCTGATGAAGAAGAACAAGATCACGGAGTTCGACGGCCGCGGCACCTTCCTCGGCCCGCGCGCCCTCCAGGTGGCCGGTTACGACGGCTCCACCCGCACCATCGGCTTCGACCACTGCGTCATCGCCACCGGCGCCACGCCGAAACTGCTGCCCGGCACCAAGCGCAGCGCCCGCGTCGTGACGTACGAGGAGCAGATCCTCGCCGAGGACCTGCCGCGGTCGATCGTCATCGCGGGCGCCGGGGCGATCGGCGTCGAGTTCGCGTACGTGCTGCACAACTACGGCGTGAAGGTGACCATCGTCGAGTTCCTGGACCGGATGGCGCCGCTGGAGGACGCCGAGGTCTCGACGGAGCTGGCGAAGCAGTACCGCCGCCTCGGCATCGACGTCCTCACCTCGACCCGCGTCGACGCGATCGACGAGTCCGGCCCCCAGGTGCGGGTCACGGTCACCGCGAAGGACGGCTCGCAGCAGGTACTGGAGGCCGACAAGGTGCTCCAGGCGATCGGCTTCGCGCCGAACGTCACCGGCTACGGCCTGGAGAACACCGGCGTACGGGTCACCGAACGCGGCGCGATCGACGTGGACGGCCGCTGCCGTACCTCCGTGCCGCACATCTACGCCATCGGCGACGTCACCGCGAAGCTGATGCTCGCGCACGCGGCCGAGGCGATGGGTGTCGTCGCGGCGGAGACGATCGCGGACGCCGAGACGATGGAGCTGGACTACGCGATGATCCCGCGTGCCACCTTCTGCCAGCCGCAGATCGCCAGCTTCGGCTACACCGAGGCCCAGGCGCGCGAGCGGGGCCACGACGTCCAGGTGGCCAAGTTCCCGTTCACCGCCAACGGCAAGGCGCACGGCCTCGGTGACGCCACCGGCTTCGTCAAGCTGATCAGCGACGGCCGGTACGGCGAGCTGCTGGGCGGCCATCTGATCGGCCCGGACGTCACCGAACTGCTGCCGGAGCTGACCCTGGCCCAGCAGTGGGACCTCACCGTGCACGAGGTCGCCCGCAACGTGCACGCCCATCCGACGCTGAGCGAGGCGGTGAAGGAAGCGGTGCACGGGCTCGCGGGCCACATGATCAACTTCTAGGGGGTGTTGCGGAGGTCCCGCCGTCCGCCCGCGGGGCGGGCCGAGCGGCGTCATGGGGGTCCCCCCGCCCGAGCGGAGCCGAGAGCTTGGGGGAGCGTGCTCCCGGCGTGCCGGGCGGAAGCCCTCGTACGGGTGGCGCGGGGGCTTCCGCCCGGCAGCGGCGAGAGGGCGGGCGTGCCGGGCGTCGGGCGGCAGGCGGGACTCTCGCCCCACGCCCTGGCGGCCCACGACGGACTACGGACGCTCCTCCGCCGTGTCGCTGATGCCCAGGCGGAGGTGCTCCACGTGGTAGACGGCCTGGTCGAGGAGTCCGGCGACGTGGTCGTCGTGCAGCGCGTAGACGACGGACCGGCCGCGCCGCTCGCCGACCACCAGGCCGAGGTTGCGCAGCAGACGCAGTTGGTGGGAGCAGGCCGACTGCTCCATGCCGACCTCCGCCGCCAACTCGGTGGCGGGCAGCGGGCCTTCCCGCAGCCGGGCGAGGATCAGCAGCCGGGACGGGGTGGACAGGGCCTGGAGGGTGGTCGCCACCTTGGCGACGTTGCCCTCGTCCAGGCGTAGGCGCCCGGCGGTGTCCTGCGCTGCGGTGGCGGCTCCGTGACCCATGACCGGTATCGTACCGGTCACATATGAACGCATGAATGACTCTTCATGTGTTCCTGTATGGTGGCTGCCGTGTCAGCGACCCTCACCCCTCGCCCGGCCCCCGCCCGCACCGTGCCGGAGGCCCCCCGCCGCCGTACCCGGATCCTCGCCCTGCCCGAGGCCCGCTGGGCGCTCGCGGCGCTGGTGGCCTTCCTGCTCGGACTCGCCCTCGACCTCGGCGGCGCACCCGTGTGGGCCTCCGGGCTCCTGTACGCGGTCGCCTACGGGACCGGTGGCTGGGAGCCCGCCCTCGAGGGGCTGCGCGCGCTGCGCGAGAAGACCCTCGACGTCGACCTGCTGATGATCGTCGCCGCGCTGGGCGCCGCCGCGATCGGGCAGGTCCTGGACGGCGCCCTGCTGATCGTCATCTTCGCCACCTCCGGCGCCCTGGAGGCCCTCGCCACCGCCCGCACCGCCGACTCCGTGCGCGGCCTGCTCGACCTCGCCCCCACCACCGCCACCCGCGTCACACCCGACGGCGCCGAGGAGACGGTCCCCACCGCCGACCTCGCCACCGGCGACACCCTGCTGATCCGCCCCGGCGAGCGGATCGGCGCCGACGGCACCGTCCTCGACGGCACCAGCGAGGCCGACGAGGCGACCATCACCGGCGAACCCCTCCCCGTCGTGAAGCGCCCCGGCGACGAGGTCTTCGCCGGGACCCTCAACGGCACCGGGGCGCTGCGCGTCCGCGTCGACCGCGACCCCGCCGACTCCGTCATCGCCCGCATCGTCACCCTGGTCGCGGAGGCGTCCCGCACCAAGGCCCCGACCCAGCTGTTCATCGAGAAGGTCGAACAGCGCTACGCCGTCGGCATCGTCCTCGCCACCCTCGCGGTCTTCGGCGTCCCGCTCGCCTTCGGCGCGGACCTCACCGCGGCCCTGCCGCGCGCCATGACCTTCATGATCGTCGCCTCGCCGTGCGCGGTCGTCCTCGCCACCATGCCGCCGCTCCTCTCGGCCATCGCCAACGCCGGACGGCACGGCGTCCTGGTCAAGTCGGCCGTCGCCATGGAACGCCTCGGCGAGATCGACACCGTCGCCCTCGACAAGACCGGCACCCTCACCGAGGGCGTCCCCGAGGTGACCGACGTACGCCCGCTGCCCGGCTCCGGTCTGGACGCGGACGGCCTGCTCACGCTCGCCGCCGCGGCCGAGCATCCCAGCGAGCACCCGCTGGCCCGCGCCGTCGTGACCGCCGCCGGCACCCGCGGCCTCCCCCTGCCCACCGCCCAGGACTTCGCCGCCACCCCCGGCCAGGGCGTCACCGCCACCGTCGCCGGACACCGGGTGACCGTGGGCCGCTCCCCCCACCCCGCGCCCGACGCCGCCACCGTCGTCGAGGTCACCCGCGACGGCACCCCCGTCGGCACCCTCGCCCTCACCGACCGCCTCCGCCCCGACGCCCCCGCGACCACCGCCGCCCTGACCGCCCTCACCGGCGCCGCCCCCACCCTCCTCACCGGCGACAACGCCCGCACCGCCACCCTGGTCGCCGGGGCCACCGGCATCACCGACGTCCGCGCGGGCCTCCTCCCCGAGGACAAGGTGAACGCCGTACGGGACCTGGAACGCTCCGGCCGGAAGGTCCTGTTCGTCGGGGACGGCGTCAACGACGCCCCCGCCCTGGCCGCCGCGCACTCCGGTCTCGCCATGGGCCGCGCGGGCAGCGACCTCGCGCTGGAGACCGCGGACGCCGTCGTCGTCCGCGACGACCTCACCGCCGTCCCCGCAGTGGTCCGCCTCTCCCGCACCGCCCGCCGCCTGGTCGTACAGAACCTGGTCATCGCGGGCACCTTCATCACCGTCCTCGTCGTCTGGGACCTCGCTGGACACCTGCCCCTCCCGCTCGGCGTCGCGGGCCACGAGGGCTCGACGGTCCTGGTGGGCCTGAACGGGCTGCGGCTGCTGCGGGAGTCGGCGTGGCGACCGGCGGCGGCGCAGCCCACGGGAGGCTGATGTCGGATTCCCGCCAGCCCGGCGCGGACGCGTCCCCGATGCTGGACACATGCACCAGGGGATGCACACCGACACCGAGCGCTGCGTGCGCGCCGTCCAGTCCAAGGACGCCCGCTTCGACGGCTGGTTCTACACGGCCGTCCTGACGACCGGCATCTACTGCCGGCCCAGCTGCCCGGTGGTCGCGCCGAAGCCGCGGAACATGGTGTTCCACCCGAGCGCCGCGGCCTGCCAGCAGGCCGGGTTCCGGGCCTGCAAGCGCTGCCGCCCGGACACCAGCCCCGGCTCGCCCGAGTGGAACCACCGGGCCGACGTCGTGGCCCGCGCGATGCGGCTGATCGCCGACGGCACCGTGGACCGCGAGGGCGTTCCCGGTCTCGCCGCCCGCCTCGGCTACAGCGCCCGGCAGATCGAGCGCCAGCTCCTGGCCGAGCTGGGCGCGGGCCCGCTCGCCCTGGCCCGCGCCCAGCGCGCCCAGACCGCGCGGCTGCTCATCGAGACGACGGCACTGCCGATGGCGGAGATCGCCTTCGCGGCCGGATTCGCGTCGATCCGCGCCTTCAACGACACCGTGCGGGAGGTCTACGCCCTGACGCCGACCGCCCTGCGCGCCCGCGCCCCGCGCGACGCCCCCGTGACCGGCACGGGCGGCACCCTGGCCCTGCGGCTCCCCTTCCGCGCCCCCCTCAACCCGGACAACCTCTTCGGGCACCTGGCGGCGACCGCCGTCCCCGGCGTGGAGGAGTGGCGGGACGGCGCCTACCGCCGCACCCTGCGCCTCCCCTATGGCCACGGCATCGCGGCGCTCACCCCGTACCCGGACCACATCGCCTGCCGCCTCACCCTCACCGACCTGCGGGACCTGCCGGTCGCCGGCAGCCGCTGCCGCAGGATGCTGGACCTGGACGCCGACCCGACCGCCACCGACGACCAGTTGCGCACCGACCCGCTGCTCGCCCCGCTGGTCGACAAGGCGCCCGGGCGCCGGGTCCCGCGCACCGTCGACGAGGCCGAGTTCGCGGTCCGGGCGGTGCTGGGCCAACAGGTCTCCACGGCCGCCGCCCGCACCCACGCGGCCCGCCTGGTCACCGCGCACGGCGAACCCGTCGCCGACCCGGAGGGCGGGCTGACCCACCTCTTCCCGTCGACGGAGGCGTTGGCGGCGGTGGACCCGGAGGGCCTGGCCATGCCGAAGTCCCGCCGCGCCACCCTGACGACCCTGATCGCCCACCTCGCCTCCGGCACCCTCCGCCTGGGCGTCGAGAGCGACTGGCCCGAGACCCGCGCCCGGCTCCTCGCCCTCCCCGGCTTCGGCCCCTGGACCGCCGACGTCATCGCCATGCGCGCCCTCGGCGACCCGGACGCCTTCCTCCCCACCGACCTCGGCGTCCGCCGCGCCGCCCGGGACCTGGGCCTGCCCGCCACCCCGGTGGCCCTGACGGCACGGGCGTCGTCGTGGCGGCCCTGGCGGGCGTACGCGGTCCAGTACCTGTGGGCGACGGACAGCCACCCGATCAACTTCCTCCCCGCATAGGACGCTCCATGGACACGAAGCAGCACACGGTCATCGACAGCCCGTACGGCCCCCTGACCCTGGTCGCCGACGACGGGGCCCTCTGCGGTCTCTACATGACCGACCAGCGCCACCGCCCCGCCGAGGAGACCTTCGGCCCTCGCTCCACCACCCCCTTCGCGGAGGCGGAGGAGCAGCTGGAGGCGTACTTCGCGGGCGCCCTGAAGGAGTTCACCCTGGAACTCCGCCTGCACGGCACCCCGTTCCAGCGCACCGTCTGGGCCGCGCTCCAGAGGATCCCCTACGGCGAGACCCGCACCTACGGCGAGGTGGCCGCCGACCTCGGCAACCCCCACGCCTCCCGCGCCGTGGGCCTCGCCAACGGCCGCAACCCCGTCGGGATCGTCGTCCCCTGCCACCGGGTCGTCGGCGCGAGCGGCGACCTCACCGGGTACGGCGGCGGCCTGGAGCGGAAGCGCCGCCTGCTGGACTTCGAACGGGGCACGGCACTGTTCTGACCCGCCGCTCAGGTGCCCGGCGCCTCGTCCGGACCGAGTGCGTCGAGGATGAGGGTGAGGCCGAAGGTGAACTCGTCGGCGTAGTCGTAACCGGGCTTGAGGGCGTGCTCGGTGGCGAGTTCGGTGAGGTGGGGGTAGGTGTCGGGGGGCACCGCGCGGAACATGGCGTCGGCGACCTCGCGCAGCTCCGCCTCACCGGTGAAGGGCAGGCTCAGCTCCTGCAGGACGAAGCCGTACAGATAGCTGTCGATCAGTGAGACGGCGTGCGCGGCCATCGGGACGGAGAAGCCCGAGCCGCGCAGGCTGCCGAGGACCGCGTCGTGGTGGCGCAGGGTCGCCGGGCCGGGCTGGGCACGGGAGTCCATCAGTCCGACGGCCCACGGGTGGCGGCGCAGGGCCGCCCGTGCCGACTCGGCGCGGTGGCGCATGGCGCTCTTCCAGTCCCCGTCGCGCGGCGGCAGGTCGATCTCGGCGAACACCGCGTCCACCATGCCGTCGAGGATGTCCTCCCGGCCCGCCACATGGTGGTAGAGGGACATCGCCTCCACCCCCAGCCGCTGGGCGACGGCCCGCATGGTGAGCGCGGCGGCCGAGCCCTTCTCGTCCGCCACCTCCACCGCCGTACGGATCACCCGTTCCCGGCTCAGTGGGGGACGCGCGGTCGTACGCCGCCGTCCCTTGCCCTGCTCGGGCATCCGCGCCCTCCCTCTCCGCCGCCTTGACCGCCTTACGGCATAAGGCTAGCGTGCCTTACAACATAAGGTTGACAGGGTGGAGGGGGACACGGTGCGGAAGATCTGCGTCATCGGGGCGTCGGGGAAGCTCGGGCAGTACATGGTCCGGCACGCGCTGGACCGGGGCTACGAGGTGGTCGGGGTGTGCCGGGAGCGCAGCGTGCCGAAGCTGGCCGGGTTCGAGGGGCGGATCACCGTCGTCCCCGGGGACACCGACGACCCCGAGGTGGTCCGGCGGGCCGTCGCGGGGTGCGACGGGGTGCTGACGGTGCTGGTCCCGTGGGGGGTACGGCAGTACGCGTCGGGCACGGCGCAGGCGGTGCTCGACCACGCGCCGCCGGGCGCCCGGCTGGTGTTCTCCTGCGGCTGGCACATCACCCGGGACGGCGAGGACCGGTACGCGTGGTGGTTCACCACGGCCGTCCGGATCGCCGCCGTGCTGGGCCGGCTGGCGCGCGCCGTCGAGATCGACGACCAGGTGGAGGCGTGCCGGAGGGTGTTCGCCAGCGACACCCGGTGGACCGTGGTGCGCGGCAGCAGCCTGGAGGAGGGCGGGAGCCAGGGCCTGCCCGTGTGGAGCCGCCACGTGGGCGACCCGGTGCTGGCCAGCAACCGCACCCGCCGTGTCGACTTCGCGCTGTTCATGGTGGCGGCGCTCACCGACGACACCCTCGTCCGGGAGGCCCCGGCGATCGTCGGCCGCCTCACCCCCAGCGCGCTCGCGCACACGTCCGCTCGCCACGAAAGCGTGGATCCGCCCAAGTCGGCGGGGTAGTTCGGCCGCGCTGGTTACCCTTCCAGGGTGACGACCCTGGATTACGCCACGTACATCGCCAGTCTGCCGCGCGTCCTCGCCGGTGCCGCCGCGCTGTTCCGCGACACCGAGGGCCGGGTACTGCTCGTCGACCCCAACTACCGCGAGGGCTGGGCGCTGCCGGGCGGCGTCGTCGAGTCCGACGACGGTGAGACCCCACGGCAGGGCGCGCGCCGTGAGACGGCCGAGGAGATCGGCCTGGACGTCGAACTGGGGCGCCTGCTCGCGGTGGACTGGGTGCCGGGCCCCGGACGGCCGCCCGTGGTGGCCTACGTCTACGACGGCGGGGTGCTCGGCGCGGACGACCTCGCGTCCATCCGCCTCCAGGAGGAGGAACTGCTCTCCTGGCGCCTCGTTCCCCGCGCCGACCTGCCCGCCCACCTGCCGGGCGCGCTGGGCCGCCGCGTCGTGGCGGCCCTGGACGCCGTGGACTCCGGCGCGGGCACGGTGGAACTGGAGGACGGCTACCGCGTCGGCTGACGCTCAGCCCTCCACGTCCCGTGGCTTCAGCTCCACCGCGCGCAGCTCCTCGTCGCGCTGCGCGACTCGCGCCTCGGTGCGGTGGCCGCGCTCGATGTAGTCGCGCACGACCAACTCGACGGCGTCCTGCGGGTTGCCGACGCCGGAGAGCACCATGACTTCCACGACGAGATGGGCATCGAGGGAGACGGAGACCTTTGCCATGGGCGGACCCTAGCACCGAGATCCACATGGGTGTGATGATCCGTTCGCGACGTCTTTGTGCCCCGTCCTACCCTCGGCGACATGAAGAAGCCCATGGTCGCCATCCTCAGCGGTGCCGGTATCTCCACCGACTCCGGGATCCCCGACTACCGCGGGCCCAACGGGCTGTGGCGGCAGGACCCCGAGGCCGAGAAGCTCGTGACGTACGAGCCCTACATGGGAGACCCGGAGATCCGGCGCCGGTCCTGGCGGCTGCGGCGTCAGCAAGGCGCCCTGGCGGCCGAGCCCAACGCCGCGCACCGGGCGGTGGCCGAGCTGGAGCGGGCCGGGGTACCGGTGCGGGTGATCACGCAGAACGTGGACGGGCTGCACCAGCTCGCCGGGATGCCCGCCCGCAAGGTCCTCGAACTGCACGGCAGCGCACGGGGCGTGGTCTGCACCCGGTGCCACGCCCGGAGCACCATGGTGGACGCCCTCGCGCGGGTGGACGCGGGGGAGGACGACCCGGCGTGCCTGGAGTGCGGCGGCATCCTCAAGCCCGCGACGGTGATGTTCGGCGAGCGCCTCGACCCGGTCGTCCTCGGCGACGCCGTCGCCATCTCCCAGGCGTGCCAGGTCTTCGTCGCCGTGGGCACCAGCCTCCAGGTGCAGCCCGCCGCCGGGCTCGCCGGGGTCGCCGCCGACCACGGCGCCCGGCTGGTCATCGTCAACGCCGAGCCGACGCCGTACGACGACCTCGCCGACGAGGTGATCAGGGAACCGATCGGGACGGCGCTGCCCGCGCTGCTGCGACAGCTCACGACGGAGGGTGCCGGGGCCGTGTCCGACTGACCGTTCCACGGGCTGGGCAGGGGCATGACGGCGGGGGCGCGCTCCGGTTAGGGTCGCTGCGGCGCGACTGCCTTGACGTGCTTGACGTGCGCGGGGCCCGGAGAGCAAGGGGAATGCCAGGTGGCGGACGCAGTGGACGGGGCACGCAGGGTGCTCATCGCCGCGGACAAGTTCAAGGGCTCGCTGACCGCCGTGGAGGTCGCGCGGCGCGTCGCGGCCGGGTTGCGCCGGGTCGCGCCGGAGACCGAGGTCACCGCGCTGCCGGTGGCCGACGGCGGCGACGGGACCGTGGCCGCCGCGGTCGCCGCCGGGTTCGAGCGGCGGGAGGTACGGGTCGCCGGGCCGCTCGGCGGCGAGGTCGACGCGGCGTTCGCGCTGCGGGACGGCACCGCCGTCGTCGAGATGGCCGAGGCCAGCGGTCTGCAGCGGCTCCCCACCGGGGTCTTCGCGCCGCTGACCGCGTCCACCTACGGCTCCGGTGAGCTGCTGCGCGCCGCGTTGGACGCCGGTGCCCGGACCATCGTCTTCGGCGTCGGCGGGAGCGCGACGACCGACGGGGGCGCGGGGATGCTGTCCGCGCTCGGGGCGCGCTTCCTGGACGGCGCGGGGGAGCCCGTGCCGCCGGGAGGCGGGGGGCTGGCCGAGCTGGTCTCCGCCGACCTGTCCGGGCTCGACCCCCGGCTGGCCGGGGTGGAGCTGGTGCTCGCCAGCGACGTCGACAACCCGCTGACCGGGCCGAAGGGCGCGCCCGCCGTGTACGGGCCGCAGAAGGGGGCCTCGCCCGACGACGTCGCCGCGCTGGACGCGGCGCTCGCGCACTTCGCCGCCGTGCTGGAGGCGAGCGGCGGGCTCGGGGCGCGGGCCGCCGAGTACGCCCTCGCGCCGGGGGCCGGGGCCGCGGGCGGGATCGGGTACGGGGCGCTGCTGGTCGGGGCGCGGTTCCGGCCGGGGATCGAGGTGATGCTCGCCGTTCTCGGGTTCGCCTCCGCGCTGGAGCGGGCGGAGCTGGTGATCACCGGGGAGGGGTCGCTTGACGAGCAGACCCTGCACGGGAAGGCTCCCGCCGGGGTCGCGGCGGCGGCGCGGGCGGCGGGCAAGGAGGTCGTCGCGGTGTGTGGGCGGCTGGCGCTGGCGCCGGAGGCGCTTGGGCGGGCGGGGATCCGGCGGGCTTATCCGTTGACCGACGTCGAGCCGGATGTGGCGCGGTGCATCGCGGACGCGGGGCCGATTCTGGAGCGGGTGGCTGAGGGGATCGCGCGGGACTTCCTGGGCTGAGGCCCTGGAGTTTTCGCCCCCGCCGCCCCTACCCGTTCCCGTCCCCGGGGGCTGCGCCCCCGGACCCCTCATCGGCCCCGAAAGGGCCTCGTCCTCAAACGCCGGACGGGCGGAAAGCAGCCGGACGGGCATGAGCGACGGCAGCGGGCCCCGAACCCAACCGTGGGTTCGGGGC
>NZ_JBEYHH010000040.1:0-61518 GCF_040635175.1 Streptomyces sp. NPDC006997
AACTGCAGACACTCCTGGCCACCTGGACCGGCGCCTGCCCCACCTGCCACCGCGACATACCCACACTGATACGAACCTGACCAAGCCCTACTAGGGCCCGTACGCGCGCCTCAGACCAGCCGTCGGACCAGGCGCGCGGTGACCGTCTTGGGGCGCTGGTACTCGTGCAGGGCCAGCGTGCTCAGGTCGGTGCCGTGGCCGGAGGCGCCACGGCCGCCGTGGGGGAGTTCCGCCGTCTGCACGAGGTGGCAGTTGAGCCACGCCTCTCCCGCGTCCAGCCGCCCGGCGAGGTCCAGGCCGGTGGTCAGGTCCCGCGTCCACACGCTCGACGCCAGCGCCTGCGGCACCCCGTTGGCCAGGGCCACGGCCGCGTCCAGGTCCGCCGCCCGCTGTACGGTGAGCAGCGGGCCGAAGACCTCCTCCAGCACTGCGGGATCGTCGTCCGGCAGGTCGGCCAGGATTCGCGCGGGACGCCAGAAGCCGTCCTCCTCACCGGCCCCGGGGGCGAGGTCCGCCACGAGGTGCCGCCCCGCCGTCGACCGCCGGACGATGTCGTCGTAGCGGGCCAGCTGGTCGGCGCTGTTGAGGGGGCCGAAGTCCCGTCCCGCCAGGCACTCCCGGGCCGCGGCGGCCAGGTGCGCCACGGTCGTCTCGTAGTTCGCGTCCAGGGTGATGACCCGGGCCGGGGCGGCGCAGCTCTGACCGGCGTTGTAGACGCAGGCGCGGGCGAGCTGCGTCCAGGTGTCGTCGGGTGCGTCGGGCAGCACCAGCGCGGGGGAGTTGCCGCCGAGTTCCAGGCTGATCCGGCGCCCGGCGGCCCGTGCCGCCACGTCCGCCCCGGCCGCCGCGCTACCGGTGAACGCGACCATGTCGACGTCGGCCCCGACCAGCAGCCGACCGGTCTCCCGGTCGCCGGGCAGGGCGGTGAGGACGTCGGGGCCGAGTGCCTCGGCGGCGTGTCCGGCGAGGAGTTCCAGGGTGTCGGGGGTGGTCTCGGCGGGCTTGGCCACCACGGCGTTCCCGGCGGCCAGCGCGGGCGCGCACCGCCAGGCGGCCATCATCAGCGGGTAGTTCCACGGCACCACGACCCCGACCACACCCAACGGCTCCCACCGCACCCAGCTCTCGTGCCCCTCCACCAACCGTCCGGCGGCCGGGGCCGACTGCGCGCGGACGGCACCGGCGTAGAACCGGAAGAGGTCCGCGACCTGCTCCACCTCGCCCGCCGTCTCCGTGTCCGGCTTGCCGGTCCCGGCCGCCTCCCGCGCCCGGTAGGCGGCGGCGTGCTCCGTCACCAGCGCGGCCAGCCGCTCCAGCCGCCGCGCCCGCTCCCCGGGGGTGAGGCCGCCCCAGCCGGGCGCCGCCGCGCGGGCCGCGGCGACCGCCGAGCGCACCTCCTCCTCCCGGGCGACGGGCGCGGCGCCACGCACGGCGCCGGTACGGGGGTCGACGAGGGTGGTCTTCACGGTGCGGGTGCCTCCACGCTTCCACGACGGGTCCGGTTCACAGGTCGTACGCCCGGAGCCACAGCTCCAGAGTGAGCAGCAGCCACAGCTTGCCGCCCTGCCGGGGCAGCAGCGTGCCCTCGCCGCGCATCCAGGTGCGGACGGTATCGGGCCGGAACAACCCGCGCCGCCTGGCGGCCCGGCCGAGCAGCAGGTCACCGGCCAGCTCGCGCAGCGGCCCGCCCAGCCACTGCTGCACCGGCACCCGCATACCGCTCTTGGGCCGGTCCACCACCGTCGCGGGCAGCAGGTCCCGTACGGCCTCCTTCAGCACCCACTTCTCCACCGTGCCCCGCAGTTTCAGCGTCGGCGGCACGGCGAAGGCGTGGTCGACGACCCGCCGGTCGAACAGCGGGGCCCGGCCCTCCAGGCCCTGCGACGCGGTCAGCCGCTCCACCTTCGTGAGGATGTGGTGGGCGCCCTTGGTGCGCAGGTTGCAGTGGAGCAGTTGGTTGAGGAGGTGCGGCATCCGGTCCGGGCCCGTCAGATACGGCGCCACGAAGCGCTGCGGTGCCGGGGCGGACCCCAGCGCGTCGAGCGCGTCCGGCGTCAGCAGCCTCGGCAGGTCGGTCCAGCACTTCCGGTACGACCGCAGGTAGGCGGTGGCCCGGTCCTCGTACCAGGGCGTACCGGCCGCGCCCGGCGACCCGGCGTGCATCTCCTGCACCAGCATGGGGAGGTTCTTCGGCCCGCCGAACACCGGGTCCCCGCCCTCCCCGTTCAGGACCGTCGTCAGCCCGTCCCCGGCGACCGCCTCCGCCAGCAGCAGGTTGGGCACCGTCAGCGGGTCGCCCACGGGGCTGTCGAGCAGGGCCGCCGTGTCCGCGAGCCGCGCCGCGACGGCCGTACCGGAGACCGTGAGCACCCGGTGCCGGGTGTGGCAGTGGGCGGCGACGAGGCCCGAGTAGCCCAGCTCGTTGGGGAGTTCGCCGCCGAAGCTGATGGAGTAGGTGTGCACGGGGTGGCCGTGCAGCTTCGCGGCGAGCGCGGTGACCAGGGAGCTGTCGATCCCGCCGGACAGCAGCACCCCGACCGCCTCGGCCGCCGGCAGCCGCCGCGCCGTGGCCTCCTCCAGCAGGGCGCGCAGCCCGAGGACGTGCCCGCCGGGCTCCGCGTCGGACGCCCCGTCGAGCCGCTCCCGCGGCTCCCAGTACACCGTCTCGGTCACCCCGCCGTCGGCCGCGAGCCGCAGCACCCGGCCGGGCAGCACCTCGTGGACGCCCTCCAGCAGCGTCTCGTCGCCCGGGAGGTAGGCGAACGTGAGGAAGGAGCGCACCGCCGACAGGTTCACGCGCGTGCCGAGCGCGGGCCAGCGGCGCAGGGCGCGCAGCGACGTGGCGGCGGCCCAGACGCCGTCCGCCCGGGCGTGGAACAGGGTGCGCGCGCCGACGTGGTCGCGGATCAGCACCAGATCGGCGCCGTCCAGGACGGCCAGCGCGAACATGCCCTCCGCCAGCGCGACACCCGCCGCGCCGAGCCGCGCCCAACAGCGCAGCAGCAGTTCACCGTCCCGGCAGCCGGACGGGGCGGGCGCACCGTCGGTGGCGAGCGCGGCGCGCAGCGCGGCACGGTTGTGCAGCGTGACCTCGCCGACCGCGCGCATCCCGGCCGCCTCGAACGGGCCCTCGGCGGTCCCGGGTTCGTTCGGTACGAGGCCCAGTCCCGGTGCGACGACCCGGGCGCCCATCCGGGCCAGGTGCGCGTCGGCCACGCCGGGGTGTGCGGGTTCCGAGGCGGCGCAGACGCAGAAGCGCGCCATGGCGGAGTCCTTTCCTGTGGTGCGGGGGGTGTTCAGCCGAAGTCGTCGTCGCTCCAGCCGCCGTCGTTCCCCCAGTCCCCGCCGTCCCAGTCGGCGTCGGCGGAGCCGGGGTCCCCGCCCCCGGAGGACGACGTGGACTGCGCCTGCTGCCGCAGTTCCTCTTCCTCCTCGGGGGTGAGGGCGAGCGGCGGGAGCTGGGCGGCCGTGACAGCGAGTCCCGTCACCCCGAGGCCGGTGAGGATCGCGCCCATCCGGCCGCCGAAGGACGTCCGGTTGACCATCAGGGTGCGGCCGTCGCCCCACAGCGTCCGGCCGTAGCCGATGTCCCGCCCGTAGGTCACGGTGCCGTCGGCGAGGACGCGCTTGACGACGCCGGAGCCCAGCAGCTCGTCGGTTCCGGAGCCGTCCGCGTCGTCGTGCCAGCGCACGACACCGTCCGGGCCGCGGCGGCGCCACTCCTGCCGACCGTCCTCGTAGGCGCGGTGGACGCTGCCGTCGGCGAGCAGTTCGTCCGTGTAGCCGATGTCGCGGGGGCGGGTCATCCTCTTCGGTCCTCGGGTCGGCAGCACTCGGATACGGGGACCACGGGCTGCGGCCGGGTCATGCGTCGGGCCAGGTCATGAAGCCCGCGGCGCGCAGGCCGCGCAGTTCGCCCCAGACCGAGTGGCGGGGCGGCCGGGGGCCACGGGTGAGCCGCAGTACGGCGCGCAGCAGCCGGGCCGGCGGCAGCGCGGCGACCTCGGTGAACCGGCCCGCGGCGAGCCACTCGACCTCCGCGGGGCGCAGCCCCGCTGGCCAGGGCCCCGGCGGCGGCAGCGGGCCGGGTGCGCGCCCGGACACCAGCCGCAGGGCCCGGGCGTGCCGGGGCACCAGACCGAGGGATGCCACCCGTACGCCGGGCACCGGCCCGAGTCCCTCGCGGACCCGGCCGGGCAGCGCGATTCCGGCCGGGCTGGCGTCGTGCAGCACGTGCACGGTGGCGTTCCCGGCCCGCTCCAGGGCGGCCACCAGGGCGGAGGTGAGCGGCAGGTCGTCCGCGGCGCTCAGCACGGGGCACGCCGCCTCCAGGTGGACGTGGTTGGCCAGCAGCATGTGGGCGATGGCGCGGTCCTGGCAGACCAGCAGCCAGGGCAGCCCGTAGGCGTGCAGGTCCGGCTCCCGTTCCGGCCCGCCGAGCGTGGGGGCAGGGCCGGTCGGCGCGGGCAGCAGCCCGTCCGGCTCCAGCCCGCGCAGCACCTCCGTGAACCGGGACAGCCGCAGCGGCGGGGCCGGGCTGTGCGCGACACGGCGCAGCGGCGCGGGCGTGGGGCGCAGGACGCGGCAGGTCTCGTAGTACAGCTGCCGCTCGGTGAAGCGGATGCCGCCCGGCTCGGCGGCGCGGCGCGCGGCGACGGCGATCGCCCGGGCGAGCAGCACCGTCTGGCAGTGCGGGCGGTTCACGCGGCGCCTCCGTCGGGCCAGGTCAGGAAGCCCACGGAGGCGGCGCGCCGCCGCTCGGGGTCGGACAGGGCGGTGACCCGTTCGACGGCCCGGGTGACGGCGTCCAGCAGCTTGGCGGGCGCCACCGCGACCAGCGGGAACCCCCACCCCTTGCGGAGCCACGCGAGCTGCTCCGGGCTGAACTCCCCGCTGCGCTTGAGCGGCTCCATCACGCTCGCGGTCGGCGGCTCGCCGCGCACGGGCACCGCGTTGGCGCTGCCGTACCCGGCGTCGAGCGGCAGCCCGAGGTCGAAGACCGGCCGCCCCGGTCGCGCGCCGCGGACCCGGTGGACGAGGCTCAGGCCACGGGCGTCGGCGTCGTGCAGGACCAGTACGGGCGCCGGGGTGCGCGAGACGAGGTCGTCGAGGGCGGCGACCAGGGTGAGGCCGTACCGGGCGGGCAGCCCCACGGCGTCGAGGAAGACGGCGACGGACTGGTCCGGGCAGACCAGCAGCGGACCGTCCGGCGACGCCGCCCGGCCACCGGGCGGGGACGGGTACCGGCCGTCGTCGACGACCCCGGGCGGCAGCGAGCCGTACACGGTCCGCCAGTCCGCCAGCGGCCCGGCGCGGAAGGCCTCCCGGTCGAGCCGGGGCCGCCCCCGGCCCACCCCCCTGACCTCGGCGACGACGAAGCCCAGGGCCGCGGCCAGGAGCACTCCACCGACGACCACGACGACCGGCGCCGTCGCCAGCCCCACGAACCCGACGATGAGCCCGACCACCGTCAGCCCACCGGCGCAGCCCAGGTCGACGCGGGTCTCCCGGAGCGACGTGCGGGACAGGGCGTACCACAACTGACCCGGGGTGCAGGGCAGTCGGCCGTCCTGGGTGATCTTGGCGGCGATCCGGCGGACGCGGAGGTCGTGGAGCCGCATCGGGTTGGTCTTGGGGTCCAGGGCGTAGCGGCGCCCGCACGTGCCGCAGACGTTGTCGGGGCGCTCCCGGCGCAGCAGCGAGCGCTCGCAGTGCGGACAGATCACCGGCGGCTCTCCCATCCGTGCGCGAGCCGCCGCAGCCGGGCCGCCAGCCGCTCCCGTGCCGTGGTGGCACCGGGCCCGCGCACCCGCTGGACGTCCTCGATCTCGCGCAGGGCGGCGGCGAGGGCGAGGTAGTCGGTGCGGGCGAGGGTGCCGGTGGGCGCGCTGGCGCCGCTGTCGTGCGGCGCGGTGGCGGCCCTGCGGTCGGCCTCCGGGGCGGTGATGGCGTAGTCCTCGTGGTCGATGCCGTAGCCGGTGTTGGCGGCGAGGATCGTCAGCGGGGAGGTGTCCCGGTTGGCGAAGGAGTGCGGCATCATCTCCGGGATGCGGATCAGCTCACCGGGGGTGAGCGGCACTTCGGTCACCCGGCCGCGCTCGCTGTCGTACAGCCCGCAGGACGCGTACCCGAGGCTCAGGACGAAGTGCTCGCCGCCGTGCGCGTGCGGGGTGAAGGCGCTGCGCGGGCCGACGATGCCGAGTTTGACGGTGGCGTTGGAGGGCCGCTGCGGGGACGTGGTCGCGTCGCCGACGAGGTAGTGGGCGAACTGCCCGTCGTCGATGAACCGCAGGAGGTCCCGCTCGGGCCCGAGGTCGCGGGCGCCGTCCCGGTCGGCGAGGACGACGGAGCCGTCCGGGCGCAGCCGGTACAGCCGCACACCGTCCGGCAGCCCTGCCAGCCCCCACGGACCGTTCCCGGTGGCCGACGTCCCGGACACACCCCTACGGGCCCTGCTGAACAAACGTTCCTCCCCCGAGTGCCACTCGCGCACGCAAGCGCATAGTAGCCGCCGTTCCCGAACACGAGGAGACACGAGCCGACCTGCCGGGAAGTCCTCCGGACCGCCCCTACCCGGTCCGCCGGGCGTTGGCCCGCTCCCGCCCCCAGTCCGCCAGCGGCTGGAGCGCCGCGTTGAGGCGGGTGCCCTGTTCGGTCAGCGCGTACTCGACCCGCGGCGGCACCTCGTCGTACGCGTCACGGCGGACGACGCCGTCCGCCTCCATCTCCCGCAGGTGGGAGGCGAGCACCTTCTCGGTGATCCCCGGGAGCAGTCGGCGCAGCTCCCCGAAGCGGCGGCCGGGGTGCTCGCGCAGCGCCCAGAGGATCAGCACCTTCCACTTGCCGCCGATCACCTCCATCGCGACGTCGATCCCGCACAGGTGCCCGTCCGGTGCCCCCGGCCGGTTCAGTGTCGTCATGCCCCGCCTCCCTGACCTGCTCGCTCACCCCCGGGTAAGCACCCACTCCGAAGTGCGTACTTGATCACGCCCGGGCCGGTGACCAGCCTAATCGGCATGACAGACAACGCAGTTGAGACTCCTCGCGCAGGCACCAGGACCCCCGTCACCCTCCTCGGCCTCGGCTCCATGGGCACCGCGCTGGCCCGCGCCTGGCTGGCCGCCGGGCACCCGCTCACCGTGTGGAACCGCACCCCGGCCCGCGCCGCACTCCTCGCCGCCGAGGGCGCGCGGGCCGTGGACAGCGCCGCCGCGGCGGTCGCGGCGACCCCTCTGGTCGTCCTCTGCCTGCTGGACGACGCCTCCGTGGACGAGGCCCTGGCCGACGCCGACCTGACGGGCCGGGACCTCGTCAACCTGACGACCACCACCCCCGCGCAGGCCCGCGCCCGCGCCGAGTGGGCCCGTGCGCGCGGCGCCCGCTACCTGGACGGCGGCATCATGGCCGTACCGCCGATGGTCGGGGACCCCGGCTCCGGCGCGTACGTCTTCTACAGCGGCTCGGACGCCGTGTTCCAGCGCTACCGGGAGACCCTGGCCGTGCCCGCCGCGACCACCTACGTCGGCGCGGACCCGGGCTTCGCCGCCCTGCACGACGTGGCCCTGCTGAGCGCCATGTACGGCATGTTCGCCGGGGCCGCGCACGCCTTCGCCCTGATCCGCCGGGAGGACATCGACCCGGTCTCGTTCGCGCCGCTGCTCGCGGACTGGCTGGCGGCGATGGCACCGGCGGTCCACCAGACGGCGGCGCAACTGCGGAGCGGCGACTACACCCAGGGCGTGGTCTCACCGCTCGCCATGCAGGTGGCGGGCACCCCGACCTTCCTGAGCACCGCGGAGCAGCAGGGCGTCAGCCCCGAACTGCTCACGCCGTACTTCGCGTTGCTGCGCCGCCGACTGGAGGAGGGCGGCGGCGCGGAGGACCTGACCGGCGTCGTCGACCTCCTGGCGCGCTGAGGGCGTGCGCCGGTCGGCCGGTGTCAGCGGTCGGTGTCCGTCTCCTCCCGCGCCGCGGCGGAGGCGTCGCCCGGGGCCGGGTCGCCGTCGGTGGCGGTGTAGAAGACGGACCGGCCCTGCGTGCCGCGCTGGGCCTGGCTCTTGGCGACGAGGGTCTCCAGGGTGCCGCGTACGACGGTGGTCTTGAGCTTCCGGTCCGGGTGGGCCTCGCCGAGCGCGGCGGTGACCTCCGCCGCAGAGCGCGGTTCGGTCTGCCGGGCGAGGTGGTCGCGGACGAGGTCGATCAGGGTGGGCTGCCTGGCCTGTCCGGTCGGCTCGGCCGGGGTGGCGGCGGCCTTGGTACGGCGCTTGGACGGACCGCTGGCCTTCGTCGACCGCTCCTTGCCCTTGCTCCTGTCCTTGCTCGTGTCCTTGCCGGACGCGGCGGACTTCCTGCGGCGGGGCGCGGGCACGGTGGGCGCGGGGTCGGCGGACGCGGAGTCCGTGGACGTGGAGTCCGTGGACGTGGGTTCGGCGGCCGTCCGGGTGACGCCGAGCGCCTGCTGCATGTTCACCAGGACCGCGTGGTCCTGCTGGAGGCCGAGCAACTGCTCCTGGAGGGCGGCGATCTCGGTGCTGACGCGTTCCTGCTCCTTGAGGTTGCGTTCGAGGTCACCGGTCACCTGGGCGGCGTACTGCGATGCCAGGTCACTGCTTGCTGTGGTGCTGTCGGACATGGTTGCTGTCCTTCCCGGCGACTGCCGTTGGCGCACGCGTGCTGCGAGGGGGGTGCCGAAGTGTAGCGACAGTGGTGACCCTACGGCCTGATGTCGTAGAGGACGTTGAAGGGGTCGTCCGCCGTGGAGCGGACCACCTCGCGGAATCCGGCCCGGGTCGTCAGGTCCCGTACGACCGTCTCGGGCATCCCGCAGGTGCCGAGGGCGGCGCCGTCACTGGCGAGGGACGTGGTCATGCAGTAGAAGACGCTGAACCCGTAGAGCATCGACGCGACGGGGCCCACGTTGTCCTGGGGCCGGTCCGCGCAGTTGACCTCCAGCATCAGGTAGTCGCCGTCGTCCTTGACCGCGGCCCTGATGGCGGCCAACAGGCCCTGCGGGTCGGCCGCGTCATGCACGACGTCGAACGTGGTGACCAGGTCGAAGCGGCCGGGCAGCCCCTGGACGGCGTCCACCGTCGCGAAGGTGACGCGGTCGGCGACACCGGACCGCTCCGCGTGCGCGCGGGCCCGCTCCACCTGGGCGGGGAAGTTGTCGAAGCCGGTGAAGCGCGAGCGGGGGAACGCCTTGGCGAGCACGGTCAGGGCCCGGCCCGCGCCGCACCCGACGTCCGCGACGTCGACACCCCGCTCCAGCTTCTCGACGACATGGGGGAAGGTGCTCAGCCAGTCGTCGATCATCACGCTCTCGAACCAGGCGCCGGTGAACCGGCTCATGCCGTCCCACAGCGGGTCCGGGTAGTCGCCCTGCCGCACCCCGCCACCGGCGCGGAACGCCTCGGCCAGCCGCTCGTACGGTGCCAGGGCGGCGGGCATCATCTGGTACACGCCGCCGAGGAACATCGGCCCCGACTCCTCGGCCAGCGCGGGCGCGTGCTCCGGGGGCAGGGCGAACCGACCGGGTTCCGGTTCCTCCAGGTAGCCCGCCGCGGTGAGGCCGCGCAGCCACTCGCGTACGTAGCGCTCGTGGAGGCCCAGAGCGTCCGCCAGTTCCCCACTGCTGGCGGGGCCCCGGCCGGCGAGGCGCCGGAACAGGCCGAGCCGGTCGCCCAGGTGGCACAGGCCGACGGCCATCGTGCCGCTGAGGTCCCCGAGCGCCTTCTCCATGAAGGCCTCGACCCTCGCCTCGTCCAGCTGGTGCTGCGTCGCCATGGTGTCCCTTCCGGCCGTCCGGCACGGTCGCGGAGTGCGACCGCACCGGACAGCAGAACACCGGGCCGCGCCCGTGCGGCGCCGCCACGACGCGCGGGGGCGGCGGGGGCCCGACCGCCTCACCCGATCCGCGTACCCGCGCCCCGGCTCAGTCGGGAGCGGCCCAGTCGCGCAGCTGGCGGGCGACCCTGGCGACGCCGAGCGCTCCGGAGGCCGCGTCGCGGACCAGCGCGACGGCCGCCTTGGGCGGGTAGTCCAGCCGGTGCCCGTCGAGGACGAGGTAGCCCTCGGCGGCGTGCCACGCGAAGGCCTCGTTGGAGTGCTCCAGGCACGGCAGCCGCACGAGGGTCTGGAGCAGCGCGGCGGCCCTGAGGTACGGGGAGCCGTAGATGTCGCGCTCCATCGCGCGGGCGTTGACCCGGGCGACGGCGGCGTACAGCGGCCCGTAGTCGTCGACCTGGGGGTCGCCGTCGAGCAGTTCGGCGGCGTGCAGCAGGAACGTGACGTCGAGCGGGTGCGGCGGTTCCGGCTGGGTCACGCGGCGTGCCCTCGCTCCCGCCGCTCCAGCTCCCGGCGCGCGTCCTGCTCGGCCGCCCGCCGCTCGGCGCCCGGGTCGACGGCGCTGGGCTCCGCCGCGAAGGCCGCGCCGCTGTGGTCCATGGAGGCCCGGAAGCCCGCCAGGAACCGCCGCTCCACCGCCGTCGCGCGGTCGTAGGCGGCCGACAGGATGTACTCCTGCATACTGACGCCCGCCTGTTTCGCGGCCGCCGCGATGGCCGCCCGCTGCGCGGGGTCGGGGAAGCGCAGGTTCATCGCCTTCGGATCTGACATGGCACCCACGGTACCAGTGGTACCACCGGGTGGTCACCCTGCGCGGCTCCCGCGCCCGGGACACGGCCGACCGCGGACCGGTCTCCCCCCGGGCCCCGCTCCCGTCCGGACCGCGGTCGGCGCGCGGGGCGGCGCGGGACCCATCGCTCCGGGCCGCCGTGGTACTGCCCCCCAGACGTCACGGAGGACCCGGACGGCTGTCGTCCGGTGTGCGGATGACGACTGCACACCGCGAGCGCCGACTTCCGTCGCCTGTGGGCCGCACACGAGGTGGCGGTCCGCCGCGCCGACCGCAAGACCCTGCTGCACCCCGGGGTCGGCCCCCTCCTGATGGACTGCGAAACCCTCGTCACCCCCGACCAGCGCCAGCACCTCCTGGTGCTCACCCCCGCCGACACCGACACCCGCGAGCGCCTGGATCTCCTGCGCGTGCTGGGTGCCCAGGAGTTCCCCATCACGGGGCCGCCGGGGGCGGCACGTTAGTGTCCCCGCCCATGGACACACGTGTGTACGTGGGCAACGCCGACACGGACGCGGCACTGGACCGGGGCTGGCTGCTCGGCCACTTCAAGGAGGCGGGCGACCCGCGCCACAGTGCCGCCGTGGAGATCAAGTGGGGCACGCACCCCAAGGGCGACGCGCGCGCCCAGTGGGTACGCGGCGAACGCCGCACCGCCCTCCTGCTCCTCGTCAGCGGCCGCTTCCGCGTCGAACTGCCCCACCGCAGCGTCCTCCTGGCCGACCAGGGCGACTACGTCGTCTGGGGCGAGGGCGTGGACCACTCCTGGTGCGCCGAGGAGGACTCGGTGGTCCTGACGGTGCGTTGGCCGTCGGTCCCCGGCTACGCGCTGCCTCCGGCGGGGTAGCGGGTGTTCCACGCCCGAGGGTCTCAGAACAGTCTCTTGTACAGCTGCCACCCGCTCGCGATCTGTGTCCGGGCGCCGAACGCGCCCTTGCCGGGCCGGAGTACCGCCACGGTTCGTTGGACCTGTCCTGCGCCATGAGGCCCCCGGACGTCCGTCCGCTCGCCGAGGCGGCCTTCGCCCTCACGCCGGGCGGGTGCGCCCCCGGCAAGAGGATCACCGGCGGGCGCGCGGCCGGGTGGCGGTCCAACCGGTGAGCCGCCCCGCCGACTTGCTTATGATCTTCCGCATGGCACTGCGACCCGTTCAGGTGAACATCAAGGCCCTCGACGCCGCCGCGGTCGGCCAATTCTGGGCGGAGGCGCTCGGCTGGAACGCCCACAGCCCCGGCGTGACCACCTACGTGGGACCCGTCGGCGGCCTCGTCTGGCCGGACCCGGTCGCCCTCGGCATCGACGTCGTCCCCGTCCCGGACCCCAGGACGGCGACGAAGAACCGTACGCACCTCGACCTCGCCACCACCTCCGCCGCCCACCAGGCTGAGCTGGTCGCACGGTTGGAGGCGCTCGGCGCGACGCGCGTCGACGTGGGGCAGGGCGAGGTGCCGTGGACGGTCCTCGCCGACCCGGAGGGCAACGAGTTCTGTGTGCTGGAGCCCCGCGAGGTCCACCGGGACACCGGGCCGATCGCCGTCGTGGTCGTCGACTGCGTGGACCCGCGGGCCATGGCCCGGTTCTGGGACGAGGCGACGGACTGGGACCTGAGCGAGGTGACCGACGACCACGCGGTGCTGCGCTCACCGCACGGCGGCGGCCCCTACCTGGAGTTCCTGCGCACCGGCGACGTGAGGACCGTGCCGGACCGCGTCCACCTCGACCTGCTGCCGTACCCCGGTGACGACCAGGCGGCCGAGGTGGCCCGGCTGCTGGCCCTCGGCGCCACCGAGGTCGACCTCGGCCAGGGCGAGGTGAGCTGGAGGGTCCTCGCCGACCCGGAGGGTCACGAGTTCTGCGTCCTCGCCGTGCCGTCCTGAGGACCGTCTCCGAGGGCCGTCCACGGCGGCAGCAGCTCCGCCGCCGTCTCCACGATCCGGTCCGGGCTCGGTGTGGCGTCCAGCTCGGCTCCCCGCTCGTCCGGTTCGAGGGGGTCGAGGGTGGCGAGCTGGGAGTCGAGGAGGGCGGCGGGCATGAAGTGGCCGGTGCGGTCGCCGAGCCGGTCGGCGAGGGTGGCGCGGTCGGCGGTCAGACGGAGGAAGAAGGCGGGCGGGCAGGCCGCCCGCAGCGTGTCCCGGTAGCGCCGCCGCAGGGCGGAGCAGGTGACCACGGCACCGGTGCCCGCCGCGGCGCGCTCCCGCAGCCAGCGTCCGATGGACTCCAGCCAGGGCTGGCGGTCCGCGTCGGTCAGCGGCGTGGCGGTGGCCATCTTGGCGATGCTTGCGGGGGAGTGGAAGTCGTCGCCCTCCGCGAAGGGCAGCCCGAGCCGGTCCGCGAGCAGGCGGGCCACCGTGGACTTGCCGCTGCCGGTCACGCCCGCGACCACGACACAGGGCGGCCCGGGCGGCGGGGTTCCGGCGTCGTGGGGCATCAGACGCCGGTGCCCGGCGTCGGACCGCCGGGGCCCGTCGCGTCGTGCGACCGCCGCTCGCCGCCCGGCCGGGCAGGAGGGCCGTCGGAACCGGCCGGGTACTCCTCCAGCGGCACGGGGTCCCGCTCCCACGCGCCCAGCACCGGCGTCACCACCCGCCAGGGCTCCCCGGCCTCGTCGCCGCGGAGGGACAGCGGCGGGTCCCCGTCGGGGAGACGGCCGGGCTTCTCCGCCAAGCCCACCCGCCCGGTCTCCTCCCTCACGAACGCCTCCACGCCGCCCGCCCTTCTCCCTGGAGCGCCACGGCCGGGGTACGGCCCACCGCCTCGGCCACGCTCGCGATGACGGCACGGACGCGCGAACGCAAGGCGCGCCCGCCGCGCCCGGTCAGGTCTCCCCGCGTACGACGACCACGGAACTGTGCGCGTGGTGCAGCAGGGCCTGGCTCACCGACCCCAGGAGGAGACCGGTGAACCCGCCGCGCCCCCTGGCCCCGACGACCACCAGCTGGGCGTTCCGGCTCGCCTCGATGAGCACCTCACGGGTCTCCCCGCTCGCCACCTCCCGCCGGACCGGGATGTCCGGATACCGCTCCGCGTGCCCGGCGAGCGCCTGCGCCAGCAGCCGCTCCGGTCCCTCGACCCCGACACCGGCCGGCGCGTAGTCCGGCAGCCACGCGTGGACGGCGACGATCTCCGCGCCGCGCAGGGCGGCCTCCGCGAACGCGAACCCGACCGCCTTCGCACCGGCGGGGGAGCCGTCGACGCACAGCACGACGGGACCGGCGTCGGCGGAGTCCTCGCGGGCCACCATCAGCGGACACCGGCAGTGGGCGGCCAGCGCCGCCGCCGTGGAGCCCAGCAGCACGCCCATGACGCCGCCCATCCCACGCGCCCCCACGACCAGCAGCTCCGCCGACCGGGACTCGGCCTCCAGCACCGACACCGTGTCGCCGGGCACCATGGCCTCGGTGACCGTCACCTCCGGGGCCACGCCCCGCGCCCGGTCCGCGGCCTCGCTGACCAGGCGCTGGAGCGGTGTGGTGTCCAGCGGCGCGTACCGGGGCCGGACCGGCCAGTTGAGGGCGTACACCACCCGCAGCTCCGCGCGCCGCCGCCGGGCCTCCCCGGCGGCCGTCTCCACCGCGGCGAGGCTCGACGACGAGCCGTCCGTTCCCACCACGACCAGGTTGCCCATGACTCCTCCAGGGCTCGGTTCGGCCCGCCCGCGACGTCAGTACCGCTGCGCCTGGGCGAGAACGGGCGTCAGCCGCGCGTCCGCGGGCTGCCGGCTGAAGGCGATGGGCTGCTCCTTCTCGCCCGGCTCAAGGTCCTCCGCGCCGACGAACCTCGTCTCGACGACGTCACCGGACGCGTCCTCGAAGTCGATCCGCACGGCGTACGAGGCGGTGGCGTCGGTCTTGTTGGTGATGGTGACCAGCGCGGCCAGCAGCCCGCTCGTCTCCTCCCTGGGTAGGCCCTTCATACCGACCTCGGACAGCGCGTTGCCGCGCCCCTCGACGTCCTTGAGCGCGTCCTCGGCGGCGGCACTGGAACGGGCGGCCTCCGCCTCGACGGACGCCTCGAACTCGGAGGCCCGCGCGGACGCCGAGGAGGCCGCCGCCGAGGCCGAGGCCCGCGCGGAGGCGATCGCGGACGCCGCCTTCGAGGCCAGCGCCGACGGCGGTGTCCCGGAGAACGAGGCCGTGTCCGGGCCGCTGGTCGTCGTCGGGGGAGAGGAGCCGGTGTCCTGGTCGTCGTCGCCGCACCCGGTGAGGGCGGCGGCGGACAGGGCGCAGCCGAGCAACGCCATCACCGCTCGGCGGCCGGTCCCGCTCCTGTGGTCGGGGTGGTGTCGCACCATCCTGTTCGTCCTTTGCGCCTGGCCGGATCGATCCCGTTCATCGTCGGCGCGGCGCGGGCGGAGCGCGATTCGGCGTGGGCCGTTCGCCGCGCGCCGGGGCCGGGACGGGGCCGGGCGCTACCCGGGAGGCGCGGGCAGCCTGCGCGGCTCGACGCGTTCCTCCACCGCCCGGTCGCCCTCGCGCCGGACGACGTAGGCGCCCTTGCCCGGCACCTCCGTCACCGCCTCCACCAGTTCCGTGCCCCGGTACACCAGGCCGACGCCGTCGTCCGTGCAGTGGGCCGTGGGCAGCGTGCCGTCCGCGACGAGCCGGTGGATCAGGGGGCGGCGGCCCGCGTCGACGTCGTAGTGGACGCCGTTGCCGTAGGGCAGGAAGCCCAGGGCGTTGGTGACCGGCCGCAGCTCGGGGCCGAAGGAGTCCGTGGTGCCGCCCTGGAACCAGCAGATGGAGCCCGCGCTGACGCCGCTCAGCACCACCCCGGCCTGCCAGGCGCGGCGCATGATCGCGTCCAGGCCGTGCACCCGCCACACCGCCAGCAGGTTGGCGACCGACCCGCCCATGACCCAGACGACGTCGTGGTCGAGGACCGCGCCCTCGACGTCCTCCAGGTTGGGCATGGGGAACAGGTGCAGCGGGGTGAGGTCGAACCCCGCGGTCCGCGCGGCCTCGGTCATCCGGGTCGTGAAGTGCTCGGCGTCCCCGATCGCCGTGCCGACGTACATGACGCGGGGGCGGCGGCCGTGGACGCCGGACAGGTCGACCGCGTGGTACACCAGCGCGTCGAACATCACCCTGGCACGCGTTCCGACGCGGTGTCCGCCGGAGGTGGCGACGATGGTGGGTTCTGATGCCGTCATGGTCATGATCGTATCGAGCGGGGGCGGTGGCGTAGGCAGGAAGTCACGACCACGAAGGGCCACAGGGCCTGGGCGGAGGTGACGAACCGTTCGGCCACGCCCGCCGCGCCCTGGTGGTTCGCCTCGACCACGTACCAGAGCGCACCGGCGCACATCAGCGCCGTCGCCGCGAGGGCGGGGGCCGGGCGCAGGGCCCAGGGGGCGGTCGGGTGGCGGTGGGCCGCCAGCACCGGCCAGACGGCGAGCAGCAGGAAGCCGGCCGCGGCGACCGTGCCGTGCCGCAGGGAGCCCCCGCTGCTCGGCGTCGGCACCAGGGCCACCAGCAGCGCCGTCACCCCGCCGCCACCCAGTGCCACCCGCCCCGCGGGCGCGGCGGCGCGCAGTCCCCACGCGGTGAGCAGGTGGCAGACGCCCAGCGCGAGCAGCGCCCCGGTCATCACCCAGAACCCGGCGGACCCGTAGGCGGCCAGGACGCTGATGGTCTGGGAGACGGGATCGTAGCCGGGCCCCTCCAGCCGCCCCGCGACCGCCCAGCCCGCGGTCAGCAGGAGCGGCGCGCAACCTGAGCTGAGCAGAGTCCATCTGGGGACGAACGGCATCGAGTCACCATAAAGGACGCGTCTGCCGGGTCGGGCTCAGGCCGACCGTCAGGCGGTGCCGCGGCCGGTCCAGGGTGCGGTCGGCTGGAGCACGGCCTCGGTGAGGGCGCGTGTGCGCAGCTCGGTGATCTCCCGGTACCCGGGGTCGGCCACCATGCGGCTGAACGCCTCCCGGCTCGGATAGCGGACGAGCAGGACCGCGTCCCAGTCCTGCCCCGCCTCGGCGACCAGGGGCGGGTGGCCGTCTCCGGCGTAGAGCAGCTCACCGCCGTACCGCTTCAGGAACTCGGCGGCCTGGCGTGAGTACTCCGCGTACAGGGCGCGGCCCCCGGGGGCGAACCGCAGCAGGTTGAGCATGACGACGGGCTCTCCCGGGTCCGCCGCGGCGAGTTGCGCGAGCGCGGCTCCGGTGGGGTCGACGGCCATGGTGGTCTCCTCGTCGTCGTGGCGTGGGCGGGGTGCGGCAGCAGGCTAGAGGGAAGCCGCCCCGTTTGCATACCATCCGGTCGGTCTGCGTTCGGGACTCCGCCGGGACCGCACCCGCCGGCAGGCGGTACGGTGGCTGTCCGAAAGCGGGACGAAGGGGGCCGGGATGGTGGAAGCGGAACTGATGGCACTGGCCGCCGCGGGCGCCACCGCGGTGGTCCAGCAGATGGCGACGGACTCCTGGACGCGGGCACGGGACCGCGTCGCCGCGTTCTTCTCCCGCCGGGGTGGCGGTGGCACGGAGGACGCGGTCGCGGGGGAACTGGAGACCTCGCGCGGTGAACTGACGGCGGCGCTGGCGTCCGGCGAGGAGCAGACCCTCACCGACGTGGAGGCCGAGTGGCGCACCCGGCTGCGGCGCGCGCTGCTGGCGGATCCGCGGGCCGCCGCCGAACTGCGCGCGCTGCTGGACGAACTGGCGCTCCCGGACGGCGTTCAGCCACCCGTGAACGTCCGCAACTCCATCACCGGCGGCGTGCAGCACGGGCCGGTGATCCAGACCGGCAACCTGGGCTCGGTGACCATCGGGACACCCCCCGCCGACGGAGCACCCCACCAGGACCCCGCGACCTGACACCGTGGCGGCCTTGCCGACCGCGTTACTGTCGACCCCATGAGCGAGAACTCCGAGCGTTCCGTCGTCATCGAGCGCACCAGCACCGGCCACTACGTGGCGACCAACGTCCGCGGCGGCACCCTCCGCTTCGGCACGGCCTCCGGCGCCGGGCCGGAGGCCGAGTTCACCCCCGTCGAACTGCTGCTCGCCGCGATCGGCGGCTGCACCGCCGCGGACGTGGACGTCGCCACCACCCGGCACGCGGAGCCCACGGAGTTCTCCGTGGCGGTGACCGGGAACAAGATCAGCGACGACCTCGGCAACCGCATGACCAACCTCCAGGTGACCTTCACCGTCGGCTTCCCGGACGACGACGAGGGCGCCGACCGGGCCCGTGCCATCCTGCCGCGCGCGGTGAGGACCTCCCACGAGCGGCTGTGCACGGTCAGCCGCACCGTGGAGACCGGTACACCCGTCACCGCGACCGTCAAGGACGCCTGACGGGCCCCGCCGGCCCCTCGGCGTGCGCCGCGTCCACCCGCCGGTGGCGCGGACGCCCGCGGTGGTGCCGTGCCGAGGACACCGCCGCGAGCCCGAGGCAGAACAGCAGGGCCAGCGCGAGGCCGGAGCAGAAGACGGCGAGCGTGTTCAGGGTGGCGATGTCCTGGCCGAGGACCGAGACCGTGTACTCGGGCCCTCCAGACAGGTTGTCCGCGATCAGCAGACCCGTGAAGGCCCCCACGGCTGCGAGAAGAAGTACTCCGAGGATCAGCATGGCGCTCATCCCTTGCATGCGAGTGGGACGGTCGGTACCGCCCCGGGTGCCCGCCCCGGGCGCGCCCAAGCAGGTCAGGCGGGTTTCGTGCGCCGGGGAGCCCGCGCCGTGACCGCGGACGGCCGCATGGCCGCACCCCTCCTCAGCGCGCGGTGGCTGCGGCCGCTGGCGTGGATCGTGGCGGTGCTGAGCCTGACCACCCTCGCCGCGTCGGGCGTCGCCCGCGGCACCGTGCTCAGCCCCGGCTTCTACGGTGGCGTCCTCGCCGACGAGCACGCCTACCAGCGGTTCTACGACGAGGTACTGGTCGACCCGCGCCACGCCCGCCTCACCAACGACCTGCTGGGCCGACTGCCCGTGGCGCGGTCCCCGCTGACCGCGAACGTCAAGGTCGTCATCCCGCCCGAGACCCTGCGGGCGATGACCGAGCGGCAGATCACCGAGGTGGTCCGCTATCTGGAGGGCGACCGGGACCGGCTGCGCCTCACGGTCGACCTGGCGCCGCTCGTCGAGAACGTCGAGACGCTCAGCCGGATCTACTTCGCCGACGCCGTCGCCGCGGCGCAGCAGCGGCCCGAACCCGACTTCGCGGCGTTCGTCGACCGCCTGTCGCGGACCGCGACCGAACTGCTCGCGGGCCGGGCCCCGGCCACCGGGCTGCCGTCGCTCGCGCTGTCCGACGCGCAGGCGGAGTCGGCCACCACGCTCCTGCTGAGACTCGTACCGCGGGACGAACGCGCCCGGCTGCGGCCCGAGGTGGCGACCGCCCTGCGCGGCGGGGACGTGGACTCCGCCCTGGCGGCGATCGCCCCCGTCGCCCTCTCCGACCGCAACCGCGCCGCGGCGGCGGACCTGTTCCGGGAGGCGGGCGGGCGGACGTGGGTCATCACCACCACGCTCGCCCCGCCCAGCGAGGTCCGCGCCCCCGTGCGGCGGGCACGCTCCGTGACCCGGCTGGTCCAGAACGTGGTGGAACCGGCGGCCGCCGTGCTGGCCGCCGCCGCGTTCGCCGCCCTCTGGGTCGCGCCGCCCTCCGCCCCACGTCCCACCCGGCTCACCCCGCCCCGGCCCTTCGCGCGGCGGCTGACCCCGCTGGGCTGGGCGCTGGCGGCGGCGGGCTCCCTGCTGGCGCTGGGCGCGCTGCTCCTCCGGCTGGTCACCGGGGGCGGGCCGCTCGTCGCCGCGCCGTCGTCGTGGGCCCCGTCGGTGGCCCGCCTCGTCGAGGACATCGAGGTCACGGCCGTCGACCGGCTGCTCACCACCGCCACCGTGGTCGCGGTGAGCCTGCTGGGCGCGGGCGCCCTGCTCGTCGCCGTGGCCTGGGCCTGGCAGACCCGACCCACCCTGTCCGCCCTCTCCGCCTTGTCCCCCCGCATGGAGCACCGCCGCGGCCTCACGCTCACGGTCGTCGCCTCGACGCTGGCCCTGGCCGGCATGAACCTGGCCCCGGTGACGTTCGCCGGGTCGGCCCCCGACGTCTGCCAGGGAAGCTCCCGGCTGTGCGACCTGCGCTACGACGAGATCGCCCACCTCGCCTCGCACAACGCGATGGCCAGCACGGCGGACCGGTTCATCGGGCCGCTCCAGGACCCGGACGTCGTCGGCCAGCTCAACGCCGGAGTCCGCGCCCTGCTCCTCGACACCCACCACTGGGAGCGCCCCGGGGAACTGGCCGACCGGCTCAGCGACTCCGAGTTCTCCCCGGCGCTGCGCGAACAGCTCGCCCAGGCGCTGGCCCGCGCCAACCCGCCCCGGCCGGGACTGTGGCTGTGCCACTCGGCCTGCGGCGCGGGCGCCGTCGAACTGGTGCCCACGCTGCGCCGGATCGGGGACTGGCTGCGCGACCACCCCACGGAAGTCGTCACCCTGATCGTGCAGGACGGCATCGGCGCCGGGGAGACCGCCCGCGCCTTCACCGAGGCGGGCCTGACGGACCTCCTGTACGAGCCGGACGAGGACCCCGACCAGCCCTGGCCCGAGCTGGGGGAGATGATCAGCGGCGGTCACCGGCTGGTCGTCTTCGCCGAGAAGGCGGACGGCCCAGCGCCCTGGTACCGCAACTTCTACCGCTACGGCATGGAGACACCGTTCGCCGTCCGCAGCCCCGACGCCATGACCTGCGAGCCGAACCGGGGCGGTACGGACAAGCGCCTGTTCCTGCTCAACCACTTCGTCACGTCCGGCGGCGGCCGACGCCTGGACGCCGGTGTCGTCAACTCCCGCCAACGCGTCCTGGACCGCGCCCACGCATGCGAGCGCCAGCGCGGCAGACCCGTCACCTTCATCGCCGTGGACTACGTGACCGTCGGCGAGGCCCGCGCCGCGGTGCACGCCCTCAACGCGGAGCGCGCCGACGGCAGGTGACGGCGCCGGACACCTACGGGTGCGTCGGACGGGGCTCCAGCACCTCCAGGGCGCCGGTCTCGGTGTCGTAGCTGCGCAGGGTGGTGAGCCGGAGCGACAGGGGCGGCGTCGGCAGCAGTCCGGGGAGCCGCCGGTCGGTGAAGGCGCCGGTCCGCCGGGTACGGCCGAGGGTGATGTGCGGGTTCCAGCGGCCGGGCTCGTGCAGGGGGTTGAGGGTGCCGGGCGGGCTGTCGCCGGCCACCGCGTCCCACACCCGGCGGTGCAGGCCGGTCAGCGCGGGGTCGGGGTCCAGCGCCCAGGCCAGCACCGAAGTGGGCCGCTCGAAGCGGATCAGGCCCGTGCAGCGCACCGGCAGCGGCAGGGCGGCGGCCACCTCGGCGAGCTCCCACCGGATCGGACCGGTCAGCTCCGGACAGGCGGCCAGGGTGAGATGCGGCCGGTTGGTCGGCGAACGGTGCCGCGCCTGACTCGGCAGCCCCGCCTCCACCAGCCGCCGCCAGGCCTCCCGAACCACCAGCTCCGCCGCCTCATCCAACAGAACCTCAACCGTACGCACCACGGCAGCCTACTGGCCACGGGGTCCCGCTCCAGTCCGCTACGCCGGACCCACAGCAGGCGTCACGCGGCTCGCGTCGTGTCCCGTGCGACGTCGTTCACCGCGTCCGGTACAGGCTGGCCCGTCAGCGCGAGGCGGACCGACTCGGCGGCGGTGATGCCTGCCTTCTCCTGGGCCTCGGTGGTGGCGGCGCCCAGGTGGGGGGTGGCTACCACCTGGTCCAGGGTGAAGAGGGGGGAGTCGGTGCAGGGCTCGGTGGTGAAGACGTCCAGGGCCGCCCCCGCGACCCGGCCCTCCGTCAGGGCCGTGTACAGGGCGCGCTCGTTCACGATGCCGCCGCGCGCCGCGTTGACGACGCGCACGCCGGGCTTGACCTTGCGCAGGGCCGCGTCGTCGATCAGGTCGACTGTCTCGGTGGTCCTGGGCAGGTGGACCGTGATGAAGTCGGAGACCTCCAGGAGTTTGTCCAGGGAGACGGGTTGCACTCCCGCGCGCGCGTGGACGTAAGGGTCGTAGGCGACGATCTCCATGCCGAAGGCGGACATCCGCTGGGCGACCAGTGCGCCGATGCGGCCGAGACCGACGACGCCGAGGGTCTTCCCGGCCAGTTCGACGCCCGTGTACCTGCTCCGCTGCCACGCGCCGCCCCGCAGCGCGGCGTTGGCCTGCGGGATGGTGCGGGCGGTGGCGAGGATCAGGCCGCAGGTCAGTTCGGCGGCGCTCACGATGTTGGCGGTGGGGGCGTTGACGACCAGGACGCCCGCCTCGGTGGCGGCGGGCACGTCGACGTTGTCGAGGCCCACCCCGGCGCGGGCGACGACCCGCAGCTTCCGGGCGGCAGCCAGGACCTCCGCGTCCACCCGGGTCGCGGAACGGATCAGCAGCGCGTCCGCCTCGGCGACGGCGGACAGCAGCTCGGCCCGGTCCGTGCCGTCGCAGTGCCGGACGCGGAAGGCCGGGCCGAGCACCTCCACGGTGGCGGGGGAGAGTTCTTCGGTGATGAGGACCAACGGTTCGGTGGTCATGAGGGGTTCGCTCCTGTTCTGTGGAGGTCAGTCGCCGACCGGGTGCTGGGCGCCCGCGTACAGGACGGTGGGAGGCTGGTCGTCGGAGCGGGTCCAGGTGACCGTGCCCGCGACCAGGACGTGGTCGTACATCGGGACGCGGTCGCTGACCTCGCACACCGCGCTGACCGACGCCGCCGTCAGCACCGGCACCCCGTGCTCCGACCGCCAGGGCACCCCGGCGAACCGCTGCGCCGCCGTGCCGGTGGCGAACTGCCTGACCAGGTGCCGGGCGGACCACGGCAGGACGTTGACCGCGAAGGCGCCGCGCTCCAGGACCTGGTCCAGGGTGCGGCTGCGCCCGGCGAGGGAGACCAGCAGGGACGGGGGGTCTAGGGACAGCGACATGACGGCGTTGACGGTGCAGCCGACGGGTCCGTCCGGGCCCTCGGTGGTGACGACGGCGACGCCCGTGGGCAGCCGGGCCATCGTGTGGCGGAACACGTCGCCCGGGACCGCGGTCGGGGCGGGCAGGAGGCTTTCGGTCGTCATCGGATCTCTCCCGGTTGTGCCGTCCAGTCCTTCGGCGACAGGTCCGCGGCCAGGGCTGCCTGCGCCGTCAGGAGCTGGTCGATGGAGCGGTCCACCACGCCGGGGCGCGGACGGCCCCGCGCCGCGGACCGCTCCGCGAACCGCAGCGTCTTGGGCAGCTCGCCCCAGGCCACGGACGCCGCCGCGGCCCGCTCCGGGCTGAGCGCGCCCTCCGTGACCGCGTAGGCCAGCCGGTAGGTGTGGTGGCGGGCCGCGGCCCACAGGTCGTCGGCGTGCCGGGCGAGCGCGGCGGGCTCGGCGCGGAAGGTCGCGGAGACGCGGGCCAGGGAGGGTTCCAGGTCCAGGCTCCAGACCCCGGGGCCCGGCGCGGAGGTATCGGTAGTGGCCTCCGTCTGCCAGGCCAGCCACCTGTGGTGGTCCGCGGGCGGCACCGCGACCGACCGGCCGAGCGCCAGTTCGTCGCGGCGGGCCACCTCGCGCGGCGGACGGGGCGGCGGCGTCAGCGCGGTCCTCAGCCGGTCGTCGTCGACCCAGCCGGTCCACGGCTCCTGGTCGCCCAGCGGAGTGAGCGCCGTGAAGTGGTCGGCGAGCAGCCAGCGGCCGTCGCGGTGGTCGCCGACCAGCAGCCAGTGCGGGGCGTCGGACCGCCCGTGGCCCGGCGTCCACGGCAGGTGCCGGGTGTTGCCGACGACCAGCACCCGCCCGTCGCGGCCCAGTTGGTCGAGGAGCGCCGCGCGGGCGGTCGGCCAGTCGGCCGCCGAACGGTACGCCAGCTCCCGCCCGTCGCCGGTGGTGTCCACCCGGGGGTGGTGCGAGAAGGCGAGTTCGCCGGGGGGCAGGTCAAGGCGTACGGCGAGCCGCACGCCCCGGGCGAGGCGGCCCCGGACGTCGGGGACCTCCGGCATCAGATACGCCAGCAGGTTGGTGGTGTAGCAGCTCAGCTCTGGCATAGCGGTCAGTTCGCCGGTCAGCGACACGGTGTCTCCCAGGTGCCGTCGGAAGTGCCCTCACGGGCGGAGAAAGCGCAGCTCAGGGGGGTGCGCGACAGGGGGCGCAGGCTGGTCCACTCGTACTCCCGCCACCGTCCGCGCAGGGCTCCGGGCCGGACGTCGATCGTCCACGGACGGCCGGACAGCCCGGTCCCGGCGGCCTTGACGCAGGACTCCTGCACCGTCCAGACCCAGGCGAGTTCGACCGCCCGCCGCGCCTCGGGCAGCTCCCGCACGGCGTCGGCGCGGGCACCGAGGCAGCGGCGCAGCAGGGCCTCGGAGGGCCGGTCGGGCGGCAGTTGCACGTCGACGCCGACCCGGCGGCCCGGGGCCACGGCGGCGGCCACGGCGTCCCCGTCGTGGGAGACGCTGACGCCGGTGTCCGGGGCGCCCGCGAGCAGGGGCCCGCCCCGCTCCCCGGCGACCACCGGCACCCCGGCCAGCTCGGGCACGGTGGCCCGCAGCAGGTGCCGTAGCAGGGCGCGGCCGGCGAGGAACTCCGCCGCCCGCCACTCCGGCAGCGCGGCGGCGCGGGCGAGGTCCCGCGGGTGCGGGGCGGCGTGCCGCCAGTGGTCGCGTGACCCCTGGGCCACCCAGACGCCTGGCGCCACCTCAAGGATCAGGGCGTCGTCCGCCGTCCCCGCGGTCACGGCGTCCACGAGCCCAGCTCCGTCAGCACGGCGTCCGCGTCGCCCGCGACCGCCTCCAGCACCAGCTCGGTGACGCCGCCGCCGATGCCGAAGACCGCCGCCTCCGCGCGGGCGCGCTGCGCGCCACCCCGGGCGAACCCGTCCGCGCCCTGCAACTGGGCGCAGGTCGCCAGCACCGGGTCGGTGACCAGCCCGGCGGCGGACTTCAGCAGGGCCGCCGCGCCCAGGTCCTGCCGGGCGGTGACCCGTTCGCCGAGGCTGTCGCACAGGGCGCGCAGTTCCCGCACCCGCACCAGGCTGGTGGCGTACCGCTGGCGCACGGCGGGGTGCTGCCACAGGGGGCGCCCGTCGACGGACCGCTGCTCCAGCCGCTCCCTGGTGTCGGCGAGGACCCTGGTCGTCAGCGCCACCGCCCACAGGGCGCCCGCGAGGCGCTCGGTGCCCATGTGCCGGGCGAAGGCCGCCATGCCGCGCCCTGGACGCCCCACGACGTGCTCGGGGGTCAGCCGTACGTCGGTCAGTTCGACGTGCCCGGTGGCGGCGCCGGTGAGCAGGTCGGTGTCGGCCGGGTGGACCCGTACGCCGGGAGCCGTGGCGGGCACCAGCACCCAGGTGAAGCTGGTGAAGTGGCGGCCGGGCCGGTGCCGGGCGAGGACCAGCAGCCAGTCGGCGGTGAGCGCGCTGGTGATCCACCGCTTGCCGCCGCTGACCCGCACCTCGTCCGGGCCGAGGGTCACCTCGGTGCCGAGCCCGGCGAGGTCGGAGCCCGCGGTGGCGCCGTCGGTGGCGGCCAGCGCCACGGTGGCCGCGCCGGAGCGGACCTGGTCCAGGGCCCGGCGCACGACCCCGGAGGGCGCGGCCCCGTCCGCCAGCACCGGCAGGGCGCTGGCGGCCTGCACCAGCACGCTGAGCGTGACGCCGTTGTCGCCCCGGGCGTCCACGGCGCCGAGCAGCGCGCCGAGCCGGTCCGGCACCGGGACGAGCCCGCCGGCACGCCGCTCGTAGAGGCGGTCCAGCACACCGGAGGCGCCGAGTGCCGCCCACACCCGTGCCGCCGGGGCGGCCACGGGCACGTCGGCCAGCACGTCGGCCGCGGTGGGGGCCAGGCGGAGGTCAGACAAGGCGCACCTCCGGATCGAGCAGGGCCAGCTTGCCGTCGGCCAGGTGGAGCCGGTCGTTGCTGTAGTTCAGGGCCGCCGAACGCAGGTCGCGCAGGGCGTGTTCGAGCCGGGTGGGGGAGTCCTTGAGGTAGCCGTGCCGCATCCCGAGGGCGTCCACCAGGTCCTCGACGGCCCGCAGGCACTCCTCCGCCGCGGTGATCTTCAGCGCGTTGAGCAGGAGCTGCACCCGGGGCACGCTCAGGTCCGGGGCGGTCTCCACGGCCCGCAGGGTGTGCCGCAGCAGCGCGTGCACCGTGTCGATCCGCTGCCGGGCCCGGGACAGCCGGGTGAGCAGCAGCTCCGAGCCGAGGTCGGCCCGGCCCCGGCCCTCCGGACCGCGCAGCAGCCGCAGGACGCGGGAGAGCGCGCCCGCCGCGGTGCCGAGCCAGCTCGCCGACCAGCCCAGGTGCGCCATCGGCGCGAACACCGACGTCACGAGGGACCGGAAGTCGCCGTGCGCGCCCACCACCTGGTGGGCCGGGACGGACCCGGTCAGCCGCAGCGCCACGCTGTGGCTGGCCCGCATCCCCAGCGGCTGCCAGTCGCCCGACCGCTCCACGGTGAGCTGGTCGCGGTGGGCGTAGACCAGGGAGACCGCGTGCGGGGACTCGGCGTCCGGGCTGCGCATGGTGACCAGGAAGCCGTCCGCGTACGCGCCGCCCGTGACGATCGGCGCGAACCGGTCGATGACCAACTCCCCGTCGTCGGCGGTGGCCAGCGCGGACCCGGCGGTCAGCAGGTGGCCGCCCTTGCCCGCCTCGGTGGTGACCGAGGCGAGGTACAGGCGGCCCGCGGCGATCTCGGGCAGCACCTCGTCCCGCAGGCGCGGACCGGCGTGCCGTACGAGTGCCGCGACCTGCTGGCAGTGCATGGCGAAGATCATCGCCACCGACATGTCGACCCGGCCGAGGGCGGTGCTCACCTCCACCATGGCCGCGGTGGTGCCGCCGAGGCCGCCGTACTCCACGGGCACCAGGAGGCCGAGCAGCCCGGTGCGGCGCAGCTCCGTCAGCGCCTCCTCCGGGAACGCCGCGTCACGGTCGGTGCGGGCCAGGTGCTCGGCGGCGACGGTGGCGACCCGCTCGGTGCGCCGGGCCAGTTCCACACTGGTCGTCGGTGCGGCGGTGAGGACGGGCGCGGTCATGCCGCCGTCACCCCCTGCGCGTCGAGCGCCCGGCCGACCACGGCCCACAGGCTGGCGGCGGTGGCGAAGGTGGCGTCGTTCATGTCGTCGTCGGGCAGGGTCACGCCGTAGGTGTCCTCGATCTCGAAGAGCAGCTCGATGGCCTGCATGGAGTCCAGGCCGAGCGCCCGCAGGGACGCCTCGGGGGTGATCTCTCGGTCGCCGAGGAACTTCAGGAACGGGGCGAGCAGTTCGAGGAAACGGGGGTCCATCACTTCACTCCAGGGTGGGGGCCGGCCGGGGTCGCGGCCGGGACGGGGGTGCGGGACAGGTCGAGCCGGGTGACGTCGAGGACCGCGCCGGGGCGCTCCCCGTCGATGACGGCCTCCGCGGGCAGCGGATGACCGAGGAAGGCGACGAGGCTGGCGGTGAGCCCGTAGGCGCCCACGTTGGGCACGGCCACCAGGTCGCCGGGGCGCAGCGCGGGCAGTTCGGCCGCCCGCGCCCAGGTGTCGAGCGGCGTGCACAGGGGGCCCGCGACCAGTGCGGTCAACTCCGGCTCCCTATCGCGCTGACGGTCAGGCGTCGGTACGAGACGGGGCGTCAGGGTCGGCAGCCGCCGCAGCCCGGACATGCCGCCGAGGTGGTTGATCCCGGACTCCAGCACGACGACGTCCCTGCCGTGCGACCGCTTCACGTCGAGCACGGCGGTCAGCAGCACGCCCGCGGCGCCCACCAGGTAGCGCCCGGACTCGAAGACGACCTCGGTGCCGTCGGTGTGGCGGTGCGGCAGCGCCCGGTCGAGCAGCGCGGTGAGCCGGGGCCGCAGCCCGCCGAGGTCGACCCGCCCGCCCTCGGCGGCGAAGGGGGCGCCGAAGCCGCCGCCGAGGTCCAGCACCCGCACCCGGACACCGTGCTCGGCGAGGGCCGCGGCCACCTTCCCGGCCGTCTCAAGGGAGCGGGCGAACTGCCCGGTGAGCGCCTCGACGTCGGTCAGGTTGGTGCCCATGTACAGGTGCAGGCCGACGACCTCCGCGTGCGGGCCGCCCGCGAACCGCTCCGGCTCGCCCAGCACCCAGCCGGTGTCGGCGCCGAACTGCGAGGGCACCCCGGTCATCGCCAGCCCCTGGCCCGGCACCGGCTGGTCGTCGTTGATCCGCAGCAGGCACCGCGCGACGACCCCCGACCCGGCGGCGAGGGAGCCCAGTTGGCCGATGGCGTGCGGGGAGTCCACGGAGAACAGCCGCACCCCGAGCCGCAGCGCGTACCGCACCTCCGCGTCCCGCTTGCCGGGGCCCGTGTAGAGCACGTCCCCGGCGGGCCAGCCCGCGGCGAGCGCCGCGTCCAGCTCACCGGTGGAGCACACCTCCGGACGGGCGCCGCGCCGCCGCAGTTCGGCCAGCAGCATCGGGTGCGCGTTGGCCTTGAGGGAGTAGTACAGGCCCGCGCCCGTGGGCAGGGCGCCGCGCAGCGCGTCGTAGCCGCGCCGGACCTCGGCCAGGTCGTACACGTACGCCGGGGTCGGCAGGTGCGGGAGCACGGCGGGCGGCACCAGCGGGGCCGGGCGGACGTCACCGGGTACGGACACGGCTCTCCCCCTCACTGACGGACCGCTCACCGAGGGCGGCCAGCGCGGCCCTGTCGACCTTGCCGTTGCCGGTCAGCGGCAGCGCGTCGACGGCCAGGCAGCGGCGGGGGATCTTGAACTCCTCGATCTGCTCGCGCATCCCGCGCAGCACGTCGGCCGGGGACGCCGTACCGACGACGAACAGCCGGGCGGGCGCGGAGTCCCGAGGCGGCAGGACGGCGGCGGCGGTGACGCCGGTCACCCGCCGGGCGGCGGCCTCGACCTCGGTGGCGCTGACCCGGAAGCCGTTCTCCTTGTAGATGTCGTCGCGTCGGCCGTCGAAGTAGAGGTAGCCCCCCTCGTCGACCCAGCCGTAGTCACCGGTGCGCAACTGCGGCAGCAGGCCCTCCGCCCGAGGGAAGCGCTGGGCGGTCAGTTCGGGGCGCCGCCAGTAGCCCGCCATCACGTTCGGACCGCGGACGACGATCTCCCCGATCTCACCCGGCGGCAGCCGGCGCCCGTCGCCGTCCACCACGAACACCTCGGTGCCGGGCAGCGCCCGCCCGCTGGAACCGGGCCGCTCCAGGTCCCCGTCCGGCGGCATGATCGTGGCGCGCTTGCACTCGGTCAGCCCGAACATCAGCTGCACCCGCAGCCCGGGCAGCGCCGCGCGCAGCTCCCGCAGCGTCTCCGCGGGCATCGCCGCGCCGGTGTTGGTCAGCAGCCGCAGCGGCGGCCTCTCCCCGCCCGCCCGGCGCAGCAGCCGGGCCAGCGCACCGGCGACCGAGGGCACGGCGGCCAGGACGGTGGCGCGGGCCCGCACCAGGTTGCCCAGCAGTGCCGGGCCGACCTCGGCGGGACGGCCGACCACCGCGTGGGCCCCGGCCAGCGCGGAGAGGAACAACTGGTAGAGGCCGTAGTCGAAGGAGAGCGGCAGCGGGCTGTAGACGACGTCGTCGGGGCGGTAGCCGAGCATCGACTGGATGGCCCCGGCGGCGAACATGAGCTGCTGGTGCGTGCTGACGACGGCCTTCGGCAGGGCGGTGGTGCCGGAGGTGTAGATCAGGCACACCGGGTCCACCGGCAGCGGGCCGGACGGCACGGCGGTGGGCGGGGGAGTGTCGGCGAACGCCACCGCGGCCACCTCCGCGCTGGCGGCGGTCCGTATCCCGCGCCGGTCCGCCGCCTCCCGCGCGGCGGGCTCGTCGCTGACCAGCAGCGCGGGTTCGCAGTCGTCCAGCACGTGGTCGAGCTGGATGCCGTGGACCTGCTCGTGCAGCAGGGAGAAGGCGACCCCGGCCCGGGAGGCGGCGTACAGCAGGGCGGGCTGGGCGGTGGAGCCCGGCGCGCAGATCACGAGCCGGTCGCCGCGCCGCAGGCCCAGGCCCCCGAGCCAGGCGGTCAGCCGCCGGGACGCGGCGTCGAGTTCGCGGTAGCCGAGCGTGTGACCGGCGCTGCTCACGGCGGGCCGGTCGGGCCAGTGGGCGGCGGCCCGGTCGAGCAGGTGGTGCAACAGACCGGTGTGGGCGGACATCAGTTCTCTCCGGAACGGGGGCGGGGCAGCAGGGGAAGGGCGGGTGCGGCGGACCGGGCGGCCCGCTGGGCGATGCGGCAGATGCCGTCGACGTGGTGCAGGTTCTCCGGGACCAGGTCGTCCGCCGCGAACTCCAACGCCAGCGCGCGTTCGAGACGCTCGACGATCTCCACCACGCGGAACGACGAGAACCCGGGTACGTCGGCCAGGGGCCGCCCGTCCGCCAGTACCGAGGGCTCGAACTGGAGCACCTCGGCGGCGGTCGCCACGACCTGGTCGCGCAGTACGGCCGAGGGTGCGACGGGCCGGGGCGCGGGCGACGGTGTGTCCGCCGGTGCCGGGCTGGTGCCGAAGACCTCGTGGTCCCGGCGCAGCAGCTCCGCCAGCCGGGCGTACGGCTCCGCCGCCTCGGCCCGCCCGCGCCGCACCCGGCGGGACCCGAGGTAGACCGCCTCGGCCAGCGACCTCCAGGCCTGGACGTGCGCGTCGGCGCCCGGTGCGTCCACGAGCGACCCCGCGGCCTGCCGGTACCGCAGGTGCAGCGCGCGGGAGCGGGCCAGCAGCCAGGTCTCCAGGGTGAGCCGGTCGAGGGCGGCGACCCGGTCGGGGTGGTCGGCGTAGGCGGTCACGTACCGCCGCGCCGTCTCCCCGTCGGCCAGGTCGAGCCGGGCGGGGACGGGCCGGGGCGGCTCCGCGGCCGGGGCGAGCGTGGCGACCAGCGCGGGACCGGGCACGGCCGCCGCCAGCTCGGCGCGGCTCACCCGGCGGCGGACGGGACGGGCGCTGCCCCAGGGCGTCTCGTTGTGGTAGGCGTCGACCACCACAACGCCTTCGTCGTCGGCTGTCTCGGCGAGGAAGCCGTGCTCCATGTGCCGCCGCCCGTGGTACGGCACCCACGGCAGGTCGAAGGCGTCGGCCACGACGTACCGTCCCGGGCCCGGGTCCACGGACTCGCCCGGCCGGGTCGTACGGCATTCCAGGACCGTCAGCCCCAACGCCCGCGCCGAGTGGGTGAGTTCGTCCCGCGCGGACCGCTCCACCGTCGGCAGCCCACCGGGGCCGTCCCCGGGACGGAAGCGCAGCTCGGCGCCCAGCCGCAGATGGGTGCCCGCGCCGTACCAGCGGTCGGCCAGGACGGCCAGGTTGACCTGGACGCAGTCGAACAGCCGGGCGTCCACGGTGTCGAGGGCGGTGTCCGCGCTCATGACCGGCCCCCCGCTCCCACGGGCTGCCCGACGCGCGGCAGGTCGGCGACGGCGCGGCGCAGCGCGCCCTCGTCCGGACCCTCCTCGGTCAGCTCACCGTCCAGCAGCTGCTGGTAGGCGCCGAGGTCGAGGTAGCCGTGGCCGCTGACGCACACCAGCACCCCGCGCTCGGCGCGCACCCGGCCGCTGCTGCTCTCGGTGCCCGCACCGGCGAGCCGTGCCGCGGCGGCCAGCGCGTGCCCCGACTCCGGGGCGGGCAGCACCATCTCGGCGCGGGTGAACCGGCGGCCCGCCTCCAGCGCCTCCACCTGGCCGACCGCGGTGGCCGCGATCTGGTCCTCGTGGCGCATCGCGGAGAGCACCTTGGCGGCGCCGTGGAAGCGCAGCCCGGCGGAGTGCGAGTCGGGGATCGGGTAGGAACTGCCGATGGTGTACATCGCCTCCAGCGGCCCGGTGCCGGTGGCGTCCGTACGGTCGTAGGCGTACGTTCCCCGGGTGAGCTTGGGCGTGGTGCTGGACTCGGCGGCCACCAGCAGCGGCGGCCGGGTGCCCGCGGCGGAGGCGGCGGCGAAGAACGGCAGCGCGATCCCGCCGAAGTTGGAGCCCGCGCCGACGCAGCCGACGACCGCGTCCACCCCGGCGTCCAGGGCGGCGAGCTGGTCGCCCGCCTCCAGGCCGATCACGGACTGGTGCAGGATGCTGTACGTCTCCCCGCTGCCGATGCAGAACGCCGCGCCCTCGGTCCGGGAGGCGTACTCCACCGCCTCCCCGATCGCCAGCGACAGGCTGTTGACCCCGGCCTCGCTCTGCCGGGCCACCTCGGTCAGACCGCTGGGGCTGGCGTGCACGGTGGCGCCGAGGGTGCGCATCAGGGTGCCCCGGTAGGGCTTGCGGCGCAGACTGGTGCCGACCATGAAGACGGTGCACCTGATGCCGAACAGGGCGCACGCGGCGGCCAGGGCGGTGCCCCACTGCCCGGCGCCGGTGCCGGTGACGAGTTCGCGGACCCCGGCCCGCGCGTAGTAGTACGCCTGGGCGAGGGCGGTGTTCAGCTTGTGGCTGCCGGAGATGTTGCCGCCCTCGTACTTCACGTAGACCGGCACCCGGGCGCCGACCGCGCGCTCGAAGGCGGTGGCCCGCCACAGCGGCGTGGGCCGGAACGCCCGGTAGGCGTCGGCGACCTCGGCGGGGATGTCCCAGAACTCCTGGCGGCGCACGCTCTGCCGGACCAGTTCCATCGGCAGGTTGACCTGGACGTCGTGACCGCCGCCCGGGGCGACGGGCGGGGTGCGGTCCGGGGGCAGGTGTCCGTCCAGGTGCGGCAGGACGCCGCGCCACCGGGTGGGCAGGGCGACGCCGCTCATCGGACCGGCTCCGCCCCGAGCAGGACGACCTCGATCAGGTCGCGCACGGTGGTGAAGCCGCGGCCGACGAACAGGTCGTCGGGGAGGACCACGTCGAGTTCGTCCTCCAGACGCACCAACATGCCCACGAAACCGAGGGAGTTGACGTGCAGGACGTCTCCGTTGAGCGGTTCGTCGTCGGGGATGTCGGCGGGGCGCAGGGGCAGCCGGGACTCGGCGATGACCACGCGCTTGACGGACTCGGCGACCGCGGCGCGGTCCAGTCCGGTGATCATGGGTTTCTCCAAGGGGGGTGTGGTGGCAGGGGGTCAGGAGCGGGAGGTCGCGTCCGCGCCGCCGCGCAGGGTGCCGTCGGCCCGGACGACCCAGCTGTGGGTCAGCAGCGAGCCGAGCGTGACCGGGCCGCGCACGTGCATCCGGCCGGTGCTGATGGACAGTTCGGAACCAAGCTGGAGGGTGGGGCCGTCGTGCAGCCGCAGGGAGCCGTTGACGACGATCGCGGCGGCGTCGGCGCGGCGGGTGAACTCCTCGGCGAGGGCGGCGTCGGTGGCGATGACGCCCTCGGTGTGGCCGGAGCCGTACCGCCGGATGTGCGCCAGGGCCTCGTCGGGCCCCGCCACCGGGTACACGCCGATCGTGGCGTCCAGGAACTCCCGCCCCAGGTCGTGCTCCTGGAGGCCGGAGACCCGCCAGGGCTGCTGCGGAGCGGCGGCGTCGGTGTGCGGCGCGGGGATCCGCGGGTCGAGGCGCAGGGCCACCCGACGGCCGCCGCGCTCCGCGGCCCGCAGCAGCGCCGCCACGAAGTCCGCGGCGACCTCGCGGTCCACCAGCGCCATCTCGGCCGTGTTGCAGGCGGTCGGCTCCGGCAGCTTGCTGTCCAGGGCGGCCTCGGCGGCCAGCTCCAGGTCGGCGCTGCGGTGCACGTACAGGTGGTTCACGCCGCCGCCGCTGGCGATCACCGGGATCGAGGACGCGGACCGGCAGTAGTCGATGAGCGAGGGGCTGCCGCGCGGGATCAGCACGTCGATCGCGTCGGGCCGCTTGAGCAGCGCCCGCAGCCGCGCCCGGTCGGGGTCGTCTAGGACGGTGACCAGGCCGGTGGGCAACCGGGCGGCCTGTAGCGCCTTGTGGGCGACGGCGGCCAGCACCTCGTTGGTACGGGCTATCTCCTTGCCGCCGCGCAGCAGGACGGCGTTGCCGACCGCGACGGGCAGCAGGGCGCCCTCCACGGTGACCGTGGGGCGGGCCTCGTACACCATGAACACCACGCCGAGCGGCTTGGGCACCCGCAGTCGCACCCCCCAGTCGCCGACCGGGACCTCGGCCCCGGGCGCGGTGACCTCGGGGAGTTCGGCGCGGACCGCCTCGGTGAGCCGCCGCAACCCGTCGAGGTGGTCGTCGGTCAGCCGCAGCCGGTCCAGCAGTACGGGGGGGCAGTCCGCGCTCCTCGGCGCGGGCGACGTCCTCGGCGTTGGCCGCGAGGACGGCGGGCCAGTGCTCGGTGAGCGTCCCGGCGAGGGCGGCGCAGTAGCGGGCGTAGGCGGGGTCACCGGGTGGCGGCGCGGCCTCGGCGGCGGCGCGGGCGGCGGTGAGCTGTGTGTCGTCGGTCATGGTCTCCTACCACATGAACTGGCCGCCGTCGACGATCAGCTTCTGGCCGGTGACGTAGCCGCCGAGCGGGCCCACCAGGTACTCCAGGGCGTCGGCGATGTCGTCGGGCGAGGCGATGCGTCGTTGCGGGATCTCGGACAGCACGGCGGCGCGGTGCTGGGGGTCGTCGAGCCGGAACCGGGTGACCAGTTCCTCGGTCTCGGTCATGCCGGGGATCAGGCAGTTGACCCGGATGCGGGGGGCCAGCTCCAGCGCCAGGCACTTGGTGAGCTGGAGCAGTCCGGCCTTCGCGGCGGCGTAGTTGGCGCCGTTGGTGCGGGGGCGGATGCCGGTGGTGGCGCCGACGTTGACGACGGTGCCGCCGTCGGCGGCGAGCATGGCCGGGGCGAGGGCCTGGGTGAGGTGGAACGGGCCGGACAGGTTGGTGTCGAGCACGCGCTGCCAGTCCGCGGGGGTCAGTTCGAGGAACGGCCGGTCGATGTTGATCCCGGCGTTGTTGACGAGGACGCGCGGGGTGCCGTACTCGGCGAGGACGTGCCGGGCCGCCTCGCGCACGGAGTCGCTGTCGGCGACGTCGGCGCGCAGCACGTGCAGCCCGTGGGCGTCGGCGGCGGCGTGTGCCGCGTCCTTGTCGGAGTGGTAGAGGGCGACGGTGCGGTGCCCGAGGCGGACCAGCCGCCGGGACAGGGCGAGCCCGATGCCGCGGGTGCCGCCGGTGACGACGGCGAGCGGGCGGGGGTCGGTCGTCATCGCGCGTCCTCCTGGGGAGCCTGGGCGGGAGGGGCGAGGCGGGCGAGGAACTCGTCGAGGTGGCCGAGCAGGTGGGGCTGGTGCGCGGGCTGGAAGACGTCGAAGTGGCCGCAGGGCAGCTCGCGCACGGTCAGCCAGGCCGCCAGCCGCCGCCAGTCCCCGGTCTGCTCCGCGCGGCGCGGGCTGGCGCAGGTCATCAGCAGCGCCGGTCCGGTGTTCCGCGCGGTGACGCGGTAGTCGGCGCACGCGGTGAGGTGCGCGAGGGCCGTGGCGCGGGCCCGGTCGGTCTCGGCGTTGGGCTCACCGGGACCCCCGAGGGAGCGTTCCACCGCCGCCAACAGGTCGTCGCCGACCGCGTCTTCGGCGGTCTGCCGCTCGGCGAAGCTGTCGATGAGGACGACCGCGGGCGCCGGACCGTCCGCGGCGAGCCGTGCCGCCAGCTCCCAGGCGAGCACCCCGCCCATCGACCAGCCGACGAGCAGCTTCGGCCGGTGCGTGAGGCCCCGGGCCAGACCGAGGTAACGGCGGACCATCTCCGGGATGCTGTCGTCCGGCCGCTCACCGGCGAGCAGTCCGTCGGCGCGGACGGCGTGCACGGACCCGTGCCGGGCGAGCCGACTGGCGACCCCCAGGTACTGGGCGACCCCGCCACCGGCCGGATGGATGAGCAGGCTGTCCAGCGGACCGGACCGCCGCGCGAGCGGCACCAGCAGCCGCGCGTCGCGGGCGGACGCGTCCACCACGCCTCCCGTGCGGGCGGTGGTCATCATGCTTCCTCCTCCGTCCGGCCGTCGATCCACGCCGCCTGGGCGCGCAGGGTGGGGTCGCGGAAGAAGTCGAGGATCGGGATCTGCACGCCGTGGCGTTCCTCGATGGCGGCCCGCGCGGCGAGCACGTTCAGCGAGTGCGCGCCGTACTCGAACAGCGAGCGGTCGACGGGGATGCCGGTACGGCCGAGCAGTCCCGACCACAGCTCCTGGAGCCAGGCCAGCAGCGGGTCGTCGGCCGCGGTGGCCGTGGCGGCACCGGAGGCGTCCTCCTCGCGGACGGCCCGCTCCGCCCGCGCCAGCAGCGCCGCGCGGTCCACCTTGCCGTTGCGGGTGGTGGGCACGGCGGCGACGGGGAAGACCCGCGCGGGCACCATGTACCCCGGTACGGCACCGGCCACGTGCCGGCGTATGTCGTCGGGCGCCGCGGGGGAGCCGTCCTCCGGTACGACGAACAGCAGCAGGTGCCGGTCCCCGCCGTCCCCGGCGCCGCCCTGGACCGCGGCCACCGCGTGCCGTACGCCCGGGTGTGAGGCGGCGGCGGTCTCCAGCTCGCCCAGCTCGACCCGGTGGCCGCGGATCTTGACCTGGTCGTCGTCGCGGCCGAGGAAGACCAGGACGCCGTGCTCGTCCCGGACGACCTGGTCGCCGGTGCGGTACATCCGGGCGGTGCCGGGCCGGTCGGCGCGCGGGTCGGGCAGGAACCGCTCCCGGGTGCGCTCGGGGTCGTTGACGTAGCCGTGCGCCGGGCAGTCGCCGCCCAGGTACAGCTCGCCGGGCACGCCGGGCGGGGCGAGGTGGCCCGTGCCGTCCAGCACGTAGGCGCTCACGTGGGTGATCGGGCGGCCGATCGGCACGTGGGTCGGCCATGCCTTGGGGTCGGACTCCAGCCGGTGGGTGGTGACGGCGTGGGTCTCGGTGGGGCCGTAGAGGTTGACCAGGCGCAGGTGCGGCCGGTCCGCGAAGAACCGCCGCACCCCGTCGTCGAGCAGGAGCTGCTCGCCGGAGACGCACACGTAGCGCAGGTCGGGCAGGTCGTCGCCGGTGTCCTGGGCGGCCCGGGTGAAGGGGCGCAGGGCGGCGACCGGCAGGTACACGTGGGAGACGTGCTCGTCGCGCACCCGGTCGAGCACCGCGGGCAGGTCCCGGCGGTCGGCCGGGTCCCGGGAGACGAGGGTGCCGCCCGCGACCAGGGTGGGCACGATCTCCTGGAAGGAGACGTCGAAGCCGAGGGGCGCGTACTGGAGGAAGCGGGTGCCCTCGTCCATGTCGAGGGCGTCGAGCTGCCAGGCGGTGAGGTTCACCAGCGGGCCGTCGCCCATCAGCACGCCCTTGGGGCGGCCGGTGGAGCCGGAGGTGAACATGATGTAGACGGGGTCGTCGGTGCCCCGGGCCTCATCGATGTCCGTGGCCTCTTCGGTGGCCAGCAGCTCCGCGGGGGTCACCGTGTCGACGCCGTCCAGACCGTGGCCGTCCTCACCGACGACGAGACGGCACCCGGCCCGCTCCACCATGTACGCGAGCCGTTCGGCGGGCAGGCTGAGGTCCAGCGGCAGGAACACCGCGCGTCGGGTGAGCGTGGCGAGGACCGCGACCACCGTGTCCAGCAGCGTCGTCGTGGTGAGACCGACGACCGTTCCCGGTCCCGTGCCGCGCCGGGCCAGTCCGGCCGCCGCCGCGCGGACCTGCGCGTCCAGCTCGCCGTAGGTGACCCGGCGCCCGTCCTCCTCGACGGCGGTCGCGTCGGGCCGCCGGGCCAGCGCGGCGCGCACCCAGGGGCGCAGCCCGTTGTGGGGCGCGGGGCGGCCGTGGCCGTCGTGGGCGCGGGACTCGGTGCGGGAGGCGTCCTCGAAGAGGTCGGCGAGGGGGGTGTCGGGCCGCTCCGTGACCCGGGAGAGCAGGCCGGTCAGCGAGTCGGCCAGCGCGGACACGAAGGGCTTCGGCAGCAGTTCGCGGTCGTGCTCCAGCTCCAGGAGCCAGCCGTCGGGCCCGGGGGTGACACCCAGCCAGAGGTCGAACTTGGCGGTGCCGTTGCCGTGTTCGCGGACCGCGCGCACGACGGCGTCGGGACCGTCCTCCACCTCGGTGCCGTCCTGCATGGCGAGCATGGCGGAGAAGACGGGGTTGCGGTCGGTCGTGCGGTCCGGCCGGACGTGGCGCACCACGCGGTCGAAGGAGACCGCCGCCTGGCTCCGCACCCGCTCCGCCTCGGCCCGTACGGTCTCCTGGACGAACGCGCCGAAGCCCTGCCCCCAGCGGACGTCCACGATCAGCGGGAGCGTGTTGACGAAGAAGCCGCACAGGTCGAACGAGCCCAACGTGCGGCGCGCCATCACCGGACTGCCGAAGACCACCGGCGTGCTGCCCGAGTGCCGGGCCAGGACGGCCGCGTAGGCGGCGGAGAAGAAGACGAACGGGCTGACCCCGAGGTCCGCGCAGAGCCGGTCGACGGCCGCCGAAAGGCCGGGGGAGAGCGGGATCGTACGACGGTCGCCGGTGAAGGCGGTGCCGGTCGGGCGGCCGGGGCGCGGCGCGAGGACGGTGGCGGGCACCGCGCGCAGCCGCTCGGCCAGTTCGACGGCCGCCCGCTCGGCGGACGCGTCGTCGGTGGCGGCCGTCTGCGCGTCCAGCTCGCGGCGCAGCGCCCGCTCCCGGGCGGCGCGCACGGTGTCCACGTCGAGGGTGCCGCGCACGGCCGAGGTCAGGTCGCGGACGAACTGCCGCAGGGAGAAACCGTCGAAGACGAGGTGGTGGACGACGAACAGCAGCGTCGCCCGGCTGTGGTCGGCGGTACGCAGGAACACGGCCCGCAGGAGCGGGGCCCGCGTCAAGTCGAAGGCGGTGGAGCCGAGTTCGGCGAGGAGGCTGGCACGCCGCGACCCGAACTCCGAGGCGTCCGTGGTGACCACGCGCAGCGGCGCCCGGTCGACGGGGTCGGTGAGGACGGCGTGCGGGGTGGGCCGCTCCCGTACGGCGAGCCGCAGCGCGGGCTGGACGGCCAGCACGTCGGCGAGCGCCCCGGCGAGGTCCGCGTCAGCGAGCCCCGGGTCCAGCTCCAGCTCGGCGACGACGTTGTAGAGGTGCGGCACGTCGACGGTGCGGTGCACCATCAGCAGCCCCTGCTGGGCGGCGGTGAGCGGCAGTGTGGGCGCGGCGCTCATCGGACGCTCTCCGTCGGGGTGAGCAGCCCGCGCAGCCACTGCCGCAGATCGGCGACGGTCCGGGCCGTGGCCAGTCCGGTGGGGTCGATCTCCTGGTCCGGGTCGGGTACGAGTTCACCGGCGATGCGCAGGACGGACAGGGAGTCCAGCCCGACCTCGGCCAGCGGGGAGGAATCCTCGAAGCGCGTACGCACATGCCTGCGGATAACCGAATCTATTTCTCCGCCGGTCGTGTCGTCCTTACGGATCATTACTCAGTCTCCTCGGAAAGCGGTCGCTCCTGACGGCGTACGAAAAGCATCGAATAACCGCCGAGACGCAGTCAAACGGCGTCCGGGCGCCTATTGACAGACTTGATGGGTGCACCGGGGGCGGGAATCTTCGATCACCGATCGAAGAACGAAGAGGAGGAATAGAGTTTCTCTATGGGCGTGAAAAGGAGGAGGCCGGTTCCCCGGCCTCCTCCGTGCCCCGCGCCGCGGGGCGAGGGCTGCTACGGCGTCACACCCGCTGCTCGTCGAATACCTCCGCCAGCGTGGCGCGGGTGACGACGCGCAGGAACGGCGGCACGGTGACGGCCACCGAGACCGCGAACACCAGGAACGCGGTCCGCAGCCCGCACCACTCCGCGAGCAGCCCCATCGCCCCGGCGCCCAGCGGCATGGCACCCCAGCTGAACAGGCGGCTCACGGCGTTGTACCGGCCGAGCATGGCGTCGGGAACCAGGCGCTGCCCGATGGTGCGGGCGTTCACGGTCCACAGGGTGCCGCCCATCCCGCCCGTGAAGGCGGCGGCGGCGACCGCCCAGAGGCTGGTGGTCAGCACCGGCACGGCCATCATGGCGAAGGTGCCGACCAGGTCGGCGAACATCACCCAGCGTCGCCCGAAGAACCGGTTCACCCAGGTCACGGTGAGCGCGCCGACCAGCCCGCCGACGCCGAGGGCGCTCAGCAGCGTGCCGTACTCGCCGGGGCCGAGGTCCATCACGGAGGTGGCGAACAGCGGCATCAGCGCGAGCCAGGCACCCCAGCAGGCGCACAGCACGGTCAGGATCAGCGCCATGGTGCGCAGCAGCACGTGCCGCCACAGGTAGCGCAGCCCGCCGACGATCTGCTGGTGGACGCTGGCGTCCGCAGCGGCCCCGGCACCCTGCGGCGCGCTCTCCCGCGCCGGACGGAAGCGCCCGACCAGCAGGACGAGCACGAACGACGCGGCCAGGTACGAGACCCAGGTCGCGCCCAGGGCGACGCCCGTACCGGCGGCGACGAGGAGGCCGCCGACGAAGGGGCCGCAGAACTCGTTGCAGACCGTCTCGGCCCCGGCGATCCAGGTGTTGGCGCGCTCCCGGTCCCTGGGCGGGGTCAGGGCGGGTATCAGCGCCGAGGCCGACGTCAGCGCGATGACCTCGGCGATGCCGAGCACCGCGCCCACGGCACAGAGCACGGCGATGGTGACGCCGTCGGCCAGCGAGGTCAGGAGCAGCGCGCCGAGGGCGGCCAGCCGCAGGGCGTTCGCCCCCCACAGCAGACGGCGCCGGTCGACCCGGTCGACCAGGACGCCGACGTGCAGGGCCACCAGGAGCCAGGGCAGCGTGAGGGAGAGCGACACGGCCGCGACCTGCGCCGGGGAGCCCGACGCCTGGGTCGCGAGCAGCGGCAGGGCGATCTTGGTGACGCCGTCCGCGAGGTTGGTGACGGCGGTGAAGCCGAGCAGGACGGCGATGTTCCGGGAGGCGTACCGCGCCGTGGGCCGCGGCGGTTCCACGGCCGGTTCGACGCCAGGGGGATCCGCCATGGCCGTACCCGTACCGAGTGCCTGGTCGTCGCTCATCGAGATCGACATCGCATCGCCCTCCACTAACCGTCTATCGCGTTCACTGGTTACTCCCATGGGGTGAGTCTGGCACGGAACGGCACTCTCCTGCTACCCGGTCAAACCGATAGCCGGTTAGCCGGTGTAGGCTGGTGACCCCGCCCCGAGGAGGCGCCCATGCCCGACGCCCCGGCACCCGCGCTGCTCGTCGAGTCCTTCGCCAACACCGTCGACGTGGAGCTGGGCACCGACGACTTCGACACGGCGGACGGCGTCACCGCCTGGCTGACGGGCCAGGGGCTGCTCGCCGAGGGCCACCGCGTCGACCCGGAGGACCACGCCCTGTGCCTGCGCCTGCGCACCGGCATCCGGGAGGAGCTGGGGGTACACGTGGGCGACCCCGCCGACGCCGCCCTGCTCGCCGGAGCCGACCAGGCCCTGCGTGAACTCCCCGTGCTCATCACCGTCGGCGCCGCCCACGACGGCGTCCTCACCCCCGCCCCGGACCTGCCCCCGGTGCGCACGGCGCTGGCGACCCTCGCCATCGCCTGGAGCGAACTGGTCGTCACCGGCGAGGCCGCCCGGCTCAAGCGCTGCGCCGAGCACGCCTGCGCCTGGGTGTTCTGGGACGCCTCCAAGAACCGCAGCCGCCGCTGGTGCTCGATGCGGGTCTGCGGCAACCGGGCCAAGGCCCGCCGCCACGCCGCCAAGCAGGCGGCCGACCGGCGGCCCTGACCCCCGCCGCCCGCCCGCGCGTTCAGGGCACCGCCACCGGCAGCAGCTCCGCCGCGAGTTCCGCGACCCGGCGTACGGAGTCCCCGCGCAGCAGCGCGTAGTGGTCGACGGGCACGCGTACCGTCCGGACCGGACCGGCGAACAGCGCCCGCCAGCGCGCCACGTCGGCGTCGGTCAGATCGGCGGCCACGAGGAGGGCGGGCACGTCGGCCACGGCAGCCTCGCGGTACCCGCGCAGCGCCGCGAGGTGCCGTTCGTGCAGCAGGTACCGGGCGTGCAGCGCGTCCGGCGGCGCCTCGCCCCCGGCGGCGCGCAGCAGCGCGGCGAGCGTGGGGACGCCCCGGTCGGGGCGGTCGCCGAGGCGCAGCCGGTCCGGTGGCGGCACCGCCGTACCCGCCGCGCGCAGCACACCGTCCGCGAAGGCGTCGGCCGAGGCGGCGGACCGCTCCCGCGTGAAGTCACCGGGGACGGGCGGGTCGAGCAGCAGCAGCGGCGGGCAGCCCGGCCCGCGCCGCCGCAGCCCGGCCGCCATCGCGTGGACGAGGAGTCCGCCCATGGACCAGCCGCCGAGCAGGTCGGGCAGCGGTCCGCCGTCGAGCAGCGGCTCCAGATGGCGCGCGACCAGCTCCTCGACCGTCGTCGGACCGGCCCCGCCGTCCTCACCGACGGTGACCCGCCAGTCGGCGGGCAGCGCCCCGGCCAGCTCCCGGTACGGCACACTGCCCACCCCCGCGCCGGGCACCAGATGCAGATGCGGGCCACCAGGCACCCCGTTCCGCAGGGTGACCAGCGTGACCTCGCGAGCGCGGGCCCCGGACGCCCCGTACCCCTCGGAACCCCGGGCCGGGGCCAGCAGGTGCGCCATCCGTCGCGGTGTGGGCTCCTCCAGCCACTCCGGTACGTCCAGCTCCCGCCCCGCGGTGGCCTCCACCCGCGCGACGAGTTCCAGCACCTGCAACGAGTGTCCGCCGACGGCGAAGAAGTCGTCGTCCGCCCGCACGGCCGTACCGAGGACGCTCTCCCAGTTGGCCAGCACCCGGTCGACCGCCCGCCCCGCCGCGGACGCCTCCACGGCGGCGGGCGCCTCGGCGGCGGCCGGACGCGGACCGGGCACCCCGGCGACGGCCCGGGAGGACACCCGGACATCGCCGACGGGACCGACCGGGGCCGTCAGCACCCTCTCGACGTCGTCCAGGAAGGCGTGTACGGCGTCCTCCCGCACCTGGTCCGTGTCGTACTCGATCTCCAGGACCGTCCCCCCGTCCTCCTCGAAGACGCCGACGAGGAGCTGGCAACGCGCACTGGTCGACGGGCTGGGCAGCAGCCGGGCCGGGCCGCCGCCGAGGGTGAGCCCGGAGCCGATGCCGCCGTGGTGGGTGACCAGCACCGGAGGCGTCGAGCCGAGCGCCGCGCGGTCCTCGGCCGACAGTTCGGCGAAGACCTCGGAGAACCCGACGTGCTGGTACGGCAGGCTCTCCCACAGGCTGTCGCGCACCCGGCCCACGACGTCGTCGAAGCGGTCGGCGTCGGTGACCTCGTCCGCCAGGAGGACGGTGTTGGCGCAGTACCCGACCCGCCGCTGGTCCTCCTGACCGAGCCGGTTGGCGACGACGACACCCAGGGCGGTCCGCCCGGTGGCCCCGCCCCGCGCCAGCACCGTACGGACGGCGGCGAGCTGCACCGCGAAGGCCGTGCACCCCACCCGCGCGGCGATGTCCGCGACGGCCGCCCGGGCAGTCCCGGAGAGCCGACGCCGGACCGCGGCCCCGGAACCGCCGGAACCACCACCGACAGGCGTCAGCGCCGCGGCGCGCACCCCCCGCAACCGCCCCGTCCAGTACGCGCGCTCCTCGCGAGCCCGCGCGGACCCACCGGCCACGCGCCCGAACGCCCGGTACGGCACGGCCGGGTCCGGGAAGACCCGGGCGGCGGTCACCGGTGACGGCCCGCCCGCGCGCACGGCCTCGTACGCGGTCCGCAGGTCGTCCACCACCAGGTGCATGGCCCAGCCGTCGAGCACGGAGTGGTGCACGGTGACCAGCAGGTCGTGCACCTCGCCCACGCTGACCAGGGCGAGCCGGGCCAGCGGCGCGGACTCCAGGTCGAAGGGCACGGCGTGCAGCCGCGCCGCCACCGCGTCGAGCCACGCCTCGGGCGTCCGCCCCGTGGGCGCCTCACGCCACGCCACCACCTGCACCGGCGCCACCGCCGTCCCGTCACCCGCCGGGTGCACCAGCTGGACGACACCGTCGCCCCGGCGCGCGAAGGCGGTGCGCAGCACCTCGTGCCGCTCCACCACCAGCCGCCAGGCCGTGTCGAGCACCCCGGCGTCGAGCCGGGGCACGCGCAGCCGCCAGGTCAGGTTGTAGAGGTCCTTGCGCTCGGCCCGGTGCTGGATCCACCACAGGGCCTCCTGCGCGGGCGAACTGGGAATTTCTTCGGGTATCGACATCATGGGGTCCTCACCGGGAAGGGGTCGCCGAAAAGGGTCACCCGGTTTGACGGCCCCGGCAAACGAGCAATTCGACTTCTCTATGACCGGCCGCCACCCGAAGAAAGCGTCCTTGACTTCCCCCACTCCCGAGGAAAACCATCACGTAAAGGAATCTCCCCCTTTTTCACCGGAGCCGGGAGCGAGCCACGTCCGCGTCCCGGCGGAGGATCGGACACCGATGAACACCACCGACACCCTGTACGGCTGGTTCGCCGCGTCCGTCGCCGCGTACGGCGACCGGCACACCGCGCTGGAAGTCGCCGGAGACCACCTGACGTACGCCGGACTCGACGCCACCGCGACCCGGCTGGCCGGACTCCTCGTCGCCGAGCACGGTGGCGTCCCCGCCCGGGTCGGGCTGCTCGCCGCCCGGAGCACGGCGGCCTACGCCGGGTACCTCGCCGCACAGCGGCTCGGCGCCACCGTCGTGCCGCTCAACCCGGCCTTCCCGCCGTCCCGCAACGCCACGATCGCCCGCGACGCGAAACTGGACCTCGTCATCGCCGAGGAGAGCGCGCCGGACGGCCACGGCGACCCCACGGAGCTGCCGGTACCGGTCGTGCTCCTCACCCCCGAGCGCATGGCCGGACTGCGCACGGGCGAGGTGCCCCGGCTGCCGGAGCCCACCGCCGGACCCGACGACCTCGCCTACATCCTGTTCACCTCCGGCTCGACCGGACGGCCCAAGGGCGTCCCCACGACACACGGCAACGTCTCGGCCTACCTCAGCCACGTCATCCCACGCTACGAACTGGGCCCCGGGGCCCGGGTCTCCCAGGCGTTCGACCTGACCTTCGACCCGTCCGTGTACGACATGTTCGCGGCGTGGGGCTCCGGCGCCACCCTCGTCGTCCCCGGCAGGAAGGACCTGCTGTCGCCGGTGCGGTTCGTCAACCAGCAGCGCATCACCCACTGGAACTCCGTGCCCTCGGTGGCCTCCATCGCCCTGCGGCTGCGCGCCCTCAAGCCGGGTGCGATGCCGACGCTGCGGTGGAGCCTGTTCTGCGGCGAGGCGCTCACCGCGACCCACGCCCGGGCCTGGCAGGCGGCGGCCCCCCACTCCACCCTGGAGAACACCTACGGCCCCACCGAGACGACCATCACCTGCACCGAGTTCCGGCTCCCGGCGGACCCGGAGGCGTGGCCCCGCACGAGCAACGGCACCCTCCCCATCGGCGCGCTCTACCCCGGGCACGAGCACCTGATCCTGGACGAGGACGGCCGCCCCGCCGCTGAGGGCGAACTGTGCGTGCGCGGCTCGCAGCGCTTCCCGGGCTACCTCGACCCGGCCGACAACGTCAACAGGTTCCTGACCTTCGACGAGGAGGGCGGCCGGGCCAAGCCGTACGACGGCACGGAGCCGCTGACAGCCAGCCACTGGTACCGCACGGGCGACCGGGTGACCTGGCTCGACGGGGCCCTGGTCCACCTCGGACGGCTCGACCGCCAGCTCAAGGTCCGGGGCTACCGCGTCGAACTGGGCGAGATCGAGGCCGCGTTGCTCGACCAGCCCGGGGTGGCGGAGGCGGCCGTGGTCGCCCTGCGCGCCCAGGACGGCGAGGCCCAGCTCGCCGCCGTCTACACCGGTCCGGCCGCTGACCCGGAGGCCCTGCTCGACGCGCTGCGCGAGCGGCTGCCCGGCTACATGGTCCCGGCGAGCCTCGCCGCACTGGCCGAACTGCCCCTCAACGCCAACGGCAAGGTGGACCGCGCCGCGCTGACCGCCCTGCTGTCGGCCCCGGCGGCGGCCTGACCGCCGTACGCGGAGCACGCTGGCCGGTTCCTCCGGGTGGGGAACCGGCCGGTCAGCAGGCCAGCGCCAGTTCGCCGGAGACGTCCTGCTCGGCCATGACCTGCTGGGCGGTGTTGAGGACGAGCGGGAACACGGGGTCGCCCTCCAGGCCGGGGCGCCAGACACACTGGGAGAACACCTCGAAGGAGGGCTTCCAGCCCACGCACCGCAACTGCCCGCTCCGCAGCTCCTGCGCGACGGTGACGGTGGGCAGCAGCGCCATGCCGATGCCCTCGCCCACACTGCGCTTGACCGCGTCGACTGAGCCGAGGCCCAGCACCCCGGCGGTGGGCACGCCCGCCTCCGCCAACTCCGCCTCGAGGGCACGCTGGTAGCCGCTCTCCCGGTGGGCGCAGACGATCGTGTGCCCGGCGAGCTCCGCGGTGGAGCCGACGCGCGCCCCGGCCAGCGGGTGGTCGGGGTGGGCCACCAGGCTCAGGCTCTCCGGCCGCAGCACCAGGTGGTTGACGTCCGACGCGACGGAGCGCGGTCCGATGAAGAACGCGAGGTCGACCCCCTCGTCCCGCACCAGCGTCACCGGGTCGTCGTCCAGGGTCCGCAGGGACAGGTCGAGGTCCTGGTGCCGTAGGTGCAGGTACTCGATCAGCGGCAGCAGCCGGTAGGTCGTGATGCACTCCGACGCGCCGACCACCAGGGGCGGCGAGGCGTCCACCGGCCCGGCGACGGACTCCTGCGCCAGCTCACTGAGCTGGACGATCCGGCGCGCGTAGCCGTACAGCCGACGACCGGCGGGGGTCAGCCGGGCGCCGGAGGCGGTGCGGTGCAGCAGGGGTGTGTCGAGCGTCTGCTCCAGCGACTTGATCCGCGCGGTGACCGTGGGCTGCGCCAGCCCCAGCACCCGGGCGGCCTGCGTGAAGCTACGGGACTCGGCGACCGTCAGGAAGGCGCTGAGATGCTTGATGTTCACCGTTCCCCCCGCGTCGACACCGCCGGTGACGTCCATGTCCGTGACGGCGAGGGCGGCTGCTCCGACCCGGCGAGACCGCCGCCTCCCCATTTCCGTAATCGAGTCACGCCGAACCTCGCTCCTCTTCGTATCCCTAGCAACCGACCGTTACGCCGACGAACGCCCCCCGCGCGCCGCTCATTCCCAGCCAACGCCCCGCCATCCCGGCCCTCACCCGACAACGCCCCGCCATCCAGGCCAAACCCTCCGCTCTTAAGCCCTCGGCGAACACCGGCCGCCTCATGGCATCGGCGACGGTCCCGTCGGTGAGGTGCGGCAGGACCAGGCTCCTCACCGACCGGCCAGCCGAGGCCCAGAGCGAACAGTACGGCGAACAGTTCGCCGCATCCGGCGCGCAGCTCGGCCTGGGCATATCGTGAGGCAACGGACTGAACCTCCGCACGCTCCCACCCGCGTTCCCGCACCGACCGCGACCCACATCCTCGGCACCGCAGTACGCCCCGACCCGGGAGGCCCGATGACCACACCGCACACCACCGAACAACCCGTTCCGCTGGCCGACATGGCGGCCGTCCACGCCTCGGTCACCCTGCTGGAACGCCTGGCCGAGAAGCTCGGCGGCCGGGCCTCGGTGACCGCCGTGTACGGCGAGCCCGTGGTCGGCGAGGGCGTCACCGTCATCCCCGTGGCCCAGGTCGCCTTCGGGCTCGGCGGAGGCACGGGACATGAAGCAGGCAAGGACAAGACCGGCGAGGGCGCGGGCGGCGGCGGGGGAGCGGTGGCCAGGCCCGTCGGTTTCATCGAGATCAAGGAGGGCGCGGCGACGTACAAGCCGCTCCGCGATCCCTGGCGGGACGCTGTCCTGCCGCTGGCCGCCCTGCTCACAGCGGCAGCCGCCCCCCGGCTCGTACGCTCCCTCGTCGGCTCCAGGACGGGACGTTCGAGCCGTGCGTCCACTCGCGGGGCCGGGCGCCTGCGGCGTCGTAGTCGTACATGAGCGCGTCGGGAACACCACCCCTCCAGGAGTTCCGGAGGACGGTCAGCGGGCGCTGGTCGCTCGTGTCCGCAAACGCGCGCCCCGCGGGCTCCTTCGGGGAAGGGAAGGAAGTACGAGCGGGCCGAGGGTGGGGAGACGCGGGTGGACGGTGAGGCCGGGTCCCGATGGCGGAGGGGCAGGGGAGCCGGGGCGACGGGGACATGTCCAAGGAGCAGCGCACGCCGCGGCGCACTCTCCGTACCCGGCGGGTCAGGCGTCGTTTCCGGCACTGGAAGCGGCCGGAGGACCGGCCCTGGCCGGACGTGCACGAGGACGTCGCCTACCTCACCCGGGAGTTGGGACGCTGGCACCCCGACACCGTCGCCCCCGCTCAAGGGTCCTCATCTGGCTCAGCCACGAGGGGCGGCACGGCGAGGCCCCGCGGCTGACCGAGGCGGAAGTCGCCGACCGCAGCGTGGAGTTCGGGGCCGACGACCCCGACACACCGGGGTGGCGATCGTCACGGGACTGGGACTACCGCGGGGTCGGTGACCTGGACGCCGCCGTCGCCGGGGCACGGGCCGCCGCGGAGGACTCCGCCAGGGTGCTCGGCCCCGACCACGCCGACCCCCACCGCCAACGGGCGGGCCTGGCCCGGTTCCTCGCCGAGAACGGTGAAGCGGCCGAGGGCGTACGCCTGTTGCGCGTCCTGTACGCCGAGTCCCAGACCTTCGGCTGGCGGCGGAAGGACGAGACGCGGTCCATCCGTATGGCCCTGGTCACGGCGCTGGAACTGAACGGCGACCTCCAGGAGGCCCCGGCGGTGCTACGGCGGCTCGAAGCGGGCGAGACCCACGGCAAGCTCGCGCTCGACCCGTGGCACGACACCCGTTTCCCGGGGGAGCGATGAGTCCGGGCGGCGGAACGGGTCTACCTGGGTATGACGCACATCCTCACTGACATCCCGGCCTCTCCCGGCTCGACCACGACCCACCCGACCTACGACCTGGGCCGGTGATCCGATGACCACCGTCAACGTCAACGAGACCACCCTGGGCGTCGAGTCGTTCGGTGACGACGACGCGCCCCTCGTCCTGCTCGTGGGCGGGACGACGATGCTCTCCTGGCCCGACGCGCTGTGCGAGCGCCTCGCCGCCGGAGGACGCCGAGTGGTGCGCTACGACCTGCGCGACAGCGGCGAGTCGACGACCACGGACCCGCAGGCACCCGCCTACACCCTGCGCGACCTCGCCGCCGACGCGGCGGCCCTCGCGGAGCGGCTCGGCGGCGGGCCCGCCCACCTCGCGGGGATCGGAGTCGGCGGGATGGTCGCCCAGGTGGCCGTACTCGACCACCCGGGCGCCTTCTCGGCGCTCACCCTGGTCAACACCCGCGCGGTCGCCCCCGGCCCGCCCGACGACGACCTCCCCGACCACGACGGGGCGACGATGCGGAAGCTGTTCGCGCGTCCCAAGCCCGACTGGACGGACCGCGAGGCGGTCGCGGAGTTCGCCGCCGCCGGTGCGGAGGTCCTCGGCGACGACCCCGGCGCCGCCCGCGCCGTCGCCGCGCGTGTCTGGGACCGCACGCCCGGCACCGAGCCTCCCGTCCAGCTGGCCAACCAACTGGGCATGGTGTTCGCCGGGCTCGACTGCGCACCGCGCTGGCGCGAGCGCCTGCCGGAGATCCGGGTTCCCACGCTCGTCGTGCACGGCCGCCGCAACCGCTTCTTCCCCGTCGGCAACGGCGAGGCGATCGCCCGCGCGATCCCCGGGGCTCGGCTGCTCGTCCTCGAAGAGGCCGCCACCGCGATCCCCGACGCGGCGGTCGGCGAGGTCACCGAGGCGATGCTGACGCTCGCGGCGCCTCGCCCTTCCGGTCCGTGACACCGACATCCAGGAGCGCTGTCTCGGTCGTTCCGAGGTAGACGAGGCTCGACGAGTCGAAGACCCACGCGTACCCCTCCGGCGCCCCCTCGAAAGCCAGGCCGACACCCGGACGCCCCGCGGCGTCCCTGACGTGGTCCACCACGCGGGCGTCGTCCGCGGTGACCTCCGCGGCGGTGTCGCCCTTGCCGTTCAGCGCCCCGACGACCGCCACCACGCCCAGTCCCACCGCGGCGACCAACGCCAGCGGTACGGCGACGAGGACGGGGCGGCGGCGTCGGGCGGCCGTGGGCGCGGGGCGCGGGGGCCGGACCGTTGTTGGGCGGATCCATGGGTGATGTGGGCCATCAGGTGTTCCCTTCAACGGCTCACTTACGGCGACAGTGCGGGCCTTGACGCCCTGCTGACGCCGTCCTGGCGACGACGCCAGAGGGCGTCACCCCCAGAGCGCCGAAGCCGAGCCCTCCAGCAGATGCCGCCCCCGGGGCGTCAGGCGGTGCCGCACGGACGCGCCCTCCCGTTCGCTGGTCACGAGCCCGGCCTCCCGCAGGACGGTCAGATGGCCGCTGACCGACGAGGCGGGGAGGGCGAGACGGGCGGCGACGGCGCCGGTGGTGGGGGTGGTGGCGAGCGCGCGGAGTATCCGGGCACGGTTGCCGCCCAGCAGCCGCGCCAGGGCCGCGTCGTGCCGGGCGCCGCCCGGAGACGGAGCGTGGGGGGCGAGGGGGTACACCACGACCGGGGGCAGTTCCGGGTCCGCGATCGCCACGGGCGCGGTGTGGCAGAAGAAGGAGGGGATCAGACGCAGCCCGCGGCCCCGGGGCCGGATGACGCGGTCCACCGGGTACGGCGCGCTGAGGACGGGATCCTGCCAGACGAACGGCGCGAAGGAGCCGAACACCGCCCCGAGCCCGCCCTCCAGTGCCTCCATCCGCCGCGCGTGGTCGGCGGCGACGGTGGCCTCGGCCTCCCCCCACTCCGGCAGGAGCAGACGTCCGTGGACATGCTGGAGGGCGTCGGCGACATCGTCGAGGAGCGCGCGGTCCCCGCCCGCCAGACGGCGCGTCCACGCGGGCAGCGTCCGGTGGCGCGCCGCCTCACGCACCTCACGGACCAGCCGCGCCCGCGGGGTCTCCCGCAGCGCCCGCAACCCGGCGGACAGGCCCTCCTCCGACTCGACCGGAGTGAGGAAGTCCGGCCAGTACGCGGCGGCCGGGGCGAGGTCGGTGAGCAGCCGGCACGCCCCACGCACCTCGCCCTGCCGGATACGGCCCCGCGCCCGGGTCCGCCAGCGGCGGAGCCGGGCGGGCAACTGGTCGGACGGCGCGGTCAGCACGTGCAGACCGAGGACCGACTCCCAGAGCGGGTCCGGCGAGCGCGCGAACTGCACATGGCGGAAGTCGGCGTCACTGAGGTGGATACGAAGCGTCCCGGCCATACCCCAGATGAAACAACTCCCTCCCGTGCCACGGAAGTCCGCGCCCGGCTCCACGGGGGACTGCCTGCGCCTTTCGGCTCAGCCGGAATTCCTCCCGGTACTGGTCATGGACACATCCATACGATCCCTACGCTGCCCTGTCCTGTGACCCCCACCCAAGGAGCCCGCCCCATGTCGTGGAGACGCACCCTGTCCGCCCTCGTCGCGGGCGTCGTCGGCGTTTTCGGCCTCATCGGCCTCTCCGCCGCGCCCGCCCAGGCCGCGCCCGTCTTCAAGGCCCCCTACCCCTGTGGCCAGCAGTGGACGTACAGCCACCACTCGGCCGAGGTCCGCCTCGCCCTCGACTTCGTCCGCTCCGACGGCGGCTCCACCGCGGGCACCCCGGTCCTCGCCTCCGCCTCCGGCACGGCGTACCGCTACTACCAGGCGAACGGCGCCGGGAACTACGTCGTCATCGACCACGGCGGCGGCTGGAAGACGTACTACTTCCACCTCTCGGCGTTCTCCATCAGCCACGGCCAGGGCGTCGCCCAGGGCCAGCGGATCGGTACGACGGGCTCCACCGGCAACAGCTCCGGAGCGCACATCCACTACGAGCAGCTCTACAACGGCGTCGGCCAGACCATCCGCATCAACGGCGTGTCCCTGGCGCCCTACCCGGGCTCGTACTACCAGAAGTACCTGACCAGCGACAACGGCTGCTCCGGCGGGGGCGGCAAGTACTGGGTCGACACCTTCGCCAACGCCCCGGGCTACGCCTCCCCGACCAGCACCACGCAGACCGGCACGCTCTACGCGGGCACCAACTACGTCTTCTGCAAGGTCTGGGGTCGTGAGATCCGCGACTCCGCGGGCAACTACAACCACTGGTGGCTGCGCACCGACCTCGACGTGGGCCCGGCCAACCAGTACGTCTCGGCGTACTACCTGTCGCGCTGGGGCAACGACGAGGCGCGGGACAACAACGGCACGGTCATCCCGAACTGCTGACCCGACCGCGACACCGTCCCCCGCGCCGGGTCACGGCGCGGGGGACGGCTGCCGGGGGGCGCCGCCGTGGCGGTCAGCCCAGCGGTTCCACCCACACGTTGCGGTAGCGGACCTTGTTGCCGTGGTCCTGGAGCTTGATCGGCCCGGTGGCCACGCCCTCGGCGATACCGCCGCCGGTCGGCCCGTCGAGGGCGACGTCGTCGTGGACCTTCGTACCGTTCCACACCACCGTGACGCGCGCCTTCTCGGTCAACTGGCCCGCGCTGTCGTACCGCGCGGCCCGGAAGACGATGTCGTACGACTGCCAGGTCTCCGGCGCCGTCGACGCGTTGGTGTCGGCGGCCTTCTGGAGGTAGACGGCGGCGGCCTCGTTGTTGGCGAGGTCGGTCACGCCGTAGGAGTCGAGGACCTGGATCTCGTAGCGGTTCTGCAGGTAGACGCCGCTGTTGCCGCGGTTCTGCCCGGTGACGTCGTCGGGGAGTCGCGGGATCCGGAACTCGACGTGCAGCCGGTGGTCGGCGAAGCTCTGCTTGGTGCGGATGTCCCCGCAGCACACCTCGATCGACTTCTCGTCCGTCCGGGGCCAGGCCACCGCGCGGCCGTCGGTGTGCTGCCACTGCGACAGACTGCCGCCGTCGAGCAACTGGATCCGCTCGCCGGGCCGGTTGACGTGGATCATGTCGAGGTTGACATGGCCGTCGTCGCCGTCGTCGTACCGGTAGGTGACGGTGTTGACGCCCTTGCGCAGCGTCAGCCGCTCGGTGCGGGTGGCCCAGGTGTCCCAGTCGCCCGTCGACGGCAGCTCCGTCTGGCGCACCTTGTCGCCGTTGACGTAGAGGCTGATCTTCTTGTCGCCCTGGAAGGGGTTCGGGCCGTTGGCGTACCGCAGGCCCACGTCGTACGTGCCCTTCTTGTCGACGTCGACGCGGAAGGCGGTGCTGGCGCCGGGGGTGCCGAAGCGGTCGACGAAGCCGCCGCCGGAGTAGCCCGGGTGGTCCTTGTTGATCCCGGCGCCGCCGCCCAGCTTGGCCTCCTCGGCCTCGTACGCGGTGACGGGCGTCTTCTTGCCGGGGATCGCGTTCAGCGTGTACCAGGCCTCGGTGCTCCACAGCTCCTCGCCGTTCTCGGCGGCGAAGGGGCGCGGGGAGCGGATGTGCACCACCCGGTCGGCCAGCAGACCGGGGATCTCCAGGCGGACCTGCCGACGGTCGTCGGAGACGACGGCGCGGGACACGGTCAGCGGCTCCTCGTCGATCTTCGGGCCGCCGTACTCGGGAGTGGGGGAGTAGCGCCACTGCCGGACCTGGTAGCTCTTGGCGAGCTTGTCGACCGTCTCCTGGGAGAGCGGCTGGGTGTATCTGAGGACGAAGCCCTTGCCCGTGGCGCGCATCGAGTGGATGTCGAAGGCGTCGGTGCCGTTCGGCGTCAGCTTCTGCAGGCCGAAGCGGAGCTTGCCCTCCTGCCCCCAGTTGCCGTCGGCGCCCAGGCCACCGGCGTAGATCGCGCCGTCCGGGCCGACGCTGATCCGGTTGACACCGGCCTCCAGGCCCTGGGTGTGCCGGAAGACGGCCCCCTGGTACTCGCCGTCCACCTTCTCCAGGTTCGCCCGCTGGAGCCCGCCGTACGTCACGTCACCGAAGAGCATCTGCCCGGCGAACGGACCCTTCTTCAGCATCAGCGGGGTGCTGGGCGAGTTGGCGATCTCGTTCTGCGGCAGCCACAGCACCGGCTTGGTCACCGGCTGGTCGTCGAAGGGACCGGAGGCCGAGCCGTCGCCGTACCGGGTGTAGTGGTTGAAGAACCGATCCCGCTTGATCTGCACCAGCTTCGACGAGGGCAGCCAGCCGCCCTGGTTGTCGGTGACGAAGAGGCCCTTGCCCGGCCCCCAGCCGATGCCGTTGGGAGTGCGCAGGCCCCCGGCGAGGTACGAGACCTTCCCCGTCGCCTTGTCGACCTTGATGGTCGTACCGCGCCCGCCCTCGGCGGGCTGCGGGTCGGTCGTGGCGCCACCGTAGTTGATGGCGACCGACAGGTTCAGGTAGAAGCTGCCCTTGTCGTACAGCAGTCCGAAGGCGAACTCGTGGAAGTTCCCGCCGTACGGCCAGGCGGCGATACGCCGCTTGTCGTCGACGACGTCGTCCCCGTCGCGGTCGTTCAACTCGGTGAGCTGGTGCTTCTCCGAGACGTACAGCTTGCCGCCGACGTACTTGATGCCCATGGGCTCCTTCAACCCCGAGGCGATCTTCTTGACGGTGACCTTCTCCGGGCCGGTGTCGCCGATAACGTTGTCCAGGAGGTAGACCTCGCCGTCCGTCGTCTGGCTCTCGCCCCAGGTGGCGACGGCCAGTCGGCCGTCCGGCAGCCAGTCCATGGCCGACACCTTGGGCTCGAAGCCGGCCGGACGCAGGTCGGTGAGCGTGTAGTCCGGGTGCACGTCGGCGAGCGGCAGCCCGTCGCCGGGGCTGTCCTGGCCGCCGACGCACTCCTTGCGGCCGGGCGCGGTCACCCGCACCACGTCGGCGTCCGTGCTCAGCGCCGAGTGGGGCACGAGGGCGAAGTCGGCGGCGCCCGGCGGCTTCCACTGGAGCGTGAGCTGCTGACCGCCGCCCGCCTCGAAGTGCTCGACCCGCAGCGGGTGCACCCCGGCGGCCAGCCGCACGGAGCCCTCCTTGGGCTCGGCGCCGTGCAGCCCGTCGTGGTCGATGACCTCCTGCTCGGCGATGGTGAGCCGGGACCCGTCGTCGCTGATCAGGCGGAAGGCGTACGTGCCGTCCTGCGGCACGGTGAGGTTCGCGAGGGCATGGGTGACGAAGTTGCTCCCCATGCCGAAGTCGTCGTCCGTCGTCCAGTCGATGGTCGGCATCAGCTTGTCGACGTTGGGGGTCTGACCGCCCTTCAGCTCGCAGATCTCCTTCAGGGGCACCTGCACGTCGAAGACGCGCAGGGTCACGCCGGGCTCCTGGGGCGGGAGGTCCGCGGCGGCGGCCCGGAGGTTCTGGAGGGCCTGGGCGGCCCGGGTGGGGTGGGCGGTGGCCGACTGGGCGGCGGCGGGGGCCCAGCTTCCGGCAACGATCCCAGCGAGTACCAGACTCACGACGTGTCTGCGACGTCGACGGTACGGCCGTTGACTCACTCTTCCTCCTGGCGCTCGGGGCGCGGACGGCGGACACCCCGCCCCGCGCCGAACGCGGCCTGCGGCCATGGCCGAACGGGGGGAAAGGGCATCCGCGGGTCCAGCGGGTGCGGGGTCGCGCTGTACCTCGGGGAGCAGTTGGTCCATGACGGTAAGGACTTTCGCTTGCGCCGTCCATACTTTGTCCTCAATCAGTCAAAAGACGCGGCGTGCGGGTCCACCCCCGGACGTCCTCCCGACGGCGCAGCTGGCCGGAGCATCTGTCCGGCGGCGAGCCGACGGTAGGTGGCGCTGTCGACGAGGAGGTCCTCGTGCCGCCCGGTGGCCGTGACACGGCCGTGCTCCAGGACGACGATGCGGTCGGCGTGCTGGACGGTCGAGAGCCGGTGCGCGATCACGAGGACGGCGCACTCGGTGGCGAGGTCCTTCAGCACACCGGTGAGCGCGGCCTCGTTGACCGCGTCCAGATGGGAGGTCGGCTCGTCGAGCAGGAGCAGCGCCGGAGAGGTGAGCAGGGCGCGGGCCAGGGCGACCCGCTGCCGTTCGCCGCCCGACAGGGTGCCGCCGCGCTCGCCGATCAGCGCGGACAGGCCGCCGTCGAGACGCCGGACGACCTCCTCCAGCCGGGCGAGTTCCACGACCCGCCGCACCTCGGCGTCGCCGGCGTCGGGTGCGCCGTACGCGATGTTGTCCCGCAGGGTGCCGTGCACGACGTGGGTGTTCTGGTCGACCACGGCGATCCGGGACCGGCAGTCCGCGAGCCCCAGTCCGGCCGCGGGACGCCCGTCGAACAGGACGGTCCCCGCGTCGGGCTCGTAGAACCGCGCGATCAGGGAGAACAGCGTGCTCTTGCCCGCCCCGGACGGCCCGACCAGGGCGACCTGCCGGTGATCCGGGACGGCGAAGGAGACTCCGCGGAGCACGGGGAGACCGGGCCGGTAGGCGAAGTGGACGTCGCGCAGGGCGAGTACGGGGGTGTCCTGACCGGCGACCCGTCGTGCCGTCGGCTGGACCGGCGATGTCGGTCCTGGTCCCGGTTCCGGTTCCGCCGGGAGCGCGAGGGCCTGCTGGATGCGCTCGTGGGCGCCCATGCCGCGCTGGATGAGGCCGATCGCGCGGAACACGGAGGACAGCGGCAGGACGAGGTACGAGGCGTACAGCAGGAAGGCGACGAGGTCGCCGAGCGAGGCGCCGTCGGAGTGCACGCGCAGCCCGCCGATCACCAGCACCAGCAGGAACGACCCCTGCACGGCGAGTTCGACGGCGGGGCTCATCACGGCGGCCAGCCTGGCGGTGCGCACGCCCGACCGGTACGCCGAGTCGATCCGCTCCCCGATGCGCGCGGCCTCGCGCTCCTCGGCCTGGTGCACCCGCACCATGGGAAGGGCGCCGAGGGCCCGCTCCAGGTCCGCGGCGACCGCGCCGACGGCCCCCTGCATCTGCACCGAGGCGGCCCGAATGCCCTTGAGCAGGGAGGTGACGACCCCCGCCGCCAGCAGCACGGTCAGCGCGACGAGGAACAGCAGCAGCGGATCGATCCACCCCATCAGGGCGATGGCCCCGGCGGCCACGAGCACGCCGGTGAGGAGATCGACGAGCGCCTGCGAGACGACTTCGCGCAGCAGCGTGGTGTCGGCGGTCACGCGGGACGTCAGATCCCCGCTGCGGTGCCGGTGGAACTCCCGCATCTCCAGCCGCAGGAACCGGCGCACCAGGCCGTGCCGGAGCCCCTTGATCACGCCCTCACCGGTCCGCTCCAGCAGGAAACGACCGACGGCACCGGTCACGGCCTCACCGAGGAACAACCCGCCCAGCAGCAACAGCCCGGTCCCGTACGGACTCCCGGCCCCGCCGCGGTCGATGACCTCCCTGGCGAGCCACGGCTGGGCGAGCCCCAGCGCGGAGCCCACCAGGGTGAGCACGGTGGCCAGCACCACGGCGCCCCGGTGCCCGGCGGTGAGCCGGTACAGGGCGGCGAGCGTGGCGGGCCCGGCCGACTTGGTGGGGTCCCGCTCCGTCGAGGCGGTGCGGCTCACCGGTCCACCGGTCGTCGTACGGGCGCTACGGTCACCAGCCGGGCGAAGTAGTCGTCGGGAGCCCCCTCGCCCACCGGACGCCCCTCCGCCTCGATCCAGGCGTGCGCGGTGAACGGCGGTACCACCCGCACGCCGGTGCACCAGGTCGGCCAGGTACCGCCGAGTCGGCACAGCAGCGCGGCGCCGAGTGACCGCGGCAGACACCCCTTGGGCCCGGCGCAGCGCAGACTGACCGCGCACAGCGCGTCCCTGGCGTCCTGCGCCCGGACACCGTCCGCCGGTACGGCGCCCCGGCGCGCCACCTCCAGGACGGCACGGATGTGGCGCGGCGGCAGCAACGACAGTGCCAGCGCCGGAAGGAGCACGAGACGGGCGGCCATCCGGCGCCGCAAGGGGACGTCGTCCGGTCGCTGGAGAGCACTGGGCGTCGTCATTCGGCCAGCCCCGAGGCCCGCAGCTGCTCCACGAGCGCCGCCACGTCCCGCTCCGCGCTCCCGGCGTCGACATCGAACTCGGCCACCAGCGCGCCACTGGCCGCCGACTCGTCGCCGCCCGCCATCAGCACACCGATCACCAGACTCGCGCTCGGGTTCAACTCCCAGTACTCACCGCCTCGTTCGTCCAACAGCACCGTGCCGTAGTCGGTCTTCGCCGAGGACACATGGGCGGCGAAACGCAGGGGCATGGGGATGTTCCCTTCTGGTAGCGCGGTCGAACGGCCGTATGGATGCTCGGTTCCCCTTCGCGGTCCGCGGCCGGTGACCGGGGTCAGTGACCGACGGCGGGTGTCTGACGGTGGGCGGGGCGGGGGATCGGCCCGGGGGCGCGCTCCAGGGAGCGGAGCCACACTTCGGCGGCGATGGTGGAGTAGAGGACGGCCTGGCGCAGTACGGGGGTGGAGGGCCGTTGCGCGAGGTGGCGCAGCATGTCGCCGTCCACGAGACCGAGCCGTTCCAGGCGGGAGTCCTCCCACAGCGCCATCAGGTCGGCACGGTGCTCCCGCAGACCGTCCGCCGCGTCCATCGAGGCGGCGGCCTTGTCGGCACGCCGGAGGCACTCGTCCGGTACGACGTCCCGCATGGCGGCGGTCAGGAGGGGCTTGTACCGCCAGGGCGAGACCCGCTCGTCGGGCCGTACCGAGAGGCACTCCTCGATGACGCGGTCGTCGAGGAAGGGGGAGGCCATGGGAACCCCACACCGGGACGCCATGTGGTCCCACTGGCGGATGACGCGGGTGCAGGAGCGGATCTGCTCCAGGTCGGCGTGCAGCCCCCGGTCCGGGTGGAGCGGGCTCACCGAGGCCGCCGCCTCCACGAGCGCCTGCCCGGCCAGCCGCTGGGCCTCCGGAGTGACCCACTCGAACAGCCGGGGCGGCATACCCCAGCCGAGGCTGGTGGTGACCGTGGCGGGCAGCGGGTCGCGCAGGCGGCGGGCCGTGCCGCGCAGCCACTCGCCGTAGGACCGGGTGTCGGCCAGCGCGCGGAGCGTCCCGCCGAGAGGCCATTGCCAGAGGGCCCGGAACCCCCGCAGTTGCCGTAGCGCGAACAGCGGGCGGGTGCGTGCCAGCCGGTGGTAGTACGCCTCGGAACACCAGGCCACGTGGTCGCCGCCGATGCCCGTCAGATGGACGCGGCTGCCGCGCTCGGCCATGGCGGGCAGGTGCCGGAGCACGCGGGAGCGGTCCATGACGCCGATGGTCGGCTCGTCCAGCAGGTCGTCGATGTGCAGGAGGTCGGTGTAGACGAGGGGGGAGTCGTCGGCGTCCCACACGACGTGCTCGACGTCCGGCAGGGCGGCGACGGCCCGCTTGGCCCACCGCAGGTCCGTGTCGGCGGGGTCCCGACCGGGCCAGGTGCTGGCCACCACCCGGGCGGGGGACCGGTCGGCGAGGAAGCAGACCGAGGTGGAGTCGAGACCGCCGGACAGGTCGCAGCTGACCACGCCGCCGTCGCCGGTGCGCACACCCACGGCGTCGGACAGTGCCTCGCGCACCCGGGGCGCCCCGGCGGCGAGCGTGCGGACCGGCTCCGGGGCGGTCCACCAGCGTGAGTGGCGTACGCCGTGCCCGTCCGGACCGACGTGCAGCCAGTCCTGCGGGGCCACCGCGGTGATCCCGTGCCACAGCGGCCTCTCGTACAGGGGGTGCGGCGTGGGCCACAGCAGCCGCACCGCCAGTTCCCCGGGGTCCGGGGGACGGTCCAGCGCGGTGGCGAGGACGTCGGCGCGGGAGGCGGCCACGGTCACACCGTCGACGGACGCGTGAAAGACCAGCCGGAGCCCGGACGCGGTGCCCTGCACCCTCATCCGCCCGTCGAGCGAGGCGACGAGGTGGAAGCTGCCGGGCTGCGAGCGGACCCACGCGTCCAGCTCGGCGAGGTCCCGCAGCCGGGCGGCGACGCGCTCCAGCTCCCTCCTGTCGGCCGCGAAGTCACCGACGAGGGCGAGGGCGGCGGAGCGGACCCGGACGGCGACGATCTCACGGTCGTCCCATCGGCCCACCAACCAGGGCCGACCTGAGGCGTGTTCGACGACCCGGGTACCGGTGCGCCGCAGGGAGCGGGCCACGGTGGCCGCGTCCCCACGGTCGGTGAAGACCGCGAAGTGCGCAGTACCGGTACCGGGGCCCGCCCCTGGGCTGTGGTGCTGTTCCGTCATGACGTCGGTCGTGGGACCGTCAGTTCTTGCTCAGGATGAGCCGGTCGTTGCCCGAGTGCTGGAGCAGCCCGGTCTTCTTCCGGAAGGTGCCGAGCCGGGCGAGGGTCGGCGCTTCGTACGCCTTCTTCTTCATGGGTCACTCCTCAACCTTGCGTTGACCCGTCCACCGGTTGGCGGGCGGCTTGTCCTAGGTAGCCGCAGGGAGAGGGAGCGAGGAAAGAGGGCCAAAACTAGTCCGTAGATACGACGAATACGCGGATGGTGATCGTCATCGACCAACCGCTCTCCCGCGAGGACCGACTCGTCACCGACCTGCCGACCGCGAAGCACGCACACACTCCGCCCGAGGAATCGGTTTGACCGGCACTTCCCGTCACGTGCTTCACACCAGCCCAAGTCCCGAGGACGCCCGCGCCGCACGGCCACCCGGGGGCACCGCCCGGCGCACGTTCACTCCAGAATGCGCCCCTGCCGCGCATCCGCTGCCGCCGGGTGAGCTGAACTTTCCGGCCGGGATCGGGGTCCCGCACGTCGGGCAGATGCTGAAGCAGCACCTACGGCGAGGTGCGGTTGTGGGCCCTTGGGCGTACGGCGGGACGGTCCTTGACGGCGGTGACGGTGACGGCGACGCCCGCCCGGGCAGGGCGGACGGCCAGCGCCAGTCGGCGACGTCGACGAGCAGCGCGGACGGGAACATGCCCAGGACGCCGCCGCCTCCGGCGACGCCGGTCCACACGCCGATGGCCTTGCCGTGCTGCTCCTGGGTCAGTATTCGGCCATGGTTGAAAGCTGAATGAGTTCATGACGTCGGGTTGCGTCTTCGGCGAGGGCGAGAGGGCGAGCCACTCCCTGACCTGCAGTCGGGGATGGGCCGGATGTGCGTGGGGGAACGCCTGGTCGCAGCCTTCCTGGCTGGGGAGATGCCGCAGGAGTAAGAAAATCACGGTCGCGGCGAGCTGCTCACGTGATATGGAGATCCGCCGGTTCTGTGAGCGCAACGGTTTCACTCCGCATCCAGCCACCTTGTGTACGTCTCTGCAACGGGCGGTCCTTCGCTGCCTGTTCGACCGATATCAGCCAACATTTGGCTCTTCGTGCCGAGGAAGCGGAGTAATCAGGACTGATCGGTCGAGGGGTCGGTGACCGTATGGGCGGAGGTGAGACCCTGGTGAGGCGTCGTGGCCGTTTGTCATCCCTTCCCCGGTGGTGCGGCTGGCCGACTCCATCGGCTCGGCGGCCAGGGCGCGGGGGTTGAGGGGGATGGTGAACCGGGGGGTGCTGGGGGCCGTGTCTCATGAGTGGGTGTGGCGGCCTCGGCTGCGACCCGCGTACGGCTGTGCCTGTTTGTTCGTTTTCCGTCTCCGCTGCTGTCTTCGATCCATGTTCCAGTCATCACTGCCCTGGTTCACATGTCGCCCCCACTCCAGTCCCCCCACCCCTCTGACTCCTCCCTTTGCGGCCTCCGGTTGTGCTGCTCTTGCCCCGGTGTGCCCTGCTTCCGCGCCTGCGTGTTCGTGTGACTCGCGCGCCTGGATCCGAGGTGCTGTATTCAGATCCTTGTCACCCTCTGGACCGATGTGCCGGTTTTGATTGCTTAGGGCGTTTTGGGTGAGTGGCGAACGGCATGAGGAGTTGGTTTCGATGATGGGGTGTGAGGCGGGAATGGGCAGGAGTTCGGGATGGAAGATAATTCTTTGTCCGGTTTGTGGGCTGGGTTGTGGGGTGGGGTGAGGGGTGGGGTGAGGGGTGGTTGGGTGTGGGGGGTTGGCTGTTGACAAACCGTGCGGACTGTTTTGTACTCGGTGTGTCAAATGACAGTGATGGCAGCGCACTTGTCTAGGGGGACTGCGGCGTGCAGATCGATGTGTTGGGGATCGTGGACGTTCGGGTGGATGGGGTGTCGGTGGCTCCGACGGCGCCGAAGCCGCGGCAGGTGTTGGCGTTGTTGGCGTTGCACGCGGATCGTGTGGTGCCGGTGTCGGCGTTGATTGATGAGTTGTGGGCGGGTCGTCCGCCGCGGAGTGCGCGGACGACGTTGCAGACGTATGTGTTGCAGTTGCGGGATCTGATTTCGGTGGCGTTGGGGGG